>JAYZPA010000072.1:0-22773 GCA_036150515.1 Planctomycetota bacterium
GGACCATGTCCATAGGAGGGTGGATCCAGAATAACGGCATGATAGGAATTACCCCGTTTCACCTCACGTTTGCAAAACAACGTAACATCCTCCTGAATCCACCGAATCGGAGCAGCTTCCAGACCACTCATCCTGGCATTCTCTCTGGCACGCTGAATGATATTTCCTGCACTGTCAATGTGAGTAACCTCTGCTCCGGCGGCTGCAGCCGCTAAGGTGCTCGCACCCGTATAACCAAACAGATTAAGTACCCGTAATGGACTTCCCAGTGCTTTTCCTCCGCGGCGAACCTGTCGATCAATCCAATCCCAGTTGCCTGCCTGCTCCGGAAACACACCCAACTGACCTGCCGGGCTGGCCTCAAGCCGCAGTTTAAAGCGACCACGAAAATCAATAACCCACGGAACCATCTTCGACCCGGAATCACGGCTTAGCGGTCGGGGGACGTCCCCTTTGGTTTCCCAACGACCGGATCCATCCCGACCACGCTGGAAAATAAAATTCGCAGATTTCCACCTCTGCGGATCCTGTGGCTGTTGGTGTTCCGCCGCCGGGGCAGGGCGATCCACAATCCAGGAACTAAATCGTTCCAGTTTCCTGCCTGAACCGCAGTCCAGCAGTTCATATTGGTCACTTGAAAATCCTGAAGTCGACATAAGAACTTTGGGGGGAGGAAAGACTGGCAACTTACGTCTATCGGGGCAACTTACGTGCACCTTCGGCCGGGATCAGTAATTTTGGCTCGCCGGACTCCGACTGTTCTGGCGGTGCGGAAGTGGCAGGTTGGTTATAACTGGCTGGCAGTACAAAGGACTGCGATTCGGTTTCCGTGCCAAAAGAAAATTCGTTGAAGTAGATTGCATGATCTACATCAATCGGTTCCGTTTTTGGGCGCAACCATTTTGCAACATTAAATTTGTCAAAACTAATCGGCTTCCCTGCAAATTGTGTTGTTCCGTATATCGTACCCCACTGAAAAGGTCCTGCGCCAAAAACCCACATATCATTCGCGGTGCTACGGGCATATTCGACACCGGATTGCCAGATTGGATCACTGTTTTTCGCGTCATAAATGAACACCGAAATTTTTGCGATACCCGCATTGTCGTCTCTTTTTGCTATCGATATTTCAGGAATCACCGGTAACGCGGGCATACTCGGGAACAACGCACTAACATTTCCCAACGTATTATTGCCGGGGATACCATAGGTAATCGTTTGACTGTCATTACCCAAAGCTCCAACGCGTGCTTCAACAATATAGTCGGCATCCCCTTTTGAATCGATCAATTGACACCCGTGGGCAATCAGATGTTGCCGCAGGGAACTGACAATATAGTGAGAGCCAACATATCCAACCCCCTTAATGGCACCAGAAACCACATACTGCGTGTCTAAATAGACTTTTTCACCAGAGATACAGCTAAAGTCCAGATCACCCACGGTAAGATCAACCGCGTTCGACATCAGTAATTGATCCGTTCCCAATTTCTGTTTGGTAGTTCCGCAACCCAATTGGATCATCAGCAAACAGGCCACTAATAAAAACCAGGCGGGCTTTAAATGATGTAAACGTACGGGCCGGTACATTGCATTTCAGTCTCAACAGGCATTCCCCCCCGTTAGATGAAGTGGCAAAAGTATACGAAAACTACTCTGAAAGCTCTATAGCGATTTCCCCTGCGATTAACGCCCGTCTTTCTGACCCAAAAGGCTCATTCTTCATCGACAAAATGCCCGGAAAGAAGGTTTTTGACCGCCATCGAAATAGAATCCTGCCGCATCAGACTTTCGCCAACAAGCATTGCATCGATGCCTGATTGAGACAACATTCTTACGTCTGCGGGTGTATGAATTCCACTTTCGGCCACCACAAGGCATTCCGCAGGAATATTTTTGCGCATCGAAATCGTATGCTGCAAGTCCGTCTCAAACGTATGCAGATTTCGATTATTAACACCAACCAATCTGGCCCCGGCGTTAAGAACACGAGAGCAGTTTTGAGGAGCATAAAACTCAACTAACGGCGTCAGTTCCAGAGCAATGGCTTGCTGATGCAGTGTCTGTAGTTCATCGTCATTCAGGCATTCAGCAATCAACAAAACCGCATCCGCACCTGCAACCCTCGTTTCCAGTAACTGGTAGGAGTCGATAATAAAATCTTTCCGCAACAGGGGAATATCGACCGATCGCCTAATTGCAGACAGATACTCCAGATTCCCCTGAAAATAGGTTTCATCGGTCAGACAACTAATGCAGGCTGCCCCATTCTCGGCATAGTCCGTTGCAATCCGTATCGGATCAAAATCAGCTCGGATTAAACCGGCAGACGGACTGGCCTTTTTCACTTCGGCAATTAGTTTGATCGGTCCCGGCGCTGCCAACGCCCCAAAAAAATCCCGTATCGGCGGCGAGTCGACAAGCCGCGCCTGTAATTCCCGTTCAGGCACCTCCTCGCGTGCCCGCGCAACTTCAGTTCTTTTGGTAGCGATGATTTTATCTAACACGCTGTCCGTCCGAGACATTTTGCTTTCCCTTCTTCTGCACATATTTATCGATGAATGTTGCAGCACCCTGTTCACCGAGAAACCGGTTTATTTCCCAATAGGGTCGTTTTCCTTTCACAAACCGCCTTTGCGGGGTCAGTTGTTGTTTTTGAATTCCGCAAATCTGACAACGATAAGAATCCATTTTTATAACGGGTTCTACCGGCCCATGACAATTCCGGCAATGCGCTGGTATGGTCCAATGAACGTTATCACGCATACCGGCTGGAAGCAACTGAATCTCTATCGGGATATCCGATATGATACTGGCATCCAATGCTGCCGCAAACAGTCTCCAGCTTTCGGTAAAATCCTGATCCGGAATCTGTGATTGTAAAAGCCTCATAACTTCAGACTGCATCCGTCGTTGTTCCAGACTCGGCACCTCAGGAATCCAGATTCCGTACCAGGCCGGCTTGGTCTGTAAAAACAACTTTTCCAATCGCAATTGCAGATCCGGATGGCTTTGCAAAGCGGATTCCAGTTCCTTGCGCAAATCCAATTCTCCCTCAGCAATCGAATCCGCCCAGGGATGAACATCCACATTGGTAACCGGAAGGATACCAAAACAACCGACGCTGGAATCCGGAAATTGCAGGCGCATTACATTTGCCGGACAATGTTCACAACAGGCTGCCACATCTTCAGGTTTTCCAAAGGACTCAAACACGTCCGCAACCCGAAATCCCAGTGCGGCGGATATCTTTTCCTGATCCGTCGGTAACGGCGCAACGGCAATCCCATCCAAGACCCGATCTTCACGCACGGCCGTTTGATAGATGCGGATGGCCCGGAGGTGACGTTCAACGTAGTCTGGGTTATTCCAGGCCGGAATATCCTTCAGGTCGCAGGGCATACGTAAGGCCCAACGGAGAAATTCAGGAGTCGTGCTTTTCTGTCCCTTTGACAAGCGAACGAATACCTCCTCACTGGCCAGAGATTCTAATGTTTAAAGTGTCTTCGGCCCGTAAAAATCATCGCAATTCCATGGTCATTACATGCCTGAATCACGGCCTCGTCACCTCGGGAACCTCCGGGCTGGATGATGGCGGCGATCCCCACTTCCGCCGCAACTTCGATTGCATCGGGAAAGGGAAAGAAAGCATCTGATGACAAAACGGCATTCTGAGTTCGATCTCCGGCTTTACGAATCGAAATTTTCACCGAGTCCACGCGACTCATCTGCCCGGCTCCAACACCAACCAACGATTGGTTTCGACAGATGGCAATGGCATTCGACTTGATATGCCTCACCATTTGCCATGCAAACCGTAATTCACCATCAAGCAGAGCATCGGGTTGGGTTTCTGTGACGACTTTCCATGCTGAGTAATCGTCGGCAACCGTATCTGCCTGTTGCGCCAACATGCCCCCCGCAATCTGTCGATAAGCCAGAGCTTCTTCGCGGGGCTCCAGCTTCCCCACCTGCATCAGTCGGACATTCTTTCGCCATTTAGGTTTTGTAGTCAATAGATCAATTGCGGCTGCCGAAAAATTGGGAGCCACGATCGCTTCGATGAACAATCCGGGTTCGGCCAGCACTTCCGCCGTTGCCTCATCCACATCATGATTGAAACCCAGTACGCTGCCAAAAGCGCTTAAGGGGTCCCCGGCCATTGCCTTCTCAGCGGCATTTGCCAGGGAATCTCCCACGGCGGTTCCGCAGGGATTATTGTGTTTGATCACACTACAGGCTGGTTCTGTAAACGAATGGACAATATTCAGTGCGGCATCCAGATCCAGAAGATTGTTGTATGAAAGCTCTTTCCCATTGAGTTGCTGAGCTTGAACAAGACTCGCCCCCGTACTACCGGTCAGCGAATAGAGAGCGGCTGGTTGATGGGGATTTTCACCATACCGTAATTCTGCTTGCCGTTTTATATGAATATTCTGACTTGGTGGAAATTGGGGAGCGTTCTCTGATTCAGCAAAGTAAGCAGCGATCGCCGTATCATAATCGGCAGTCATCGCAAATGCCTCGGTAGCCAGACGCTCCCGGGTTTCCAGCGAAGTGCATTGATTCTCAGACACCTCCTGTAAAATCGTTTCGTACTGCTGTGAGGTCGTCACGATAGAAGTAAAAAGGTGATTTTTTGCTGCAGCGCGAACGAGGCTTGGGCCACCGATATCAATCTGTTCAATGGCGGCTGCACGTGTGACATCGGCTTTAGCAATCGTCTCCTGAAACGGATACAAATTGACAACAACCAATTCAAAACAGTGGATATCATGTTCGGCTAAAGCAGCCAGATCGTCTTCACGGTCATGGCGACACAGAATCCCACCAAAGATTCTGGGATGAAGGGTCTTCAAACGCCCATCCATCATCTCTGGAAAACCAGTGTATTGACTGACATCGACCACCTCGATACCACCTTCTTCAAGGTGTCGACGGGTACCACCCGTGCTATAAATCTCGATTCCAGCTTCCACCAAACCACGAGCAAACTCAATTAAACCATTTTTATCACTAACACTAATCAACGCGCGTCGTATCGGAGGCGAGGGCATAGTCCGGGGATTTCCTGTTTAGTAGGTAAGATTACAATTGTTGCTAAAACAATAAATGCAAAATTATTGTAGCAGTACAAATAAAGAGTTTGCTACGCAGAGAGACTGCGGTCAAGTACTCGCAACCGAAGATTGATCCGCTCTGACGGAACCTACAACATGACAGAGTATGTCGTACCGGCGGTTTAGGGGTTTTGGAACGGATTTTTATTGCCACCCGCCGGTGGATTGGCTCCGTTATTTCCAAATGGATTTGCCGCCGGGGGCTTAGCTCCGCCATTTCCAAACGGATTTGCCGCCGGGGGATTAGCTCCGCCATTTCCAAACGGATTTGCCGCCGGGGGGTTTCCAGGATTTTGCGGCATCGGATTGGCTGGATTCATCGGATCTTCATTTCCCTCGTCAATCGGTTCTTCTTCAATAATTTCATCCACATGTAACAACGGAAAAGGTCGATGGGATTCATGTACGCACTGGATTAATCCATCACGAGTTCCCATATAGATACGATCCGTGAGCGCATTGACCATAACATAATCCACTTTGCCTGCCGCCAGCGAATGATACTGACCACCATTAATCAGGTTCAGGATCACAAGATTTCCCAGCCGATCCAAAGCATAAAGTCGTTCGCCACTAGCCGAAACAATTTGAGAAATATTTGGATGTCGCCATAACACGTCACCGGTCACCATATCCAAACAATAACAATTCTTGTCCCGGGAAATGACATAAGCTCGATTCCGGACAATCACAGGTTGCCGAACCAGCGGTTCTCCAACACTTTGACGCCACCTTGTATTTCCCTCGGCTTCACTAAAACAATAGACATATCCGTCGAGGCAATTAGCGACATAGTAACCTGTTTGCTGAAAGGCAACGGGTGCAATCACTTTGCCAATCGTCTCAACGCGATACCAGGGTTTTGGTTTTCCCGTTCCCGCAACATAAACATTACCCCGGTCGGTTGCCCACGCGATACTTCGTAAACCAATGGCCGGTTGTACCAAAACACGACCAGCGGATGGCAGAACATTGGGAGTCCAGTTGAACTGGTCCAGATGAAAATACTCAACTCGGTTTTCAACGGTAGGGACAAAAAGGTTTTTCCCAACCACCACCGGGCCAGCCCCGGGTAAACCCTGAACCAGACGATCCTGTTCAATGCCACCATCAGAATTCCGCAACACATAAATACGAATTCCTGTAACGACGACAGTGAATTCGTCATTCGTGCAAACACCGACAGCGGGGTGACGGGGATTTCCAACATGCGTTGACCAATAGACCTGACCGGTTTCGCCATTGACTAAAGTAACGTCACCGCGGTCCGTCAGCGTAGATAAGTATATTTTGGGAACGGAATGTTCAACAATCTCACTACCCGCACCCAACTCTCGACGAAACTCCACGGCCGCTTTATTCGCTTTTTCGCGACCCAACGGGCGTCCAAAACTATCCAGATCTTTATCCGAAAATGAATAGGAATCTTCACCGGAAATCACTTCGTAAGTCCAATCTGCCTCCGCTGCATTTACATGCAAATAAGCGTCGCGGATGGCCGAGGAATAAGGACTCATAGGAACCTGTAAATACCAGGTACGTTGTAATCCCAAAGTTCTGGCCGAATTATTGGTAATCAACCCGTTCGTATTCAACTGGCCAAATACAGGGGCGCCCAGGAGCAACAGCATGAACAGTGTAAAGACGCTGTTTTTACGCATAACTTCATTCCATCGGTTTGTAGGTTAAAACAATCATGGCAAACGCTCAGGCGCGACCACATATTTATCATACTAATCAGCCGGCAAAAGACCAGCAATATTTATGTCCATTGCTATCGTCAGCCATATCGAATGCAATTCTTCATGATTGCACATGAACTTTATACTAATTGCAAAAAAACTGCTTGTGAAACCTAATCAACCCATACAGACGTACCTTCAGGATTGAGCTGAATAGCCCATATAACCCAAACTTCTACTCTTCGTCGCGAATCCATTAGTCTGGAAACATGCCCTTTTTCAATCCACTCTACGGGCTAGACCATACGGCGAAGTACCCCTAAATTAAAATTACCAAACCCATCGCAATTCCCTGGACATTGATGGGCTGTCCGATCACCTACGAAACGCCACAATATGAAGGTCACCGAACTAAGTTCTGCTGAGTTAAAGGCACTTGAACAAGTGCTGGGGTATCTCAACTTCTCATCCGGTTCGGAAGACCCACTCTTTCATACAAATCTAAATATTGTCTGGCGTAAACTAACGGCTGTTTATCCTCAAGAAACATGGACACGGCTGTATGACTTTTTGTTTGAAGCCATCGATTACCTGTCCGATCATAACGAGGCATTTACCAACAATGACCAGTCACGCATCGTCATCGAAATAACATTTGATCAGTTATTACGAACGTATTTTATGTTCCACCAGGATCTGTTGTTTCATCAGTCGGAAATCCAGCTTTTCAATTCATTCTTCATTGGTCGCGCGTTTGAAGTCATTCTGCAGAACGGGCCGGATTTTGAAAATATTGACACCGAAGTTCTGCTTCGACAATTCAATGACTTCATTGGTTACCGGCCTGTAGCGACGCTGGAAACTCAAAACATCCAACCCTATACTCATGAATGGCTGAGGCCCGTACCGCTTTACATTCAGGGTAGCGGAGCCTGTGACGGATCCTATCAGCAAGTCATTGAAAAGACCGTTGAGTTATTGACGGAGACGGACGACGCGTTATTACGACAGGCATTTTTTGAGCTGGAAAATCTAAAGGAAATTGCACTGGATCCCCGATCCTATGATTTCGATCACCCCGCAAACAAACGTCCCAATCATCATTTTGG
Source organism: Planctomycetota bacterium (assembly GCA_036150515.1). Lineage (GTDB taxonomy): Bacteria > Planctomycetota > Planctomycetia > Pirellulales > Pirellulaceae > UBA721. The sequence continues at coordinate 7,912 of JAYZPA010000072.1, forward strand.
AATGTGGGATCCTCATCACATTAACAACAAAGGCTATTATGACCGCTATGTCATTCAAAAAGTTACGCTCGATTCACTCATGACACGATTGGATGACCGCAAGGATTTAGATCCAGACGAGGTTTTGTTTGAAGCGGCGGCGGTTCTGGCCGGTACCATTCTCATGGCCAGTGGCATCAATGGATGGGGGCCCGATTGCCATGACTCCACCGTAACTCTATCAAAGCTGATGCCCCATATTGCCCAATACCGTGACGCGTTTTATCGCGATCTGTTACAGCGGACGGAGCGTAGTCATCGTGATCGGCTGGCAGCGGAAACACTTGTCCGTCACCAGCCATTTGGAGCCGCTCGACAGCACCTCAATGCCAAACTGACGGAAACGCGTGCTCATCAGTTAGAACATATTCACCTTGGTCAGATTTTTGCTTTTATGGGCCACCATGATGCCGCTCGTGCAAAAGCCAGTCTGGTACCCGTGCCGTCCGCCAGATTTCGGTGCCGTATCGCCTGTCAGCTTGATCAGTCGTTGCAGGCAATCGAAAAAGGAAATCTGGAAGAAGCCGGTAATATCGCTGCGTCGATTTTTTATCTTATCCAACGGGGGATCCAGTGTGGCGCCTTTGCCGATCCCTGGAATATTTTGGGGTTTGATTGCCAGTTCAGTCTGTTCCCGGCAATGGAAAATAGTGTCCATGACCACCGTATTGATGAACTGGTTCTGATTGTCGAACAATTTTTCGCACTGCTGGCACGGACATGGAGTGAAGCGGCTGCCATTGATGACCAGCCACTGTGCCAACGTATGGATGAGCAATTCCAGGAAGCCGCCAACTGGTGGCACCAATATGCGGCTCATGAAGTAACCAACATTAACGCAGCCAATCCTCATATGCTTTATGATGCAGCTCAGCATGTGGCTGAGGCGCTAAATCTGTGGCATAAAGGGGGAGCCGAAGCAGGTAATGTCAAATTCTGGGCTCCCTATGCTCAAATCTTTGATTCACCCAAAGCGTACTCACTGGTCATCCATTCGCTACTGGAACATGGGGACTACGTTGCCTCGATGGCCCTGCTTATTAACTGGCTCAGTGAAGCCGATCGAATCCCCCTGGAACAAAATGACTCATCATTCTATATCCTGTCCCGAAGATGGTTGCTCGATGTACTGGCAAACGCATCAGCCCCCGGAGAAGGCGCTGCCAACCAATCTTCCAATGCCGATACGAACCCGGGGGAAACCTGGAAGCTGGTCCGTAAATTATTCGATTATTTTGAAGCCAATTCAGAAACCTTCTGGGATGTCCCTCAGTTCAATGGCAAGTCGGATCCCCTGGAACAAGATTCCTCATCTCAAAACGAAGCGGACGATCAGGAACAGGATCTTTTTCGGGCAGCCTACGAAGATGTTTCTTACCGGGATACGACCGCCGACGGAATTGAAGGTGAAGTCTATGATGGATCGGATCCCAGCCACAGTGCACTGTTGGCGATAGGTGAAGAAATCGATATGCGATTGGCATTCCATGACAGTCTGGCACGACTGTGGAAAATCGCGGGCCTTGGCCATGCCATCCACATCCGGCAAAGTGCGAATTCGGATCAGGGGTTAATAAAAGATAGCCTCCTGACCATTCAAGACTGGTCTCAGCGACTATCCCAAAATCGGACGCAACTGGAACACCTGATTGAGTCGATCAGTCAACATGTGATCCCGATGCCCGTTGGCGACTTTGACTCCATGACAGAATACGATCGTCATCGTGTAACCCTGGAATCCCTTACGGAACGAGTGATTGCAACCACCATCGAAGTGACTGATACCAAACGCATTCTTGACAGTGTCAGCATGTATTTGCAACAGATCAGCGAACATGAACCAGATTCCGCCATTGTTGAATTTGAAGAGGTCACATCCCGTGTCTTTTCCGCTTTGATCCGAGGAGATCAGGATGCATTGCGACAGCAGTGGGAATCGTTGATCGAAGGTCTTTCTCAGTTGCCTCTGCTGTACGTACCCCTGTCTAAAGGTGGAAAACCATTGGAAATTGTAAATAGCCGTATCCGGCAACGTACCATTTCCGATCTATTGCTATGGCTGCCCCGCATGGGGTTGATTCAGGAAACCTGCCATCTACTGGAAACCGCGCGGACGATGGAACGACAACATCCCGTTGGTCTGGGCGCGGTCACGGAATTTGACGACCTCTTTAATATAGGATATCAGGCAATTGTCGAATGCCTGATTGCATCCTGCTCAACATGGGACCAGGCTGCAGACCCCTCATCCGAAAACGCTCCGTCAGGAAGGGACGAGGCTGAAAACCCTACTGACCAACTCCTGGTTCAGTCGCTGGAACAGATCACCGAATCCATGCTCAGCAGCTGGCTCGCACACAGCCAAACGCTGCGGTTAAGTGTGCTGGAACGAATAAATAATGCCAGCATGTGGGATGGCACCATGGAGTTCATTCAAAAATACGGAAGTGAGCTCTTCACGCAACAGTTTCTGGCAATGGGAAATATTCGGGGGATTCTACTACAAGGGGTTGAGAATTGGCTAACTGCTGTTCAGGACGAGCCCTATGTCGAACTCAAGCTTTGTGATGATCTTTCCCATGGAATTAAGATAGACGAAGCCTCCACACTGCTCTCGTTAATTTTGGAGTCCATTGTAGAAAATTACAACGAATACCGTGACTACAACAGTACGACTACTCAAAGTGATCATGGTGAAATGCTCTACACACTCCTGGACTTTCTACGTTTACGTACGCGCTACGACCGCATTTGCTGGAATCTGCGTCCCGTTGTGCTGGCACATCAATTGCTGACCTCAAATAAACAGATCTCTGCCGCTCAATTGTGGAGGGAAAGCCTGATCGAACGGATTCAGGAAGAAGCCGATATGTTTCTGGAGCGTTTGGAAAAACTGCAACAACAATATTCGATGACCATGCGAACCGTGGCCAATCGGATTGGGGAGCGGTTCACGCATTCCATGCACATCGATTATCTCCGATCTCTGGTGGAACCCGCGTTGGAGGAGAGCAAAGATCTAAAAGATGCGCGTCCGGCGTTTGATCGATTACTGGAAGAAACCAACACATTGACCAAACACTCATCCGGCTCGGGACTTGATGTTCCCAACTGGATTCTTGCTTTGGAGGAAGAAATTGAATTACTGCGATATCCGGATTACGTCTGTTACGACGAAAAACGAATTCGCGATGTTATTCCCCAAACCCTTCTGACGTTTGACGAAGTGGAACATCAACTGCAATTGTGGCTCAAACAACAATAACCATCAGAGCACTCTTGGCCAGATACTGTCACTAACCAATAGTCCCTGTTCGGTTAATTTTAAGTGATCGTCGGCCCAGATCAGTAAACCCTGATCGACAAGTTGCTTTATTTCATTACCAATCAGTTGGTACAAATCCCTGCCGGTCTGTTGTAAGAACCACTCCGGAGTAATTCCATCTAATCGTCGCATGGCAAAAACAAAAATCTCTCGTGCCCGGCTCTCTCCATGGATTTCTTCAACTTCCGCAATTACAGATTCGCCAGCGAGCATTTTTTTTAGGTAGGTCAGGGTACTCCGGTGATTGATTTCTCGCCGACCTTCTATGTACCGCGCCGCTCCCGGTCCGGCTGCAAAATACGGTGCACCTAACCAATATGTTTCATTGTGACGACAACGAAATCCCGGCAACGCAAAACTGGACACCTCGTAATGATCGTAGCCTTGACGCTGTAATTGGCGCCTCGCTAGTAAAAACATCTCACGTTGCAGGGATTCCCCGGGTAATTCAAACTCACCTCGATGATGTTGATTCCAAAACCGGGTTCCTTTTTCCAGCGTCAGCCCATAGGTGGAAATGTGCTGTGGTTTGAATTGAACCAGCCGATCCAAATCTGCCGCCCACATCTTGATTGTTTCCCCGGGCAAGCCAAAGATCAAATCCATCGAAACCACATCGATGTGCTCCTGCAAAAGTTCCAGGCTGTTTTGCAGGCAAACCAAGTCATGATCACGTTCCAGCCACTGAAGCTTAACCGACTGAAACGACTGGCCTCCCAGACTGACGCGGTTCACCCCCTGTTGACGCAGCATCTCTACTAATTCAGGATTAATATCCGTTGGATTGGCCTCCACTGAAAATTCTCCGCCGGAGGTCAGCGGGAACCATCGTTGTACCAGTTGCAATAGCTGCTGAAGCTGGGAGATGGAAAGCTCGGTGGGCGTACCCCCTCCTAAAAAAATCGTATCCACAGACCGGGGGGTTTGTAACTGAGATAGTTCCAGCTCAAGTGCCTGAAGGTAGGATGCATGCAGGTCACTGCGATCCGCCACCAATGTGAAATTACAATAACCACAGCGATGTTTACAAAAGGGTACGTGAATATACGCCGCACGAGCCTCGGGATGTTCACCGTTGTTCACGTCATCCTCCATCAACACCTTCCAGGTTGTGGGCAGGACACGGCTCAAAGCCATAAATGCAACCGGCCGTTGAGTAAACCCGGTAATGCATTTTCCACCATTCTCTGAATGTAACGATCCGAATAGCGTGTACTGAAATGAGCAGCAATAATAATCTCATTCTGAAACTTTTCCTGCCGTTCAACAAAATCATTCAGATGCATATGGCCGTTCTTTTTAATCTTTTCTGCACTGTGATCCTTTGCCACAAACGTCATTTCCGTGATCAACACTTTGGCCTGATACAAGTCGGGCATGTTATCAAGGCCTGCTGCCGTCGTATCGCCTGTGTATCCCAGTATCGCAACGCGCTGCTCACGGGAGACTTCAATCCCCTGTGTACGCAGATCCCGAATCTCATTACCTGACAAACCCTGAAACTTTTCCAATAACTTGTTACGACGATGCCACACCAAATAACTCAAGGCGGGTACCGTATGCTCGCTTTTACCCACCGTGACAACATGCTCACGGTTTAATTCAATTTCATCTCCCGCTTCCACCGCAACAAACTTACACGGTAGCTTTCCTCGGTCTAAACGGGTGTAACTGTGCAGGATATCCGATAGCGGTCCGATTGCATGACCCGGCAAATAGATGGTGGGAGGAGCCATTTTCATCATACGACGACGCGCCAGATAGACCGGCAGTGCAACCACATGATCCATGTGTGTATGGGTAATGAACCAATGTGCCGTTCCCATAAAATCCCAGGGATGCGCACCTAGGTCAAATCCCAGTTTCAATTCCGGGATGCGCCAATAAGTCTGAACGGCCGCGCGAGAATAACCCTCAATGGTTAGTCCATCGTGTACCAGCGTTTTTAGTGGGAGATTCTGTACCATCACTTTATCGATCTTAGCCACAAAAGATCATCTGCATAACCACAGAATATCTGTAAGCCCAAAAGAAAGTGGACAAGCGGATCATCGCATCTTGGTTGGCATATCGCTGGTTATCGGCTTCTTGCCGTCATATTGATCTACATTCGACAAATCAATTTCGTTCTGGAACATTTCACCCTGCTGCAGCCAGATATCACCACCCACCGTTGCCTGATAAACCTCCACGCCATGATGTCGTACCAACTCAAGAATTGATAGAAACATTCCGATCAGGGCGGATTTGTGCATCCCCATCTGAAAGAATTCGGATAATGCAATATGGCCAGCCCGAACGATGCGACGATGCATCTGAGTAAGATAGACATGCAGTGGTGTGTCGTCAAAAATGATCGTCTCCGGTTTTTCGACCTCGATATCCTTCAGAATCCGACCCATCGCACTGACCAAATCCCATAACTCCACCTCCTGAATGGGCTGCTGGGCAACATTGATCTTACGTGCCGGTAAATCATTCGTTTGTCGCGAGTGACGCTTCTGCCAAACTCTTGATTGATCCTCCAGCAACGTTGCCGCATCACGAAACGTCTTGTATTCCAGTAACCGCTGAACCAACTCTTCTCGGGGATCCTCAATTTCTTCTTCCGGTTCTAAGACAGCAGGTAATACTAAACGTGATTTGATCTCCGTTAACGTACTGGCCAACTCCAGAAAATCTCCCACGGCATTGATGTCTAATTGCTCCAAAATCTCCAAAAATTCCAAATATTGTTCTAATACCACCGCGACGGGAATGTTCGTTATATCCAGCTCATGCTTACGCACAAGATAGAGCAACAAGTCCATCGGACCTTTGAAACTATCAAGGTCAATTCGAAAATCACTGGCTATTTCAGCCATACTTAATCACTTTCGTCCAGTTAATCATCACCCGGAGTATATTTTCCCGTCGCAATCGTAACCGGAAACTATGCTGCATTCGATAGCAATCAGGCAATTTGTGGTACTAAGAGAATCTGTAAATATCGCCAAAATGGTGTTGATTTACATTTCTAGGAATCGTAAGGTGCAATTGGAGAGCTTCGGGTATGTTCGCCATCTTCGAATAATCAACCAGAATTTTCATAACCTTTGGTTTTCCCTGGTGTTTAAACACCAGCATGGTTTTCATGCGGTCGTCATGAAATGCCACGTATAGATCCAACGATTCCCTCCCCGATTACTGACAATTTCACAACTAGTTGTGAAATACCCGCCGACCGTGTTTGCTCGAAAAATCTTTCCCCATCAGATCACTGACCAGGTAGGTAAGGTTCAGCGTTATGATTGAAATCAAACATTGCGAAACACAAGAGACGCTCATTCGCTTCGATGAAGATTCGATAGCGGGTATGCATCTTGATAATGCTAAATTAGCCGGTGCTGATTTTTCCAATATGGATCTTCAGGGCGTTACGCTACGGAATTCCGATTTACGTGACGCTAATTTTGAAAACTCCAATCTGGAAGATGCACTCTTTAAGAGCGCTGATCTAACGCGTGCCAACTTCACGAATGCTAACTTACAAAATGTGGATCTCACCGATGCCTACATGGATCATGTCATCCTCACAGAAGCGGATTTATCGCATGCAATCCTGCGTTACACCAAGTTAACCGACGCAGAATGCACCGGGACAACCTTTTTACGAGCCGACATGAGTCTGATTAATCTGACAGGATCCAATTGCAACGATGCCAATATGGCTCACGCAGACCTGCGTGGTGCGAACATGTCCGCGTCGAATTTTAATGGCGCTAATCTAACAGGCGCAAATTTACTGGATGCCAAAATGGCCGATATTCAAATGGCCGGAGTCCATATGGAAAATGCCATTGGGCCGCATGGCCAGGTTATTGCCCCTCCCAAAGTCGTCATGGAAACGTCACGTTGGTGGCAATTCTGGAAACGCTAATACACAGGCTGCACCTCCGTGGTGATTCTCTTGTCTTTCATCTGTCCCTGATGGATACCGTTGCTGCACTGCGTGGATAACGGTCGACCGGGATTATCCCGATATAACTTCACTGTCAACATCTGTCACCACGGGCATGACGTACGGTCCACCCGGCATTACCGCAATCGAGGCATCTTCTCCATATTTTTGTAATGCGAATTCAAGGGCACTCTCCACACTAGGTGAACTACGAACCCACAGTGATTCAACGGTGTCGGGAGACAGGCCATCGGTCACGACCTGAACCTCCGCTTTGCGAAGGACACGTGCCAACATTTCCAATTGCCACTGGTCGGGGACGAAAAAGTCGGGGTCGGAAATTGCTTTCATAAAGGCATCCGTTCCGGAAAAGTCCTCAAACAACGATCGGAATTCCGGACTGCCAATACCCTCACTCATCCCAGCCGCCAGGATAATGGTGCCGCCTGTCCTCACCACGGGTCGGGCTGCATCCATTCCTTTGATACTCTGATAAAACGTCGTATCCAACGGGTAACCAGCGCCGCTGGTAATCACAATATCAAACTCCTGATCTACCTGATCGGATACCACCTTACTACAAAAAGCAGCACCTTCTGTAAAAGCATGTTGTTGGTCTCCGGCCACAAATTTCAGTGGTCGGTGCATGACGTCGACAACAACATTGACGATAAAATCGCAACCAACCCGTTCGGCAATCCAACTGTTTTCCTCGTGTACCGGGTTCCCATCCAACTGACCCGTAATCGCTAATGCATGTTCCAGGAATCGGGGACTATGCCAGGCGCGTATCGTATCCACTCCGCAGATACCTGGACAAATCAACTTACGACCACCTGAAAACCCTGCCATAAAGTGCGGCTCAATTAAACCTACCGTGATTTTCATATCGGCTTCCAGATACCGACGATTTACCCAGATAGGGACTTCCCGAGGTGACTTCCCTAAATACATCAAGCTATCTTTGTCCCGCGCATCATGGTTGATAATCTGATAATTAGCAGCAATCTCCTCACCAACCATCTCAATAATTTCATCCGGACGACTCGCTCGATGTAATCCAGTTGCAACGAGAATCGTCACTTTGTCGGCAGGCATCCCTTCGGCATGGAGCGCTTCTAAAAGTGGCTCCAGAATCAATGCATTCGGGACAGGTCGAGTGATATCACAGATGACAATGCAGGCTGACTGCCGCCCCTGAATAATCTCAGGCAAAGCCGGAGTCCCCGTAGGATTGGCCAATAACGCCTGCAGCGCGGCCTGAGATGCAGAAGAGCTGAGTGCTTCAGGTGGCTTATAGTCCAGAATCCGGACGGGACGATCATCAGGTAGAGTAATCTCTAAACCGTCACGGCCAACCTGCAATTGCACTCGCATAGATTATTCGTCGTCCGTCTCTTTCTTGACTTTCTTCTTGCGCTTCAACGCGACCTTTTCCACTCGGACTTTCGGCAGGCCCAGAGGCGAATCTCCTTCGGTCCATCGTTCATCTTCAGCGAGTTTGGTCAGCCTTTCAGCGCGCGTCAATACATTTCGATTGCTGATACTACCGCGGGAGACACGTAAACTTTTATCTATTGTCATTTTTGCCGACCTTAAAATCCAAACTCACAGTACAACGCTGTACGAAATAAAGACATTTTCCGTTTGAATTTCTAAGTATAAAACCAGGTTCGCTGTTGGGCAACAGCCAAAAGAACCCCGATAAAAGCTTTCTTGAGAGTTTTCGCATACCCGCATTGGTCATCTGACAGCTATTTTAGCGAATATCTTCCGACTCCAGACCATCAATCGCCTTCAGAAAATGTTGTACCGTCTGATGACGTTGCCGGGGATCCACAGCAAGGCATGTCATAATCGCCTGAGCCAGTGTCGGATGCAATTTAGCACGATGAGTCAGGATATCTTCCGGGGGCAGGGTGTCATGCGTCAACGCAGCCAATCCGGTATTATCCTTATTCGGCCAGGGAAGTTCAAACGTACAAAGTTGATAAAACGACACCCCCATGGCAAAAATATCGACTCGGTGATCTGTCTTTTTACGGCGGACAATCTCCGGTGCCATATACAACGGCGTACCCGTTCGATTTCCCGGCTGGTGGTATGAAGGCTCATCGGGCAGAGACAATCCGAAGTCAAATAATTTAGACGATTGACAGTCTTTGCTACAGATGTAGTTCCGTGGACAGACATCACGATGAATGAATCCCGCTTCATGAATTGAGGATAAAGCCTCTGCCATTTGTCGAATGAGATTCAGTCGTCGACCCTCAAACATCGAATCGCGGTCATAAATCATGGTGTGCATTCCACTCCCCTTGAGGTACTCCATCACCATATAAGACTCTCCGTCGGAGGTGAGACCATGTTCGTATGTCTTCACCACATTGGGATGTTCGATTTGGACAGCAATCTTGCCTTCGGTCGGTTTCTTTAACGTTTTAAACCGCTGTTCAAATAGCTGGGTTTTTTCCGGATCAGCGATTTTCAGACCGACGATATGATCCGTTTCGCGATCGCGTGCCATATAAAACGTCGACATCGTGCCTGAAACGGACTTGCGCATCACCTCAAAACGTTTTTGAATATTAACGTTTTTACGGTAAACAATTTCGCGACCATCACTCGGTTTTTTCTTCGAAGACACCAGTGATTTAAAACTGTCAAACAGACCCATGGCTAACAACACCTAATTCTTGGCCCAAAACAATCAATGCAACGGCAAACCCGTAGGATGTCCTTTGGGGATTCTGCGTTTTTGACCTATTTCCCACAATAGTCAATCACACCAGCAATTTCGCTCTTTAAACGACTACGCGGAACAATCCGATCAACATATCCATGCTCCAGCAAAAATTCGCTTGTCTGGAATCCTTCCGGAAGTTCAATTCCAATCGTCGCTTTTATCGTTCGCGGTCCTGCGAAACCAATCAAGGCGCGGGGTTCTGCGAAACAGATATCGCCCAGTGCCGCGAAGCTTGCTGCCACACCACCCATCGTCGGATTCGTTAAAACCGATATGAACAGACCCCCTTGTTTATCAAACCGACCAAGTGCCGCAGACACCTTGGCCATCTGCATGAGTGATAAGATCCCTTCATGCATCCGCGCGCCACCGCCTGACCCACTGATAATAATCAACGGTAACTGTTGTTCCGTAGCACGTTCAATCAGCCGGGCTAATCGCTCACCGACAACCGAACCCATGCTGCCCATAATAAACGCAGAATCCGTAATACCAATCGCTACGCGTCGAGCTCGTATCATGCCCGTACCTGTCAAGGCTGCGTCGTGCAAACCCGTTCGCTTTTGCTCCGCAACCAGACGATCAACGTACTTCTTTTGATCCTCAAACTTTAAAGGATCCGCCGGCATCAAATCAGCATCCCACTCTTCAAATGTTCCCGAGTCAAGGACCTGGACGATCCGCTGCTGCGCCGAAACATAGAAATGATGGTCGCATTCGGGACAAACTCCCTGCCGCTCATCCGCAGTCTGTTTATAAATCGTTTGCTGACAACTAGGGCACTTAACCCATAACCCCTCCGGGACTCCACGCTTTTGCCGTTTTTCGGTGTCCATACTGCTAGCCATCGGTGAATCCACAAAGATAAATCGGGAAAATATCAGTAAAAGGAATGGGGGTCATACAACGTAGCGCCGCTGTGCAGACGATACTTGATGAACCATGATAAACACAAGGCGAAAGTCTTTTAACCGTTGTAAACTGCAAACACCTATTGAGCAACCCAAAACCATAAAAGACTATGAATTGAGGGTTCCCAAACGAGAAAGCTCCCTCCATGCTTCTCCATAATCTGCCTGGCGGAAAATTCCCGAACCAACAACCATCCAGGTCGCTCCGGCTTCACGGCAGGGTGCAATCGTCTCCGTATGGATTCCACCATCCACTTCTAATATGAAATCAAAACCACCTTGTTGGCGCAACGTCACCAGATTACTCAGTTTTTCGAGCGCTACAGGATTGAACGCCTGCCCACCAAATCCGGCTTCAACACTCATCACCAATACTAAATCACAGTGTTCCAGCAGATCCTGAACCGCAGATATCGGCGTCGCGGGATTTAATGCGATGCCACTGGCCATTCCCAAATCCCTAATTTCGCGTAACACGGCAACCGGATCCTCACAGGCCTCAACATGGACGGTTAATAAATCTGCACCGGCCTTACAAAATTCCTCGAGATACTGACCGGGATCACGAATCATTAAATGTACGTCCAGCGGCAGATCGGTGTGATCATTAATCCCCTGAACCACCGGAAAGCCATAGGACAGGTTTGGCACAAACACGCCGTCCATGACATCTAAATGTAATGCCGAGACGCCGGCAGCTTCCAATCGGGAAAGTTCGGTAGCCAGGTCGCCAAAGTCACACAATAACAGAGAGGGCAGAACCACGGGGGCCTGATCTTTTTGTTGCAGTATGTAGTCACGCTGGTTCATGATGACAGACAATTCCTTTACAACCCGAGCGTTAAATTACCACTCATGATCTAAGATCATCGCCTGAGGCAGATCATCGATGTGCTCTAAACCAAACACGTTGAGAAACCGATCCGTAGTGAAATAAATCGATTTACGTGGCTTTTCGTCGGTGCGTTCCAATCTTAATATCTCTCGCCGCACTAATTCTGACAAAATAGAACCACTGGAACGGTCCCGCATCGTGTCAATCTCCTCACGACTGATACCCTGATTGTAGGCAACAATGGCTAAGACATCGATTGCTGATTGCGATAATTTTTTTTCCCGTACTTCCCCGTAGAACCGTTCGTGTAAAGTATGAAACTCATCCCGCAATGCCAAAACATACCCTTTGTCAACCGATTTGATATGGAATGCTGTGTCTTGTTGGGTATAGGTGATGTTGAGATCCACGACGAGGTCATGAATTTCCTGCGTTGTGACCCCACGCATCATTCCAGCAACATCCCTAGCTGACAACGGTTCTCCCTGCGGATGCCCAACGAACAACATCGATTCCAGAATGGATTTCGGCGTTAGTTCTGCCTGATCTTCCCCGGAACCGGCAGTCACCGGGTAATCCCGTATCGGATCCGCTTTCTCCACCGGCGGTACATCCTCTTCCCCGCCCGGCGCATAGGGGCTCTCGCCGGATTGCACCAGGTTGGCATAGACGTCACTCAATTCATCAAGCGACAGGCCGTCCTGATCATCCGGTTGATAGAACTCGTTTAATCCCATTTGTTCCGGATCAACCGGCACTGCGCGCTGGGCAAAAGATGGTTGGCTTTCCGATGCCGAAGAATTCTCACTATTCATCCTGTAACTATAAGAATTGGGCGCCGTTTGTCGCAAGGTCGGAATGAATGGACTCCATTGACGGCGCCCAAAGACTGGGATTTTCCCGTAATTCGACGTGATGATTCACGCATCCGATCGGAGGCCAACCTGCTCTTTCATAAAGGCTAATGCATCGCGAGCCAGTTGTTCTTCGGATTCATACATCCGTCGCCAGATTTTGGTGGCGGCCGCTATTTCAGGCAGGGCTAATCCAAATGCTTCCACCACCATCCAACCGTCATAGCCAATTTCGTGGAAGGTGTCAAAGTTCGCTTTCCAGTCAACATTGCCACTTCCCGGAGTACTGCGATCGTTTTCGGAAATATGGATATGGGCTAACACGTCCTGACAGGAACGGATCGCCTCGGGAATATTTTTCTCCTCAATGTTACTGTGGAACGTATCGTACATCATGCGACAATGGGGGTGATCCACTTCCCGTACAAATGCCGCTGCATCGCTGTGTGTATTTAATAAATAGGTTTCAAACCGGTTCAGACATTCCACCCCCAGCGTCACGCCCACTGAGCCCGCATGTTCCGCAACTTCCCGCATGCTTTCAACACCCCATTTCCATTCATCGGACGTGGGGCCCGCACCACTGAAAATTCCCAGTGCGGAATGAAAGGGACCCACCATGTTCTCCGCACCCACAGCAGCAGCATTGTCCAGTGCCTCTTTGTTATTCTCGACGGCTCGGGCTCGATTGGCTGCATCAGGGCTGATCGGATTGTCTTCTTCACCCCGAACCGTCACAATCGTCCTCTCCAGTCCCATCGCATCCAGACGCTGACCCCATTGCGTATACAGTTCAAGATTGGGAGCAAATAACGGCAATTCCACTCCGTCATATCCCATCTCCTTTAATGATTCAACCACCGGAATCATCTCGTCATTCATCTCGCCGGTCCACAACAACAGGTTCATGCCGAATTTCATTATTTCTCCTCCTCTGAAATCATCTCTTGATTTGTCGAATGTATTGTATCAGGTGTTAATAACTCATGTTGAAGCAAACTTACCTGCTGCCGAAACCCAGGAAACAACGCCACGACGGGGTCGCCCAGGGGCTCTAAACCGACGCGGTTCATCACTTGATTTAAACGATACGCCAGCCGTTCATCATCTCCATAATCAAACAGGAATCTCTCTCTGCAGAAGGCCTCAAAAAATCTAACAAATTCGTAAGTGGGCGTGCGGGCAACTCGATTAATGACCGCTTGAATCAGACCGCTGTCAACCTGCTCCAGCGTTTCGTAATACTCCTCAAGCCGGCCAGAGTGCTGTGAAATCAACAACGCGTCCAGCATCAATTCAATGAGTATGTGGCCCAGAAATCTGGGACGCATCGATTGGTCGTCCGGATTGACTTCCCGAAGGGATTGCGAGAACCGGAGGTTGAGCTGTTGAAAAGTCAGATTGGCGTGAAACCACCGGTCGTCCTCCAGATGCTGGTGAATGCCTCGGGCAATTTCCACAACATCCGGATCCGAATCGTACCACAGCGGTTTCAGGTGGCGTGAACGCACGCGCACCTTGCGATCAATCACACTTAACATGTCCGGTACGGCCGTACCCGCCATGAACAGCGGTGCATGCAGATAATCCACAGCGTGTGAAAAATAGTTCACTATCCAAACGACCTTAACCTACAGATTCCCACGAGCCACTACCGGCGGATGTCAGTACCGCATCACAAACTTTTTGCGTTTCCAGAGCATCACGGAAAGTAGGGCCTGCCGGAGTACCGCTTGCCAAACCAGCCAGAAAATCTGCCACCTGATGTATGAAGGTATGTTCATAGCCAATTTGCAGTCCGGGTACCCACCAATGGCCCATGTAAGGCATATCACCATCCGTCACATGAATGCTTCGCCAACCTCGTACCTGGGAATCATCCCGATGGTCAAAGTACTCAAGCCGGTGCAGATCGTGAAGGTCCCACCGAATTGAGGCATGTTCGCCGTTAATTTCCAGTGTATACAGCGCTTTATGACCCCGCGCGTATCGTGTCGATTCGAATAACGCTAATGAACCATTACTAAATCGACCCATAAAGGTGCAGGCATCATCAATCGTAACGGGCATAACTTCTCCCGTTTCCTGATGAACTCGCTCTTTAATGAATGTCTCGGTCATTGCCGTCACGCTATCTAATCCACCATTTAACCACAAAGCCGTATCAATGCAGTGCGCCAGTAAATCGCCTGTCACTCCCGAACCGGCTGCG
>JAYZPA010000073.1:0-7666 GCA_036150515.1 Planctomycetota bacterium
CTGCTGAAGAAGCACCTGCTGAAGAGGCTCCTGCTGCTGAAGAAGCACCTGCTGAAGAAGCACCTGCTGAAGAAGCACCTGCTGAAGAGGCTCCTGCTGCTGAAGAAGCACCTGCTGAAGAAGCACCTGCTGAAGAAGCACCTGCTGAAGAGGCACCTGCGGAAGAGGCACCTGCTGAAGAAGCACCTGCGGAAGAGGCACCTGCTGAAGAGGCACCTGCGGAAGAAGCACCTGCTGAGGAAGCGGTTACTGAGGAAGCGGTTACTGAGGAAGTAGAGGAATCGGCTGAAGAGGGCGATGACTGATCTAGTAGTAGCGAGAGCTACGGGTTTGGGTTGTCATGCGTTTAGATGTGCTCACGTTGTTTCCGGAAATTTTTTCTGGTTACTTAAGTCAGAGCTTGTTAAGTAAGGCGATTGATAAAGGACTTGTGCAGATTGATCTGCATGACATTCGCAGTTGGGCTCAGGACAAGCATCAGCGGGTGGATGACCGTCCGTTTGGTGGTGGTCCTGGGATGGTACTGCAGGTGGAACCTGTGGTGGCATGTGTAGAGGCAGTTCAAGAGTTAGGTGAGGAACCTGGTAATTTGATTATGCTGACCCCTACGGGTCGGAGGTTAGATCAGCGGTTGGTTGAGCAATTGGTTACCAAGCCTCGCCAAATACTGATGTGTGGTCGTTATGAGGGATTTGATCAGCGAATTGTTGATATCCTGAATCCGATGGAGATATCCGTTGGTGATTACATATTGAATGGAGGAGAGGTTGGTGCGATGGTGCTAATTGATTCCTTGATTCGACTTATACCAGGAGTATTAGGGGATGAGCAAAGCAGTCAGGATGATTCGTTTTCGACGGGCAATCGATTGTTAGAGTTTCCTCACTACACGCGACCGCGGGAGTACCGGGGTCATGAGGTACCGGAAATATTATTAAGTGGCGACCATGAAGCGATAGCGATTTGGCGTCAGGAGCAGAGTATTCAGCGAACCCGAGAGCGTCGGGAGGATTTGTTGTAATCTGCTCAACGTTGGTGGCACCCCGCTGACAGTAAGAACATTGAATTCCCAAAGGGGATTTGGTAGAAATCAGTTTAAGAGAGGGAAGACAAGATGAACCAGAAGATCATGGAATTGGTAGAACAGTCCAGCATAAAGGACGATGTGCCCGAATTTGAAATTGGGGATACGGTAGACGTCCACGTTCGCATTCTTGAAGGCGAGAAGGAGCGCATTCAGATTTTTAGTGGCGTCGTTTTAGGTCGCAGTGGCGGCGGATCCCGGGAGATGTTTACGGTTCGGCGGATCGTTGCGGGTCAGGGTGTTGAGCGTAAATTTCCAGTCCATTCGCCACGGTTAGCTAAAGTTGAGGTCACTCGGTCGAGCAAGGTTCGTCGTGCCAAACTATATTATTTACGTGAACGGGTTGGCAAGGCGGTACGATTGAAGGAACGTCGACGCGTGCTGGATTAGTGAATGGCGGGTTAGTCGATTTGGCGTAGACGTTGGGTTTGCCGATTCGTAGAGTGTTCATCGCATTCGGTGTCGATTTGTCACGGAGTGGAGTGAATGCGGTACATGGCCAACATTTTTATTGTTGCGAATGTTGGACGTGGTGTTTGTTTAGGTTTTACGGCTTGGTGTTGGCGACTAGGGCAGCGTTTTCGAAGAGGTTATTTCGCTGGCAAAGGGTCAGACGGGGTGGAACGATACAGATTCGGGAAGCAGGCAGAACGGCTTGCGGCCCGTTTTTTATTGCGCCGTGGCTATTCGATACTGGGCCAGAGAGTCGATTATGGTTTTGGTGAGATGGACATTGTGGCGGTAGACCACGGTAGGAAACCGATGGAGGTGGTCATTGTCGAGGTCAAGGCGTTACGACGGGTTGGACCGATCAGGCCGGAGTCGCGTGTAGGCGCGCTAAAACTCTCACGGTTAAGGGAGGCATCCCGGGATTATTTATGGCGTCATCGTTTAAGGGAACTGCGATATCGGATTGATGTGATTGCGATCGATTGGCCGGTGGGAGAGTTGCTTCCCTGCGTGCGTCACATTCGCGATCGGGATCGTTCAACTCATGAACGATAACGGGGAAGGGTGAAATGGCTCGGACAGTTGTCGGGGTTATTTTTTTTTGCGGGACCGTTTGATGCGTCTGCTGGCTCTGCTCTTCATCACGGCGACACAGATTTCCCGTCGATTAAATGCAAGTTGTCGGGTACGGATGTATTGGTACCCCCACCCCCGTATCCTCTCAAGATAGACGGGCAGTTTGCTGGCGAGATCCCAGTTGGCCAACTTCAGAGTCAGGAGCATGCCTCGAATATTCACCTGGTCATGGGTCACGATAGGTTCAACGCTGTCGAGAGTATAATTAGGTGTTACGTTGGCATCGGCGGTAAGCCATTTCACCCCGGAAAACTCAATCCGTCTCACCTGGGCTGCTTTCTTTCGAACGTGTACAAAATTGGGTTGGTTTAAAACGGATGGATCCATTTCGGCGGGATCGATGCCGTGGACTCGCAGTCCTTTGGCGAGCAAGGATTGGCAAGAGCCCCCTGGAGCACTGCCGATTTCGGCAACGAGATCACCTGGTTGGATAGGCAGTCGTGCCCACTTGAGTGCTTCTTCCATTTTCAAATAACTCCGGCTGACGGCCTGCGGCGGGAGTTGAATACTATAAATACCACCGGGCCAGCGAGACGGAGTTGTTGTTGCCTGGTGCCAGCCATACCACCATTGGTTGGGTTCCACCAAAACGACATCCAGGATTGCATCATTCACTTTTGCGATCTTATTTTCAGTGGCAGGCGGTTGGCCGGTTTTGGCGGCAAGGGCAATCGCAATCTGGGAGGCCAGTGCATCGGTAAGGGGATTTCGTCCTGGTTCGAAGTCCCGGGTACCTGGCAGGGCTGAATCACGCTCCCATACATGCACGTGTTTCAGAGTCGGTATTTGGTCCAAGGGCAGTTGATCCAGCATGGTACGGATGGTCGTACCGGGGTCATCATGGCTTACTTTTCCCAACCCGACGGATGAGGTTCTTGTAAAAGTGGAATTGAGATTTAGGGTGGAGAGTGAGTTTGCGGGGATATTTTCAGGGATTTTGAATGTTACAAAGCCTGGGCGTGAAAAGGCGAGCCGAAAGTCGGGCCAGGCGGCGAGAATTTCATTTTTGAGCACGTTTTGGGCCCCGTGTTGGCAGCTACAGAAAATGTACTGGGGATTATAGATGGTCATAAACGTACGGTTTTTGCTAACTAGAAGTTGGAATACGGGTAGAATTGTGTAAACTTCGTCAGATATAAACAGGCGGAGACCGAAACAAAACGATTTTTACGGTGTTTTGGTGGTTGGTTAAGGGCTAATATACGTATAGTTGATACAACCGTAAGGGGTTCGCGGATTATTTTGGATTCGTAAGTCTCTTACGAAGCATGTTTTTTCAAGACGTGTTTCTATACGGTAAGCTTTTATGAGTTTTTTGTATTCATGGGAATGGGTTGGTCCGATTCTATATTTTTAGATTTCACTTAAAAAAGAGAAGCTAAGATGTTCCACAAATTCGTTTTATTCACGGCGGTTACCTTCCTGATCAGTGTGGTTGGTACGAGTGCATTAGAAGCGCAACCGAGCGGAGGCCCATTGGGTTTTTTACAGCGGTTGGATGCTAATGGTAATGGTACATTGGAGCCGAGTGAACAGGGTCGTGCCCGCCCGTTTCTTGAGCGGATTGCCCGTGATGTGGGTGGTATTGATCTGAATCGCCCGATTCCCTTGAGCACGATTGGACAAAAGCTTGAGCAAATGCAGCGTGGACAGAGCGGTCAAGGTGGAAGTTCGCGAGATCGATCGCGGGGTGGATCCAGTCAACCACGTGACATGCAGGGTAATCCATTGGCTCCTGCAGCCCCGTTGGATACGCTGGTACCTGGTTTTGACATCGTAGAAGATGTGTTGGGCGTACCAGGTTTTGGCGCTAAGGCTGAATATCTGAACGTACCGGTTAAGGAAGAGGATTTTACGGAAGCAGACCAGACGATTAAACGATATGACCGAAACCGCAATGGCATCTTAGAAGCGGATGAAATTCGAGCCGGACGTTGGCGTGATGATCCCTCAAAGCAGGATCGCAACGGTGATGGCAAATTAACACGTAGTGAACTTGCTGTACGGTATTCGATTCGTCGTTCCGACGAAGCGGCACGTAAAGCTCAGAGCAGTGGTAACCCGCAAAGCAGTGATAATTCTCGCAGCAGTAGTAATAACTCTCGGGGAAGCAGCCAGCAGCCTCAGAGTCGCAGTCGAGGCAGTTCGAGTGGCGGATCCCCCGGCGGCAGTCGCTGGGGTGGCGGCGGCGGCGATTCAGGTGGAGCGGACCGCATGGCTCAGTTTGCCGGAAGTATTCTACAACGGTACGATTCGAATAAGAGCGGTGTGATTGAAAAGGATGAGTGGAAAAACTTCCGCTCTGACCCATCGGCTGCCGACACGAACAAAGACAACAAGATTACGAAGGATGAATTAGGTAAATGGATGTCCAGTCGGTTCAGTCAGAGCCGGGGTGGAGAGGGTCAATCCGGCGGAGCAGGTTCCTCACGAGGGGGATCTCGTGGTTCGAGCGGCGGAAATTCCGGTGGGAGCGGCGAAGATGTTGCCGGCAACGGCAGTTATCGTTTTCGGTTACCTCAGGAAGGCCTGCCCGAGGGTTTGCCGAAGTGGTATCGCGACCGTGACACCAACCGTGATGGTCAGATTGCCATGTCTGAATATACGGGTGAGTGGACGGAAAAAACGTTGGCGGAATATTACGCGTATGATGCAAACCGTGATGGAATTGTGACTCCCGCCGAAGCTCTAGAAACCACCGAAGGTGGATTTGTGCGGGGCGTGTCTCAACCTCCGTCCTCATCGAAAAGGGGAAGTTCTGAAAGTAGTGACTCTAAACCGTCAGCTGGTCCGGGAGAGCCGGATGCGAAGTTTGTATCGTTTGCGGTGCGGACGATTGCAAAATATGACGAAAATAAAAATGGTTATTTAGATGGGGAGGAAGTCAGTACCGGTGTGTCAAAGAGTTCCATGATTAAGACGACATCCGATGCTAATAGCGACGGTAAGATAACCCCGAAAGAACTGGCAATCTCTTTGATGCCGAAAGGTTAACGATATGGTGCACTGTCGCATGTGACGGTGTGCCTGTGAATATGAAGAGCCCTCAATGCGTACACGGTGATGTCATCGTGACCCATGGAGGGCTTTTTTTATGGGTATCTTTTCCGGTTTAATGAGAATGGATTATGGAGAAATGCTGAGCAAACAGACCGGTTCCGCGGGTCTAGAAATTCACCAAAAGTGGAATCAGGATCATGGCGCAAATCCCCATGAGAATCGCCAGTGGCAGGCCACATCGGAAATAGTCACGCGACCGGTAACCTCCAGGTCCCATAACCATTAAATTGGTTTGATAGCCGATGGGAGTCACAAACGAGAGGGATGCGGCAATCGTGATGGCGAAGATAAAAGGTCGTGCATTCCAGTTACCCGTGGATGCAATTTCAATTGCCAGCGGAAGCAACATAGCAGCCACCGCGTTATTGGAAATCGTTTCAGTGAGAACGACCGTGAGGACGTACAATGCAATCAGAATGGTCCAGGGATGATCGCCGGCAATTGCCAGAATGCTGCCGGCAATTGATCCGGCAGCGCCGCTGATGGCCAGTGCTTTCCCCAATCCGAGTGCGGCGCCGATGGTCAATAGCATTTGTAGGTTAATTGCGGATCGAGCGTCACTCATCTTCAGACAACGAGTCAGTACCATCAACGTTGCTACCGTTAATGCTGCTACAGCCGGGGAACCCAGACCAAGAAATGTGGTGGAGGATCCGAAAATGCTTGCCGTGATGATCCAAATCAGCAGCAGGATTAACAAGAGGGCTGCTGTTTTTGCTTTAGTATGGCGGCGAGGTTCAGATCCTTCGACACTCGTCACTAAGTAGAATTCAGGGCTGTTTTGATGAGTTTTGACAAAATCACTCCCTGTTTGTAAAAGTAAAGTATCGCCGGCTTCCAGTTGAGTATCGCCGACCTTGCCCGTTAAACGCTCCCCGGCACGGTGTACCGCTACGACGGCTGCGTCATATCGCTGGCGAAAACGAGCTGCTTTGATGGTTGTGGATAATAAGGGTGATTTACGCGATAACACCACCTCCGTTAGGTGTCGCTGTGGATGTTGAGTCGGAGATAGTTCCGTGGATGGACTGAGCCCCGGGATCTTTTCCAGTTCAACAATGGTATCGATCTCGCCGGTGAAAACCAGTTGATCTCCGGCACGTAACACGTTGCTGGGAGTTACGGGCGTAATGATGTGATTGTCTCGGTCAATCTCGATTAGAAACAGACCCTGCAGATTACGTAAACCAGCTTGCTCAACACTTTGACCGACGAGGGGTCCGTCTTCGTCCACATGCATTTCTACTAAATACTCCCGCCGCTGTTGATCCAATTGTTTGATAATGCCGGTTCGGTGAGGGAGCAGTTTAGGAGCCATGGTCAGCATGTACAGCACCCCAATACCCGCACAGGGAATACCAATTGCCGTTAGTTCAAACATGGTAAAGGGTTCGATTCCCCGGGGCATGGAACCAATTTGGGCTAAGTGCTGTAATTCACCGTTGACGACGAGTGTGGTGCTGGTGCCAATGAGTGTGCAAACGCCACCAAGAATGGCGAGATAACTGACCGGGAGTAACAATCGTGAAGGTGAAACTCCCCGTCGGCGACACCAGGTAACCACCACCGGCATCAACATGGCGACGACCGCCGTGTTGAGCAGAAATGCACTAGCCAGAGTCGTGACGGCGGATATGCGGAACAAGGCCTGTTTTTCCGTGGTCGCGGTGCCTAAAAGTTGACTGCCCGCCCAGTCCAGGACCCCCGTGATTCGAAGTCCGGCAGTGATGGCCAGCAAACCCGCAATTGTCAATACAGCGGCGTTGGAGAATCCGGAGAATGCTTCTTCCGGGGTGAGGATGCCAAACAGGGTAACGATCAGTAATCCGGATAAAAACAATACATCGGTGGATGCCTTTTTTTGAATTTGTAAAAAAACAAAAATTAGGATGGTTACACTTACCGTCAGAATGGGTTGCCAGATTTGCATGGTTTAGGATTGGTTGGAGGAAGGCGGGGGAGAACGGGATTTGCAGAGCAGGGGTGAAGTTCGTGAAAAGGACTTTATCAGACTGAATCGTCCAGTCCGGTTAGGGATGGGGAAAAATAAAATGAATTTATTTAAATTGCATGCCACGATACCCCGTCGTAACGCAGTTCAACTGCTTATCTTGCCTTGAGCAAAGAATTAAGTCAACTAAGTTTATAAAAATAGTAAACTAAATATGGTCCCCTGGAAGTCCATTTATGGAGGTGGGACACCGAAGGAATTGGTGGATTTCAGTGCCTGCTAAACCAGAAAGGGTAAGAGAATCGGAACATTCGGTACAACCGGAACCTGAGTTGGCGTTTCATCGGCTAAATAGTCGACTGTACTATTCCCACATAATAGGAACATTCGAACCATAAGATAAGAAGTATGAGTCTCATGTCGAGGCTGCACACTCTGATCAGCTTTGTCAAAAGCAGTAAAACCTACCAAGATTCACCATTTTC
>JAYZPA010000074.1:0-22633 GCA_036150515.1 Planctomycetota bacterium
ATGACGAATGAAACAGATCCAACAATATGTAGTCGTCCGGGAAATCATTTATCATTTACCCCCGGAGCTTTGGATTTACGGTTTTCTCCCAGACTTCTGGGGTTTTAGATTTCTACTCTATATACTTATAGAGTCACACAAAAAAACGTACCTACTCGACGTCAGCGGTGATTTTACGGTAACACGCACGAATCCGCTCGTACTTGGTTTCAATAGAAAAGGGCAACCGATGGACAACCACTCAAAACAAAAGGACGTCGAACTCCCTCTGGATACTGGGAAAAAGGAGCGTATGCGGAATGCTTCGGTTATTGGTATCTGTAGCCTCGTGGTAGGCTACTTAGGCTATGCATTGGCATTTAGTTTTCTCGATAATGTTCTGGCTCAAACGGTCGGCTTTTATAGTATGTGGCTTGGAATGTCCATTGGGACATTTATCATGGGCAAACCGAAGTTTGGGTCATCCGGTGCCCTTAAACTTGCGCTGAGCTGGTTCAGCATTATTGTCTTCGGCAGCATCGGCGCTGCCTGCCCTTACCTGCTGTTGGGTTTATGGGATTTACCTGCCTGGGCATTGGCTGTGATCAGCCTTTTTACCGTCGGGCCCGGACTGCTACTGGGATTCCTTACCGTTGGACGGGTACTCAAAGGCCTGCATCAGGAAAGTTCCGTAACAACAGAAGCAGTGAGTTCGCAGACAGCCGGCGAATCCAGCATCACGGAAGAAACTCCGGCGCCTCCAGCGGAATAACACTTGTTCGTCAGCTGCGTGTATGACTGACTATTTGGGTTTACACACGCATCGATGTAGCCGCACGCATCAACGGCTTAGGGGCGATAAATTGCCTGCTTGTGCACCAGCTTACAGATTTTGTAGAGTAATTCCATCTTATATTCGTCTTCATCAACCACCGCACCCTGCTGAACTGCTTCGGCTGTTTGGTAAACATCAATGTAGCCGAGGATTGCCATAAAAATGCCAGGTACACCACACAACATTCCTCCAACGACCGTCCCTAACAGAATACAGATCCCTTTTTGGTTTTGACCTAGTATGATATGACCCAAGCCAGGAAAAACCCAATTAAGCAATACACCCAACGCTGGATGTATATTCTTATTTTGCAATTGTGCCATGATGATTAACCATTGTTAAATGGAAAAGTGTTGTAACCAACCGTCAACAAAGATAACTAAACGCAGTGTATCTTAATATCTATGCGAAGTACAAGAAAATAGTACCATGTTATTATGAGACACATCTATATTTTGATTCTTGCATTCACCGCTTCGGTCCTATCAGCCGACGAACCGGATCAGACAATCACAGTCCTCAAACCCGTGCGGCCTGGTCCCGTCGTGCGAACACCGATGGACTTCCCCAGCAACCACCAACCGTGCAACGCCACGTGTGGATCGACCGCTGCAAACATGAATGCAGAGACCGATGTTTTTGAAACACGCGTGAACTTCCTGCTCGAACAACACCGCGCATTCACGATGATCCCCCCGAAAGTTGATCAGACAAAACCGATTCCCTGGGTTTGGTATGCACCTACGCTTGGCCGGGGGCTACCGGGAAAACAGGAAATCTGGATGTTTACCAAACTACAGGAACATGGGATTGCTGTTGCGGGAATCGACGTGGGGGAATCCTATGGCAGTCCGCAGGGACGTAGATTATATCAGGCGTTCTATCAGGAACTGACATCGAACAGGCGTTTCGCCAGCCGACCGGTTTTACTAGCTCGGAGTCGAGGCGGACTGATGCTCTATAGCTGGGCGAATCAACACCCCAAATCCGTCGGTGGAATTGCCGGCATTTACCCTGTCTGTAATCTAACGAGTTACCCCGGAGTTAATCGGGCCGCTCCAGCCTTTGGACTAACACCCGAACAACTGCAAGAACGACTAAAAGAATTGAATCCCATTGAGCAGCTACAGTCACTGGCAAAGGCGAAAGTGCCCATTTTCCATATCCAGGGCGACCGTGATCAAGTTGTTCCGCTGGAATCTAATTCTAGGTTACTTGCGGAACGAATAAACGCTGCAGGCGGCAACGCCAAAGTGGAAGTCATTAAAGACCAGGGACACAACCTGTGGGAAGGCTGGTTTCATCATGAAGGATTAACAAACTTCATGATCCAACACGCGAAACCCTAGAGCCCTTCCTGAACATAAAGGATTTTAACCGGGAAAATGACAAAACGACCCGTAAGCCATTAAGGACAATCGTGAAATGCAAAAAGTTGATGTACGGGAAAAGCTAGCCAGCTTTTCGGATCACTGGTCTCCCAAAGTCATTGCAGAATTGAACGCCCAGCAGGTCAAGGTTGCCAGACTGTTGGGAGAATTCCAGTGGCACTTCCACGAACAGGAAGATGAGCTGTTCTGGGTGATCGAGGGGTGCCTTGAAATCCATCTGCGGGACAAAGTGGTTGAATTGCACCCAGGTGAACTCTTCGTAGTTCCTCGTGGTGTCGAGCACAAACCGGTCGCCAACATGGAGTGCCAGATTGTTCTGTTTGAACCCGCAGGAACGATCAATACGGGGAATCTTGTCAATGACCACACTGTCACGAAACCGAAAGTGATATAATGCTGTAACAAGATCACCATACCTATGATTTCTTTCGGGTGGAAGATTTGGAAAAATGGGGATTACCCTCATCCGGCACGTTCTTATCACCACACAAACCAAACCAAACTAATGGGCAACCGTAACCATGGAAGAACAACCCATCGAACTTGATGAACGGGAATTAGCCAACAACCAGCGGCACTTTAAACAAGTCGTGTGGAAGAGCCTCCTCGGGATCTTTGTACCTGTGGGTATCCATGTCGGTTTAGTCCTTGTGGATCCAAAGGCATTTGGATTGTACTGGCCCTATACTTCCGGGGGCATCATGATTGGCCTCTTTTTCAGTATTTATGTGCGGGTCACCAAAAATCGGTGTCCGGTTTGCAACGTGGGCCTTGGAAAACACATACCTAGCCAAAGTAGTCCCCGCTGTACCAAATGCGGTTCAAAGATCGTATAACTCAACGATCGTGAAGAAATAAACCATTTCATCGAGCTTACAGCAAGTGTACGGTTCTCTTCAATCCTCACCCGCATGTACTACGAAGGTCATTTGGCAGCCTCCTGATGGAAGCAGGATCAGATTGACGATTCCTTGTGCATAGAATCACGCACTATATATCAACGGCTGTAACATTGGACGGCGTCGGATTATTCATCTGAATTCTGTATATCCTCGTCAAGAATTAACTGATGACGCTGCTGTTGCGACAATTGTTCACGGCTCTTTCGGGCGGCAACCCAAAAGACAACACCACTTAGGATCACCGCTATCAATACGTACCATTCTAGCTTCCTGAGCTGGAAAACCATTACTCCGAGAATAAACAAAGAACCAGCAGCTGCAAGATAGGGCATCAGCCGGTAGGCGACCGAACCTGTACTACCATTGAATTTTCTCAATTTCAACAGCGACAATGCCACCCCCAAAAAGGCCAAGGCGATACAAAAGGAGCCTACATTCAACAAGATGAGGATGGCAGGTTTTCCCAACAGCGATCCAAAAAAGGTAACCATCCCACAAACAAGGATGGCTGCTGAAGGCGTACCAAAACGTTGATGCGTCTTTCCAAATGTCGAATGGATAATATGTCCGCGGCCTAAAGCAAACAGGACACGCGTACCCGCCAGAAAAAATCCGTTCCAACTGGTCACCAGACCAATCAGCCCTACTAACAGGACAACGCGCCCCAAGACAGGAGACTTAAAAGCAGTTTCAAATGCGACCGCAGTGGGTAACGGCTTTTTAATGATATCTTGCCAGGGTGTGATCAATCCAACACTGGTAAAGACAAGCACATAAAACAGGGTGGATCCCAGAATTGCTACGATCAGGATTTGTCCCAGTCGCTTTGTGGGAAGATCAACAACACGCTCTTCTGCTGCCTGAGGAATGGTATCAAAGCCAACATACCAAAATGGAACCGTTACAAATACAGCTAACATACCACTTAAAGCAATCTTCCAATCCTGACTGCCAAACGCCGGCGATACATTTTGTATCTCACCATCCCAGAAACCAGCTGATACAAATCCTACGGTGCATAGAACCAGCAGCATCGTCAATGCAATTTGGAAGCGAGTTGCTATCGCAGCACCGCAATAATTAATCAATGCAACGAATACCGTAAACACCAGGGCTAATAACACATGCGATCCATAGACCGTTGTTTCATACACATCATACAACGCCCAATAATCCATCTTCACTAAATAGGACAATACAATTCCAATAGAAACCGCTTCAAACGCGGACACCGACAAATAGCCAAATGCCAATGCCCAGCCAATAAAAAATGCCTTTTGGGTACCAAATGCTTTATAAGCATAAGCCACTTCTCCACCGGTTACCGGTAATATTGAGATCGCCTCGGCATAACAAAGCCCAATAACGACCATCAATAATCCGCCAAAAATGAATGCGATGGCCGTTCCCAAAGGCCCCGCCTGTTCGAACATCCCCTGTAAGCCGGTGATCCACCCCACACCGATCATCGATCCAAACGCAAGGGAAAAGAATCCCAGCCGTCCAATGCCTTTTTGGAGTGCGTGCCGATTCGTCATTTCAAACATCTACTAAAAGCGGAATAACCAGACTGCCATTGTTTGACTTAATTTAATCAACATTGCTCCATCCGTCCACTCAAAGCCAGATGACAACAGATCCAGTGGATCACAGCGAGTAGGAATCGGGTAATCTGATGTTTTGTCGATCGCACCCTGTTTCACGATTCCAACAGTAAGGCAGTGATATGATAAAATCAAACCATACAAATCACTTTGAGAGCCCTCAAAATAGACATGAATCCAGCCATTGAAATGACTCGACTTCCAATCGACCCAATACATTCAGTCGTTACACGCCGTCGGTTATTCCAGAAAACTGCCTTCGCGACAACTACACTGGCTCTTCAAACCATACCGGTAGTTCATTCCGCCTCTAACACCAGTACAATCCCGTTCGATGAATATTCACAATTTGATGCTGTGGGACTTGCTAAATTAATACGCCGGCGTAAAGTCACGCCGTTGGAACTACTGCAAACCGCCCTTGCTCAGGCTGCATCCATTAATCCTGCGTTAAATGCAATCGCAGCAACAATGGCTAAGCAAGCCAAACAAACAATCTCTCAGGGACTGCCGGATGGCTATTTACGAGGTGTTCCATTTCTTGTCAAAGACCTCAGCTTCTCCATGAAGGGAATCGAATCATCGATGGGGTCGAAACTGTTTCAGGGTCGCAAATCAACCGCTGACAGTACCGCCATCACTCGTTACCGACGTGCCGGGTTGGTGTTATTCGCCCGTACACAAGTTCCGGAACTTGGATTACTGCCAACCACAGAATCGACCTTCGCAGGAATTACACGTAACCCTTATGATCTTAATCGCACGGCGGGCGGATCCTCCGGTGGCAGTGCCTGTGCGGTTGCGGCGGGCATAGCACCTATCGCAAGTGCAAGTGACGGTGGGGGATCGATTCGCATTCCCGCATCCTGTTGCGGACTGTTCGGGTTAAAACCCACTCGAGCTCGAACACCGATTGGTCCGGAAGCTTTTGAATCATGGGGCGGATTGGCTGTGCTGCACGCAATCACACGCAGCGTTCGAGATAGCGCAGCGCTGTTAGATATCCTTTCCGGATCTGCCGTTGGCGACAGCTACCACGCGCCTTACCAGCGTGGCAGGTTCCAGCGTGAAGTCCCGCGACGGCCCCGCCGGCTGCGTATCGCACTTGTACAAACCATGCCACCCGCTGCCAATCCCGATCCCGAATGTCAGCAAGCACTTCAGGATGCGGGTAAACTTTGTGAGTCTCTGGGACACGAGGTTGACGACATGACTGCTGCGTTCGGAAGCCAGTTTGATTTTGAAAAGCTTCGTAACGCTCACGGATCTACCGTAATCGTCGCTGTACGCCAGCGAGTAATCACCCGACTGGAAGAACTAAAACGTGACCTCCGCGACGATGATCTGGAAGCCGTTACTCGATTTTATTTCGAGGTTGCCAAAAACTATACGGCCACTCAACTCAACAATGCACGAACCGCATTTCATCAGGCAGCACGACAAATGGCCCAATTCCAGCTGACGTACGATCTTATCCTCACACCAACGCTGGCCACACCACCGGTCAAACACGGTCAGATTACCATGACAGGGTCACCTCAATCCGTGGTTCGGGGGTTATTGGACTTTTGTCCCTGCACAGCCATGGCCAATTGGACCGGACAACCCGCCATGTCCGTACCCCTCTATCAAACAAAGGATCATCTCCCTATCGGGATCCAGTTCATGGGACGTTTCGGTGATGAAGCAACCTTGTTCCAGCTGGCCGGTCAACTGGAACAGGCCAAACCCTGGTCCCAACGGCGGCCCAATATCTAATCTCACCCATCGTCTCTAACGGCGCATTAGTTATTTTTCCACTCTTCGCCTAAAGGGCCACCGTCACGGCGGTCACCTAACCGGTTGTAGGTTACATAGTCAATGTTTTCGCTCAGGAACTGAACACTACCATCAACAAAGACAAATTGTGCTCCACCTTTATGTTGTGATTTAAAAGCCTGACTGGTTGACCAGTTCTTGAAGAACGAACATCCGTAAGGATTCAGCGGCAAATTCTCACTACCCCAGGAAAACCCCGGATCTCCTAACCCAACGACAGGAAAATTAATGGGCCCTCCCGTCATGCCCCAACTTGCATTGCAATGTAACCAACCATTGACATAATGATCGGACTTGTGCGGCAGTATTTCACCCACCATGATCACCTGACTCTCGCCATCGGTCACATCACGAAAACGAGCTGCCCAAATACCACGTAAGAATACTCCCGACGCACGATAACCACGACCGTCATCTCCATGATTTGCTGGGCCAGTTTGAAATAAGTTGCCGGGGTAATTCGGGCATATATTGTTCCACGAATTGGATCGTTGGGCGCCCAAAGAATATGCGTAACAGGTTATCGTGGCATCGATGTCAAAATTGGTTCGATGGGCATAGGGATCTGTGTTAGCCGACGGACAAATAAGGGATGGGAGCACCATACTGCGAACGGCCTTTCCATCATGCCCAATCGCGTGATCAAGTTCAAATCGCGACCAGCCATTATAGCTATTTCCGAAAGGAGGGATATTTCGATTTTTGAGTCCCGACATCGAGAAATTCAAACAACATATCATTGGTTGTTGTTCAAGAAATGGCAATAACTTTGCCCATGGACTACCGTGACTCGAGCCGGTCCATGTATGACCATTGTTCGATTGCCTCGTCCAAAAATAAACTCCCGAATGAGGTAATGAACTATAGGTATTGTGGTAGGTGCGCATCGCCAGCCCAATTTGTTTCAAATTATTACTGCACGACATTTTCCGTGCTGCTTCGCGAGCCGCTGATACCGCTGGCAATAGTAATGCAACAAGCATGCCAATGATGGCAATGACAACCAATAATTCGACTAATGTAAACCCAAGACGCCGTTTTTTAATTCTCATCAATCGAGTTCCGATCCGTTATTACTTGTACGGTTAGGGGTTTGATTGTATTTTAACCGTATTCAAACCTCAAGACATTTACATTAATTTGCGGGTCACCCAAAATCGGTGTCCGGTTTGCAACGTAGGCCTTGGAAAACACATACCGAGCCAAAGTAGTCCCCGCTGTACCCAATGCGGTTCAAAGATCGTGTAACCCACGACCCGGAGGCTGACAGGAAAGATCTGAGGATAACCGTTTTAAGAAATCGATGAGGCTAGGTACATTTCGTGAATCAAAAGGAAACCGATCTTTGAAACGTCCTTATTACATCCTGATTGCACTTGGCTCACTTCTCTCCGTGGCCGCGGCTCTGGTGGTTCTATCCGGGAAACTGGATCAGCTTTCCAATGACGGTGCGGCAAATTCCATGGTCGCATTACAATCAATCGCCTTGTACTGGCTGCTGGGTGTCGCACTGGTTCTGGCAGTGGCGAAACGTGACCTGTATGGAAAACAGTACCTGCTGGGTACATTCTCAGTAGTGCTTTGCGTGGCTTGTATGGAACTTGCACTGAGGATGCTCTCTCCTGCTTTGGCGCTACGCGAATTTCACTTTCTAAGATCTTCACAGCACCATCATATATTGATGCCCGAGACACAATATCATCTCGGACGGTTTGAAGGAAAAGATATCTTTGTCCAGACCAACCAGGATGGACTCCGCAGCCATCACCGCCGAGAAGAGTTTCTAAAGTTCGACAAACGTATTGTTTGTCTGGGAGATTCTTTCACGTTTGGTGCATGGGTTCAGGATACAGAAGCTTATCCACAGGTTCTGGAATCATTACTGAGAGAAACGTCAGGAGAAGAAACCGTCGGAGTACTCAATGCAGGAATTCTCAGTTACTCGCCACTGCTGGAAGAACAGATGCTGGAGCACGTCGTAAAACACTACAAGCCCCATGTCGTGACGTTGATGCTGGATTGTACGGATGTAGGAGACGATTACCATTACTCTCTGGATTATGATCCGCAACAAAAGGGCGGCCCATTCAATGGACCCTATGTAACCAGACCGAAACCACACCTTGGCGCATTGTGGAGATTTTGCAAACCACTCCACCCCAGTATTCTTGCACCATTTAAGCTGCTGAACCGCCTCGGAGGTGGCTATCAGCCCATGGATCCGTTTGATTACTATAAATTCAAACTCGAAGTCGCCGGACAGGTGGAAACGGAACGTTTCTTTATTTACCGCCATCCGCTGGATGCCACTCGTACCTATTTTGATGCCACCTGGGATACCATTAATCGGATTGCGGAAAGGTGCCAGCAGCTGGACGCGGAATTTATTCTGTACGTGGCTCCCCGATATCATCATTGGAATACAAAAGAGTCCCCGGAAAACTGGGAAACCTTTGCTTACCGTCTGGACGAGCCCTATCAATATGAAATATTTAAGTATTTCGATTCCAAAATGGACTCTGCGTCCTTTAAGATCGTAAACATGTTGCCTGCATTTCAGGCTACTCAGCAATACCCTTTAGTTTTTCGTACCGATCCCCATTGGAATCCTCAGGGGAATCGATTTGTTGCCAACCTACTGCGACAAACGCTGGCCGAAGGACAGTCCAGCGAAAAAAGACCCTAAAAAATCAATTGAACCCAACGTTGTACCCTACTACTATTTCTATGCATTCTATATTCCCTTCTCACGGCCGTTAACACTTCGAAGATTGAAATCCTATGTATCGTTCGCTACCAACCTCTTTCATCGCTACCATAGCGACCATCCTACTGGCGATGATCGTTACCTCGAATGTCCGGGGACAACGTCCGCGACCCTTTCCATCGGATCTGGAGTTAATCCGTGATATCAAATTTGGAACCGGCGGCGAGCGTCCGTTAACCATGCACATTGTGCGGCCACGGAAACCTGCCAGCGACAAGCTTCCTGTATTTGTCTGGATCCATGGCGGTGGCTGGCGATCGGGCAATCATGAACAGGGAATCGGTCGGCTGATTCAGATGGCACGCGAGGGATTTGTTAGCGCCTCAATCGAATACCGTTTGTCCGGCGAGGCCTCCTTTCCCGCCCAAATACATGATTGTAAATGCGCTATCCGTTATCTGCGGGCTCACGCTGAAAAATACGGACTGTCCCCAAATCAAATCGCTGTCGGCGGGGCGTCGGCAGGAGGTCATCTTGCTGCACTACTGGGCACCAGTGGCGGAGTGATGAAACTGGAAGGGACGGGGGGCTGGCCGGATCAATCCAGTCGTGTGCAGGCGGTGTACGATCTGTTCGGACCTACGGATCTAACCCGTTTCGTCACCACACCAGGCTACCGGAAACACGCTTTGCCGGATTCACCCGAATCGCGACTGATCGGAGGTCCGGTACTGGAAAACAAAGCAGCGGCTACGGCAGCAAACCCAATCCATTATGTGAGCAAGGACGATCCACCCTTTCTGATCTATCATGGTTCTTTAGACCCAACCGTACCACCCAATCAAAGTCAGTTGTTGCACGCAGCACTGATTCGTACCGGTGTTCCTTCGACACTACATATCATTGAGAATGCTCGGCATGGTGGGCCCGAGTTTGCAACACCTGAAGTCCAGCGAATAATGCTGGCGTTCTTACGAAAATCTCTCAAATAGAATCACCAACGGCGCACTGATGCCGTAACGGTTCCATAGACTACCATCGTCCCGGTACTGCCTGTACCAAAGGACGTGGACGTCCATTGTTGATTTCGCATCCAATCGACACCGTCTTCTCACTTTTTCAATTCCGAATTTACCTTCGCCAGATGCTATGCCCTAAAATAAAGATACAAATTCCAAACCCTTTCACGAGGAATGACCATCATGAATCGAACTTGCCTCCTATTGGTTTCAGTTTTTCTATTGCCTTTTAATTCAGCTGCCGTAGAAGCAGCTGATCAGACCGACGACGGAAAGCTACGCATTGTCTGTTTTGGCGCCCATCCCGATGACGCAGAATACAAAAGTGGCGGAACGGCCGCACTGTGGGCCAAACAGGGACACCACGTGCTCCTGGTTTCAGTGACCAATGGAGATATTGGACATTGGAAAATGGCCGGTGGTGAACTGGCGAAACGGAGGACTGCCGAGTCAGCTCAATGTGCAAAACAATTGGGCGTCTCCTCAAAAGTGCTGGACATCCACGATGGAGAATTGATGCCCACACTTGAAAACCGCCGGACCATTTGTCGGATCATTCGGGAATGGAAAGCAGATATCGTGATTTCTCACCGACCCTGGGACTATCACCCCGATCATCGCTATACGGGCATTCTTGTCCAGGACGCAGCTTTTATGGTTACGGTCCCGTTTTTCTGCCCCGATGTTCCCCACCTGACAAAAAATCCCGTCTTCCTCTACTCCAGCGATCGGTTTACCAAACCCTACCCGTTCACCGCAGACATCGTCGTTGCCGTGGATGACGTATTTGATCAGAAAGTAGATGCACTGTCGGCTTTGGTATCTCAGGCATTCGAAGGAGGCGCTAATGGCAACGCACAACGTATGGCCCTGGTACCTCCCGCAAACGAAACTGATCAGAGACGCGAATGGCTGTACCAACGCTGGGCACGACGACAATCCAATGAAGCGAATCAATTTCGTGAAGAACTGATTCGGTGGTATGGTTTGCAAAAGGGAAGTAAAGTGAAATATGCCGAAGCATTTGAAATCTGTGAATACGGGTCACGGCCAAGTCGTGAACAGTTAAAGACGCTGTTTCCGTTCTATGATGCCATAACGGAAACAAATTCCAACCAAGAGTAATCCTGTTTCACTCTTGATCTGTATCATGCCAAATTTAATCCAACTTCTGTTTTGAGTCCTGTTTAATGGAAGCCAATCCCTATCAATCGCCTGTTGCTAATCTGGATGCCGTCGACCGCTGGACTTTAAACCAAAAGCAACTTTGGGATATCGCGATTTACCAGAAGTTCCTGATGGGTGCTCAACTCGTACTGTTTAGTGTTAGCCTGTTTATAATCTTCTATACACAGTTTTTCGTCGGCATGATGAACCAAAGCATCCAACTGTACGGGTTTTGGTTTTGGACGACCATGGTCATATTCGCTGTGAGCCTACTGTTGGTCGTCGTCAATGTTACCGCATTATCCAACAAATGCTGGCACTTGAATGCCGCCGTCGCCACGCTGCTGGGCATGTTTATTCCAGCCGTAAATCTAATCGTCTTGCTGGGTGTGAATGCACTGGTAACCCGAAAATTGCGGGCTCACTCGATTCAAGTCGGCTTGTTTGGAGCCGATATGGATGATATTCGCAATCAGCAGAAAGACGCTGAAGAACCGCTGTCACAGGAAACAGCAATACAGATTGCTATTCCCGTTGAAAAATAACAACCTGCATCCGTAGTGCCGTTACCATCTGCATTTTATCCGTGATAGACGCGGACACCCTCTAATCGCTCTTCAAGCGCCTTGGCAGCATCCTCCTTGATTTTCGTATGCAACAACCATACTTCCTTGAGACTCGGTAAATTGCGAATTTGATCTAAGTCATGGTCTTTGTGTTTATCGTAGTAAATGATCCGATAAACCCGGTCGAATTGATTTTTAAGCAACCGTACACCAATGTCTTCTAATGCAGCTATGGCATCCGGATGATCCGGCCCTAAATCAACCTCCGGCTCTTCTTCCGGCTCTTCTTCCGCATCACTTTCACGCTCCTCGGACTCAGAATCATCGGCACTATCGGATTCATCTTCGCGGGAATCGGAATCCCGGGAATTCTTCTTTCGACGACGACGCGAGCGATCACCGGACTTGCGGCGAGATCGTGATGCACCGGCATCTTCTTTATCGTCATCCTGCTCTTCGTCGTCCTCTTCATCAATATCGGTATCGCCGTCGTGTTCATCCGTGTCATCGTCATCATCCGCTTCGACTTCTACATATTCATATTCGACATCATCATCCGATTCTTCGTCTTCATCGACCTCAACGTATTCGTACTCGTATTCATCATCAGATTTATCGGAACTGTCTGAATCATCATCTGAATCGCGGTCATCATCGTCTGAATCATCGTCTGAATCATCGTCTGAATCATCGTCTGAATCATCGTCTGAATCGCGGTCATCATCATCTGAATCGCGGTCATCATCATCTGAATCGCGGTCATCATCGTCTGAATCGCGGTCATCATCATCTGAATCGCGGTCATCATCGTCATCTACTTCTTCCCATTGATCGTCTACGAATGAGTCATCATCATCAGGTCGTTGAACCATTAATCGCTCCAAGCTTTTAAAACGCTTTAGTTTTGGGCAACACGTTGTTTCCAGAGTGGTATCTAAAAGAGATCAGTACGTGTACGTTTTAGCGTAACACACCAAAGGTTAGACGTCACCACCGTTCAAACCAGTCTTCATTAATTTTGTTCTATGGATTATAGCTCGAAGCCAAGTTTTTTGATCGGGATTGGCGCTTGCAAACTCACCTTTCCCAGATTTGTTTCACCAACAAACAGTGATCCGGAATGCGGATGTTCAGCATACATTTCGTCCGCCATCCCCTCGGTAGCGGTCGTCAGAACGAGTTTCGTCCCTTGCGATGTTGGCATCAATAATGGGCAGGTTACACGTGGTGCACCGATCGTTTGCCATTGAGCCTCGAGAACTCCTGTCGCAATACAGAATTGTCGGGCAACACCATACTCGGCCGCGTCAGGATTATAAAATGCCACAATCACACTGGATCCCGGATCATCGGTAGCAATCATTCCATCTGGAAAAATATCACCTTGAGTAAAATCCAGGACGGTTTCAGGTTCACTCAGGACTCCGGTCGCGGTATTCAGTTGATATCGCACCACCTGTTGTGTAGGCGTATCGATATCCAGTAGGCACCACTGGTCGCCTGAACCGGTAATCACTTTTCCGTTGGAGCAGATTTGATCATCCCGCAGTTGGATTAACTGGCGATCCGAATATCGCCAGAAGTATAGTCCTGCTTTTTTTGTTTTGAATTCGAGGTCTTTCGCTCCGAACACAATCCCTTTTTCAAAGGCGACGCCGTCATTGATAAGTGTATTTTCGACGCCAACATCGATTTCATCACTCAGCGGTACGACGGAACCATCATAGACATTCACCAGGCAGAGAGACCTCTCGATCCCTGCAACAAAATTACCCGGACGGTCAGTTGCAAATGCAAAACCAGGCCGTCCGTGTAATTCGTAATGAACGTTCGTTTTTGTTTGCCAATCAAACAGGTTGAGTGAACCCTTTTGGCTTTCGGCAGCATGTTGAATGGAGACCCAGCTAAATCCGCTGCGATCGGTAGCGATGGGACCTTCGGGCAGAAAGGCGAGTCGGGGATCATCACCGGGTAACAGAACTTCCGTCGTAAACGTCTGCAATCTTCCATTCCTTTTTCAAATAAACAAATCTGAATCATCCCTTGCCGACAGGATTTTAGTCACCATCGTTCGCTTAGCCAAGCAATTGTGGCATAACGTTTCCAGCGATATCGGTAAGGCGATGATGCCGCCCCTGATACTTAAAGGTCAGTTGCGTATGCTGGATACCGAGACAATGCAGCAGCGTCGCATTCAGATCGTGGATATGAACCGGTTCATCCTGAATATTGTAGCTATAGTCGTCCGTGCGACCAACAACCTTTCCTGCAGCAATTCCACCCCCTGCGATCCAGATCGTAAAGCAACGGGGATGATGATCACGCCCATAGTCCTTTTCGGTCAACTTCCCCTGACAATAAACGGTACGACCAAATTCACCTGCCCAGATCACAATCGTATCTTTCAGCATATCCCGTTGTTTGAGGTCGTTTAGCAATGCGGCCGAGGGTTGGTCGGTTGCTGCCGCCTGTTCTTTAATCCCTTTCGGCAAAAATGTATGGTGATCCCATCCACGATGATAGAGCTGTATGAACCGCACGCCACGTTCGGCCAGTCGTCGAGCAAGCAGGCAATTCGATGCATACGATCCAGGTGTCGCAACCGTATCCCCGTATTGTTTTAACACATGTTCTGGTTCACTGGAAAAATCCGTCAATTCCGGTACCGATGCCTGCATTCGAAATGCCATTTCGTACTGTGAGATCCGAGTTGCAATTTCAGGATCTCCCTGCTGTTGGAGGCGTGCCTGATTAAGCATCTTTAGATGATCCAATAGTTGGCGACGATCTCTTCGGGTAACGCCCGGCGGATTGGACAAATACAGGACCGGGTCCCCGGTCCGGCGAAATTTCACTCCCTGATGGCGGGAGGGCAGGAATCCCGCTCCCCACAAACGATCATAAAGCGGTTGACCGGTCTCTCCGCTGGTTAGAGCCACAAATGAGGGAAGATCGTCGTTAATGCTTCCAAGTCCATAAGAAAGCCAAGCGCCAAAACTGGGACGACCTGCTAACTGGCTACCCGTCTGCATCAGGGTAATCGCGGGATCATGATTAATCGCTTCGGTGAACATCGAGTGCACAAAGGTAACATCATCAACAATCCCGGATGTATGAGGTAGCAATTCACTAACCCAGGCCCCGGACTGTCCGTATTGTTTAAAATCGAAAATCGAGGGCGCAATCGGAAAGCTGGCTTGTGCAGCAGTCATTCCGGTTAATCGCTGGCCATCGCGAATGGAGTCAGGAAGGTTCTGAGTGGCCCACTGTTGCAGCTTAGGTTTATGATCAAAAAGATCGATTTGTGATGGTGCACCGGACTGGCACAAATAAATAACGCGTTTCGCGGTCGGTGGAAAGTGGGGTAATCCCGGTAAGCCACTGGCTCGAGTGGAGCTTTGACCTTCTCTGGCGAACAGGGATCCCAGCGCCGCGGCGGCAATCGAAATACCACTTCCCTGCAGGAAATGGCGGCGGTTATGCAACCAACCTGCCTGAAGAGCCGGCCCGAGTGATGATGTTGAGTCGTTTGTACAGCTCATGGTTTTGTTTAGGTTGAGTTCAACGTTATTCACGATTAATCACTTCATCCAGATTTAATATCAGGGTTGCCACAATGGAAAACGCTGCCAGTTCCTCTGTATTGATCCCTGCTTTGGCAGTACTTTCGCCGAAGGCAACCAGTTGTTTCGCGCTTTGCTGATCGGCTTGATATCGTTGACGACTTGCACGCAATGTTTTCTTCATCACGTTCAATTCAAATTTCGTTGGATATCGGGATGTCAAACGGCGCCAAGCCCAAATTAACCGGTCTTCATCGGTGGTTCCCCCCTGAACGATCATCTGCTGGCCCAGGTTTCTGGCGGCTTCGACAAAGGCGACTTCATTGAGCATCGCCAATGCCTGTAAGGGTGTATTCGTACGTGATCGCTGCAAGACACAAATTTCGCGGGATACCGCATCAAACGTAAGCATCGTCGGTGGCGGAACCGTTCTTTTCCAAAAGGTGTACATACTACGGCGGTATAACTCCATCCCGCTGCCCTGTTGGTATGCCTGACTGGCTATTTCTTTCCACAGGCCCGGGGGTTGGTAAGGTCTCGTGCTTGCACCGCCCACGGTTTCCACCAACAGTCCGCTGGCAGCGAGTGCCTGATCACGAATCATTTCCGCCTGCAAACGCAAGCGTGACGCCCGGCTAAGCCATAGGTTCTCCCGATCTTTCGTCAAATGTTGCGGTGTAATCTTCGAATCCTGCTGATAGGTTGCACTGGTTACGATCAACTTCAATAATCGCTTCACATCCCATTCACTTTCGCGAAAATCCGCAGCTAGCCAATCCAACAATTCCGGATGGGTGGGGGCATCACCCTGCACGCCCAGATTCTCCAAAGACGCGACCAATCCACGTCCAAAAAACTGAGCCCAAAAACGATTAACCACAACTCGCGCTGTCAGTGGATTATCATTCCCCACGATCCACTTCGCCAAATCCAGCCTGGACGACATTGTTTGACGTTGGCCCGACGAAAGTGCAGAGGGAATGCCCATCGACACTTCCTCTCCATGTAAATCATATTGACCGCGTTGTAGAACATACGTTTTATTCCGCATCCCCTGTTCCTGCATCACCATACTGGTTGGCACGGTGTCAAGAAATTGTTGTTGCAACAAACGCATCTGTTGTAGTTTCCGATACAACTGACCGGCAGAATTCTGGTCAACCTGATCTAAATAATAATGCAGTAGTTTTGCGTTTTGCATCTCAGAAGGCTGTGTCATTTGTGCAATTTCCTGAGGTGTTTCAGGAATCGCCAGGATTTTAATTTCCGCTTCGCTCAAATCCCTCACATAAAATGCAGTTTGGTCGATTTGTCCGCGTAGTCGTTCCTTGCCATCTTCTGCGCCAAAGATCAAAGTTGGCTTGGTTTTAAACGTGCCGGTGAAGATATCAAGCTGCACCTTGACTTCCTGTTTTTCACCATTGATATAGATCGCCATTCCCCGAGCCATTTGGGTCCCATCGGAAACAAAGGCAATATGATTCCATTGATCCGGTGATATCGTTCCGATCGTTCTCAACCGCACAGAATCATCAAGCCAGCGAGGCCCGAAATTTACCTGGACATGATTGTCGACCAGTTTCCAGCTAAAACCCTGCGGTCGCAGATCCTCCGGATCGAGCATGCTGAGGATTGCTCCACTCTGAACGCCTTCCACTTTCAACCAGGTTGAAAGAGTCAGTTTCTGATGACCCGGAAACTGAATGAGCGCCCCACCCCCAACCTGAAAGGTCTCGTTAAGATCCAACGCATTTCCAAATACACCTGTGGCAAACTGAGCGTCTGTTCCCTCAAGTAGTTTTACCTGTAGTCGTTCTTTGTCCACTTCGGCAGTATTAATCACATCGTAGTCTTCTGCACGACCTTCAACCTCAAATCGCCGCGGTTCGATCGTACGATCCCAGTCAAATTGAATCGCCAGGCTCTGATTGAGGACCGGCCGCGCTACCTCCGGATGGCCTTCCAGGTCACGCATATGTTCCCGGGCATCAGGCAGGTGTGTTTCAAGTTCAGCAGCCAAAGCCCGGACGGCCGTTCTGTAACGATCGATTTCCATTACCATCGAATCGGTAGGCGCTTTCATCACAGGAAAGGAATTCCCATATTTAATCACTCGCCCGCGCTCGGGAATATTATTAAAAAATGCCATCAACTCATAAAATTCTTTTTGAGTGATGGGATCATATTTGTGTTCATGACATCGCGCACATCCCATGGTTAACCCAAGCCAGACGGTCGCCGTTGTATCAACCCGATCGACAGCATATTCCACCAAATACTCTTCAAAAACAATTCCTCCTTCGGAATTAGAGCGATGGTTTCGATTGAATCCCGTTGCCAGCACCTGATCGGTCGTCGCATCCGGTATCAGATCCCCTGCCAGTTGTTCGACCGTGAAATCATGAAACGATTGGTTTTGGTTAAACGAATCGATTACCCAATCACGCCACCGCCACATATGACGTTCCCCATCTGTTTGGTAACCATTGGTATCTGCATAGCGAGCCACATCGAGCCAGTGCATTGCCTGCCGTTCCCCATAGCGTATATCACTCAACAGTCGGTCCACCAAACGGTTATATGCATCGGGAGACGGATCCGTCACAAATTCGTCCACCTCATCCAACGTGGGGGGCAGTCCGGTGAGATCCAGAGTAACCCGACGCACCAAACGTTCACGTGAAGCACGTGGGGATGGAGTCAGCCCATGATCCACCATCGCTTGGAGTGTGAATGAATCCACTGGGTTCTCAATCCACGAATCCAGTTTCGGCAGCGGTCCCTTTTCAATCGGTGTAAATGACCAGTGTTGTTTCCACTCGGCACCCTGCTCAATCCAATGTCGTATCACCTCAATCTGTGCTGGCGTCAAAGATCGATCGGCATCGGCCGGCGGCATTCTTTCGTCCGGATCCGCACTGGTCAGTCGTTGCATCAACAGACTTTCCCCGGGTTTGCCTGGCACAATCAGCCTCTTACCGTCATGTTCCCCCAAAACCCCTTCCTTTAGATCCAATCTCAATTCGGCCTGTCGCTGTTGGGTATCGAGACCGTGACATTGGTAACACGTATCCGCTAAAATCGGGCGAATATCTCTGGAAAAATCTACCCGGTCAGGTTCGCTGCCCACAAGTGGGAAGTTAGAGCAAAGCAAAGCAACCGTAAGAAAGAACCGGTACATAGAGATTGTTCAGATAGAGGATAGAAAATGACAACCGATGCAACTCGACCTGCCTGTACCGCTCAGGGCACCTATTCTCTATGGTAAAACAACTGTCGGTCGACGGCAAATAGACACACGATAAAAACGTGGGCTACGTCCAATACGTTAGGGTGAAAAAGCTAACCGCAACCCAAATGCCCTCATCCGGACTAAGGTACCCTTCTACTTCTTTGGAACGTAGGGCTCAATCAGCCACGGGCCGGACGTATACGTCTTGGGATCCGGTGTTGGAAATTCCTCACCGATCAGACGATGCAAAGCATATTCGGTTCCATCCCTCAATGGACCAAACGGTTTGGTACGGTGATAGTACTTCCAAAGCGAACTGATGGTAAACTCTCCGGTAGATCCAATTCTCGCCAGGCTGATCGCTGCCATCCGTTTGACTAGATCGTCTTCAGGCGGCATTGGTGCGTCATCATTCAATCTATCCAGCAACGCTTTTTCCAGTTTTGGATCACCTGCCAGATCCCCTTCAAAAATCAGTCCGGCCGCCCAGGTTGCTGCAGCGCGCACGCGAAATCGAATCAGTTGATTCTTGCGGATGAATCGGTGAAGTACTTTTATCGAATCACGGTACTTCATCTGCCCAAACATCTGAAACAGATGAGCGAATTGTTCATTTAAGGAAAACATCAAATCGTAGGGAAGCCGCTCGCCTTCAAAAGCCGGCGACAACGATTCACAGTACTTTAAAGCAGGTGCCAGTGTTTCCTCTACAGCCAGCCGTCTCAATGCCCATCCCGACGTGGCAATCACTTCGTTACGCTCGCTTTGCAATAATGAGACAACATCGACGGCAAATTGTTTTTGATCCAATTCCACCGCAATATGCATAGCCTGTTCCTGCGAACGCCACTGATCCGAAACCAATGCCGACTGTATAAAATTCAGAACCTCCGGCAAAAGTGATTCGACTTCACTTGCTTCCAACAACCACTGCCGCACCTTCACTCGAATCCCGGGGTGCCGGTCGTTAGTAAACGTGGCTAATTCCGAAACACGATCAACATCAATCAACTGATTCAGCGCATCGACATAAGTCGTTCGCACTCGTGCAGTTTCATGTCGGGATATCCGCTCGCCAAAATCAAGGATTGCCTGCGGATTCCAGTGGCCTAATCCCTCTAAGCAGACCGCATAGACGGTCGCATCACTTCCGCTCATCAAATCCGTAATCACCGCCA
Organism: Planctomycetota bacterium; assembly: GCA_036150515.1. Lineage (GTDB taxonomy): Bacteria > Planctomycetota > Planctomycetia > Pirellulales > Pirellulaceae > UBA721. The sequence goes on from JAYZPA010000074.1 coordinate 19,962, forward strand.
GAGATCTTGAGCCGTCCGCATTCTGTGGTTTTGGCGACGAGAGGAAGGCAGCAACTAAATGATCCACCGGTGATTGCGATGCCGCTAATCGCTCCGCATGATCCAATTCAGGTTGTTTCAGTGTGGAAATCAGACTCTGTGCCGCCGTGATCCGTAAAACGGCGTTATTCGTTGTATCGACAGCAAAGGCGATCAGGGATTGATGATCATCGACGGTACCCAAGGCGCCCAGTCCCTGAATAGCCAATCGTACCAACGTAGGTGATTCGTTTGCTTCAAACCGCGTGCGCCACATCTCCAGAGCGCCCGGCGTTTTCCATCGAATCAAAGCAGGTTCTACAATGACGGACAAATTAAAATCACCATCTTTCACTACGGCCAGCAAAGATTCCCCCGCCGAGGCCGCATCGAGCTCAACTAATGCCATCGCCGCTGTATGGCGAACCAGTGGCCGGTTTTTCGCATTGGACACAACCGCAATCAAGGGTTCAACGGTCAAGTCCAGAGCACTTACATTCAAATCAGCGGCGCGGCCAATGGTCTTGGCAGCCACCAATCTTAATTCCTGTTCATCCGCCGACAAAGCCTGTATCCAGGCTGGGATCAGCTGGTCCGATATTTCAGGATTCAATACCTCATCGATCATCGGAGGATCCGCAAACATCGGCCAATCATCCTTAATGATATCCAACTGAGCCATCACGGATTCGGATACAAACAGTATCAGAACCACAATCAAAAGTAATCGTGTCTTAAATACATGAACCATAATCAAACGCTCTGAAAACAATTAAATCTAGTAAACCTGAACCCCTACTGTGGTTTCATCAACACACGCACTCGAACAAAAAGCAGCAACAAGCAAAACAGGGAAATAGCCCCCGTCATGACCCAATTCCACGAAATCGTCAGGGAGACCTGAAAAATCCCCATACCCTCCAACGGTGTTCTAAACCCCACCCATAAGTCACTTGTCGCACTGCTCCAGACTTCCGTCGGGGCCAACCGAGTAAACTCGGCCGGATCAAAACCGGGAGTTTGCATGATGGTCAGTGCCGTCGCTAATGGATTGATCAACAATGCCGTCTCGACCACTTCCACATTAAAGGGAGATCCCTTGCCCATCCAGAACAAAAATGTTCCAGCAAAAATCAAAGTGACCACCGAAAACGACACCACCGTCGCCGTCGCTGTCACCCGAAAAAAACTACTGATCAATGCGCTCACTGACAGTACCAGGATGCAGGTCATCAGCAAACAAACACAAACTTGCCAAATCTGGCTGACCAGGGTCAGGTCAATCCACATCAGGATGATATACCCCGGTAAGGAAGCGAGCACGATCAGGCCAATGGTAACTGCGACACTCAGCAGTTTGCCAACCAGAATACGAAAGGAAGTAAGCGGGGTCATTTGCAACAGTCGCCAGCTGTCAAATTCCAATTCGGAACTCACAAGCCCGGCTGCCAGACTGGGTGTAATTAAAATGACCAGCCCAACCTGCATGACAACCATAATTCCACCGATAATCTCCACCCCCCACTGTTGGGTATAGACCGTCGTCACCCAAACCAAAAACAGCGATAAGAGGACACAAGCCACCATCATCCGCACAATCCAGTGTGCTCGTCCAAAACGGCGACTACGGAATTCCTTAATCAACACAGGGTTTAAATACGCCGGGATATTCGGTGCTCGCTTTTTGGGATCCATCCCAAGAAAAAAGACCATCCGCAGGGTTTGCGTTAGTCCACTCATTTGGTGCGCTAACACGCCCTGACTCCTCGATCGATCCAGAATCCGTTGATTCAATCTAAAAAGCGATACGCTGACAAATACGACAACGGATGAGAGTGCCAGAACGACATAACGCATGATCGAATCCACATTAGTATCAAATCCCTGGGAGCCAACATCGCCATGTCCCATCAGATCCATCACAGCCGGAATCGGTGAAATACAACGAATCCAGCTTGCCGTTTCCGCCAGCGAGCCTACCTCAGCCTGTAAGAACAGATGTGGACCCAACACGATTACGGATAGAACCAGGACGAGTCCATAGGTTAATTTCAAGGCACCGTCGACGGAAATCGCTAAACAACTGATCATTAAGCCCATGGTGGAATACTGCAGTGCCGCAAGGAAAAGTATGCCGTATAACGGTACCACTTGTCCCCACATGGATATTCCCCCCATTACATAGCAGGCGATAAGCGAGGGGATACTAAGTATGAGCAGCTGAAAAACAAATATCATAACGCCCGCCAGTTTTCCAAAATATATATCAATCGGACGCATTGGCGAGTTCAGTAGCAGGGCAAGTGTACCCTGTTTATGTTCACGAATAACCGATGTTGCGGGGAAAACCGGGACTAAGAACATCATCGCCGTGAGAATCCCGTAGGCAAACAGTTTAAAAACCTGCATCGATTTTACGCCACTCAAATCCGCATAAGTTTCCGCAGGCCAGCGCAGTATCAACAGGACAGCAAACAGCAGAACAAGCAGTGCCTGAATGGCGACCGCTTTTCTGGATCGCATCATACCGATCAATTCGCGATGAATAATTGGGTTTCGGAACATCCGCTTTTTCTCGTTAGTATTTCTATGGAAACCAGGAGTATCATGGCTTGATTCGACGTGCCCTGGTCAGGCCGCCGAGATCATCGTTA
>JAYZPA010000075.1:0-16522 GCA_036150515.1 Planctomycetota bacterium
TAAACGGGAACATGACCGAGGTTGCCAAGCATCTGGGTGTCCATCGTTCGAATCTCTACCGCAAGCTGCAGCAGTTGGATTTAGAGCCGGATGAGGGTTAAGGAGAACCCCTTGGGAAATCCAAATTTCTAGGTTACGATAGACGTTCTTTGAATCAGCCGATCACAACGCCCCTATAGCTCAACTGGCAGAGCATCTGACTCTTAATCAGAGGGTTCTAGGTTCGAGTCCTAGTGGGGGCATTTGAGGCATTTGCACTGGATTGCACTCAGGTGCATCAAGCGGCAAGTGGCCTTTTTTCGTGGTTGTTGGTGGTTCAGTGCTACCCTGTGCACCGCCGTGCTGCAACGTCTTTGCAACGGTTCCACAGGCTGCTCACTGTTCACTGAACGCATAAAGCGTGAGGGCCGGAACGCCTACCCCACCACCCCGCCGCCAGGCAAGGAACATGAGGGCTACTCGTCGGTAGCGGGATCTGTTGTTTGCGACTCGAGATCGTTCTCATTCTGTCCAGCGGTTTCCTTAGCTGCGTTATTTGAAGCTCTGCATCGCCAAATCAGACGCGCCAGGCAGGCAACTATAAGAATGAACGGGTTAAATCGCAGGACGTCAAAGGGGGGGGCGGTGCTATCGCCTGAACCGACAAAATAGTCCAAGAGATATATAAGTGCACCGCACATGTATGGCACCAAACTAATGAGCGCAAAGATTCCGAAAATCTGTGATAGCTGTTTGGTGGAGACATTTGATGGGTTTATGGACCCGGAGATCTTCCAGGACAAAACAATCGCCAAGATTGCAAAAGCGACCCCACCACACTTCAACCAGATTTTATAGTCGTCTGTAGGTAAATAATACAGGCCAACAGCAACCCAGTTCACGCATGCAACCATATATAAATAGCGGACGGCTTTTTTGGAATCTGGCATGTTGTCAGTTTCTCCCCGGTAATTGATTACAAAGCGGTCATTACCCCCTAGATTGCCATGGGCTCCAAAAACCGGACAACCATTGCGTGGAATTGTGCGGAAAAACCCGCTTTCACACAAGGGAAGAACGACTACACCCCCACCAACGCCTGCTCATGGGTTCGTAGTTCCGTGACCACCACCGGGCCGCCGGACAAGGAAAATAGGGGGGGGCTGAAATCAAATCGAAGATGAAATACAAGAAGTTATCGCTCACGAGGTTTGCGATCTTTTTGTTGTTTGTCCAAAAGCCATTTCGGAACCAGCACGATTAGCAGAAAAAAGACAGCGAACAACCCCAAGGTCAGTGTTTTGCCACCATCTTCCGTATCCAATTGCAGTTTCACACCGTATAACGCAAAACCCAAAACAGATAGTAACAACAACCAGAGCAGAACGCGTTTCATATCAGTCCCCATTAGTTTGATACCAACCAATTATACCAAAAGCCACCCCGCCGCCGGGCAAGGAAAACGGGGGGGCTACTCGTCAGTAACGGGCTCGTCCGCTGGCGGTGTGGGGTCAGCGGATCCTTCGGACTTCAGTGTCTCAATTTCGCGTTTGAGTTCTTTGATCACGCGTCTGCTCATTCCTTCGGCAATAGCAAAACCAATCGCTAAAAAAACACCTGCACGCATTAAGCGATAATTATCAAAATAAAACCCCGCCGCATTACCCGCTATAAACACGCAGATCACAACCAACGACATCCACTTTAATTGACGTTCGTTTCTCAATACTTTTTCCATCTTCAGTTCTCCCCCCGGTAATTGATTACAAAGCGGTCATTACCCCCTAGATTGCCATGGGCTCCAAAAATCGGACAACCATTGCGTGGAATTCTTGCGGAAAAAAGGACGTTCACACAAGAGCGGATATAGGGGTTACGCCGCATTGTCTTATCCGTTCACTAAATTTGATGTAAACCGGAAACAATATCAACGATTAATAAATTCCGTCCGATATCTCTTTCCAAGGCTTGGTTTACTCAAGGTGACTACTGAACAACGTATCCAATAAGAGCGTACGATTCGCCAGACACCGGAACGGTGCCCGTTGGTTTCGCGACGAGTCCTGTGTCCCCCATCCTAACACGCCCCAGCACCCGCCACACCCACCAACCCCTGCTCATGGGTTCGTAGTTCCGTCCCCCCCGCCGCCAGGCAAGGGAAACAAGGGGGGGCTCACTCGTCGTCCGGCCTGCTGGGGCTTTGTGCAGGGCTAGCTTCAGCTCAGGTGGGCACGTGCCAACCTGGTTCACCTTCTCGATATCTTGCTTTTGGGACCAGGCGGTATTGGTTATGCGGATTTATCCTTATTCGTCTCGTGTCATTGCTCACCGCTCTAAGATTGCTCTAAAATAGCCAACATGAAAAACAAACTCGCTCATCACGTTACCCTGCTTGTTTATTGTATGTATGCAACGGCTGTTGTTGCTGTCGCTGCCCCGAATGGTAATCGTTACACGTACCTCACGGATCAAAACCCGTATTACGTCCATCAGAACTTTCCACGTCTTAGCACACCACAATGGGTTGGCGAGGAAGGTGTTGATGCGGTTATCATCCTTTCAATCGATGACATGCGTAATCCAGCAACCTATGAAAATTACCTGCGGCCCATCTTGAACCGGTTGCACGAGATAGAAAACCGTGCTCCTGTTAGTATTTTTACTAATTCTGTCGATCCGCAGGATCCACAATTACAGTCATGGATCAAAGAAGGGCTTAGCCTTGAGGTACACACGATTGACCACCCGTGCCCCTGTTTAAACGGCGGAGACTTTGCTCAGGCTAAAAGCACTTACGATCGGTGTGTGGATCTTATGGCATCAATACCAAACAGTCAGGCTGTTGCCTTTCGGATGCCCTGTTGTGACTCGCTTAACACCCCCAGCCCGCGATTCTGGTACGAGATCTTTGCCAAGACGACCGCAGCAGGAAATCACCTCGCTATCGACTCCTCCGTCTTTAATGTCTTCACTTCGAATGATCCCGAGTTAGCGAATGAAATAACCACACGTGATGACGGTGATTCACGATTTCATCACTATATTCCATTCGATTCCTTTGTTAACACAATCGAAAACTACCCTTATCCCTTTGTTCAGGCCGGTGTTTGCTGGCAATTCCCTTGTGTTGTCCCCAGCGACTGGGAAGCACAAAACATACAACGCTCGAACAACCCCGACACCGTCCGCGACATGAAATTTGCACTCGATGCAACGGTTATCAAAAAGGGGGTCTATCCACTCGTTTTCCACCCGCACGGCTGGATTCGCAACGATCAAATTGTGGAATTAATCAATCACGCTCATGCGAAGTACGGTAAAAGAGTCAAGTTCCTGACATTTAAGGACTGTCTTGAAAGAATCAACCAACACCTGCTCAAGGGCAGTTCCCTTCGAGCCGCCAATGGCAACGACAACGGTGTCCGGCTTCTCGATATTAATGACGATGGCTATATGGATGTCGTTCTGGGTAATGGCGAACAGCAGTTAACACGTATTTATGTGCCAGCAACCAACACCTGGAAAGAAACACGACTACCAGCACGGCTTGCTCATTCCCATGCTCAGTTCTTTTCTGCAGAAAAAGGAAAAGAAACTGGCTTATGGGTCAACGACGATAACATATCCGGCGTATGGATGAATCGAAAGGGGCATTGGGTTGAAGCGAAGGAACGCATTACGATTCATTCTGACTGGAAAACGAGTCAGGGCGGAGTCGATCAGGGACTGCGATTTCGTGATGTGGATAACGATGGCAGTTCCGAACTACTTACCAATGACGGCAAAATCTATCAATGGATCAACGGCTCATGGGAAGCAAAACCTTTTGAATTACCCTCGGGAATGCACTTCGTGACAGAAACCGGTGCTGACAACGGTTTACGATTTGTCGACGTCAACGAGGATGGCTATGCGGATCTGCTGCAGTCGAACAGCCAAGGCTACAACCTCAATCTCTATGACCCCGCTAAAAGTGGATGGGCAATCGTTGCATTAGCCGGAAAACGTCCTGAGGATACCGCGGTGCCGATGATCGCATTGGGCGGCACTAATAGTGGAGCCTGGTTCAGCCGTAAACACCTATGGGTTCAAAATGAATTTACTCAAAACCTGCCTGCACTGGTCGACCGTCGCAGCTTCGTTCAATTGCTCGCCAACATCCCACCGCTTCCAAAGCCACCTGAAGACTCACTCAAAAGCATCCAGACCATTCCAGGCTTCAAGGTGGAATTGGTAGCTGCGGAACCTCTCGTAATGGATCCGGTGGCCTTTGACTGGGGGACGGATGGGCGTTTATGGGTTGTGGAAATGGCCGACTATCCGTTAGGACTTGACAACAAAGGTAAGCCAGGAGGTCGTGTTAAATATCTTGAAGATACCAATAATGATGGCAAGTACGACAAAGCAACACTCTTTGTGGACCATCTTGGATTCCCGTCCGATGTAATGACCTGGAGAGACGGGGTTTTGGTCACCGCTGCTCCCAATATCTGGTATTTCGAAGACAGCAATAACGACGGCCAGGCCGACATCAAGAAAGTCCTGTTTGACGGTTTTGCAGAAGGCAATCAACAGCACCGGGTAAATGGCCTTCGCTGGGGCCTTGATAATTGGATTTACCTAGCCAACGGTGATAGTGACGGCGTTGTCCATTCGCTAAAAACGGGCGACCACATCAACATCGCTGGCCGGGATTTGAAACTCCGACCCGACACCGGGGACATGATCGCTTTGGCCGGAAAAACGCAGCACGGTCGCAATCGTGACGACTGGGGCAATTGGTGGGGAGCGAACAATTCAAATCCTATGTTCCAATACATCCTGACCGACCATTACCATGCTCGCAACCCTCATGTCGCTCCTACCGGCAGTCGTCATGCTGTCGCATCGTTACAAAATTCCCCACTTTACCCCATCAGTCGAATAATGAGCCACTGGGAGGGCTATCGACCACCCGCTCCGGGTCAACCGAGTCGCTTCACCTCAGCCTGCAGCACAATGATGTATCGAGATGATTTATTAGGATCCGAACTCCGGGCTTCCATGCTGGTGAGTGAACCGGTCCACAATCTCATCCACCGGCGGCATATCCGTATGGATGGACTGCTGATGCATTCCAGTAAACCGGAATCAGAAGACGGAACAGAATTCCTGCGCAGCACTGACAGCTGGTTTCGCCCAACGACCATTCGAACGGGACCGGATGGCGCCATTTACTTTGCGGATATCTATCGGATCGTCATTGAACACCCCGAGTGGATTAATGATCAGACAGAAATGAAGCTCGACCTGCGCGAAGGTGCCGATAAAGGCAGAATTTACAGAGTCGTTCGCGAAGACACACCTCTTCGCCCATACTCTTTCCCCGCTCCTTCCGATTCAGATCAATTCGTCCGGGACTTAACAAATAAAAACGGCTGGGTTCGCGATTACGCTCATAGGCAACTCGTCTGGAGTGAAAAGTCGCCAACGATTGATCGAGCTCTCGAGACGATAACCCTTGGCGATAAATCGCCGGTTGCCCGACTGCATGCCCTTAGCGCGCTTTCTGGCCGCGGTGTTCTATCCGCTCCCGTCCTGCTCAAGTCGCTTCAAGACCAACACCCAGAAGTCAAGCGTTTGGCGGTTCGACTTTCCGAAAGTTTTTCTGATGGTGAAGATGCTCCAGTGGTCTCTAAATCACTAAACCACCTGTCCAAGACAGAGCATACGCCACAAGTGCTTTTGCAACTGGCTTACTCGCTCGGCGAGTTCCATACACCTGAAGTCGCTCTAAGCCTTGCAAACATTCTCCATCGACAGGGAGAGAATCACTACATCGTTAGTGCCGCTTTAAGCTCGACAGCAACGAATTCAACTGACGTATTGCGTCACTATCAGAAACTGGCCACCGACACGCCATCAGCAACGGTCTTGGAAGCTCTACTGACAACCACTTTAGCAGCCAATGACCAACGGTCGATCAGTAAACTCGCTCAGCAGCTTCTCTCTCCTGCCGCCGGCGCACCACAAACATGGCATTTTACAGCGCTCAATAGTGTTCAGCGTTTACTGAAACAACGTGGCACGACACTTGCCAACATACTTCGCACTCCCGCACAACAGGAAACGCTTCAACAGTTTTCATCACGGGCCCAATTGCTTTTCGAAAACAACGACCAGCCCACCGAAACACGGGTCGCAGCTCTGGAGTTCCTGCTAAACAACCGTACTCAGGTTGGCGTTTCGCGTTTAATACCTTTGCTGAAGACGCAGACCCCACGTGAATTACAGGTCGTCGCCATAAACTTCATCAACACACACGCGTCGCCGGAACTTACCAAGTCTCTTATCGAAGATTGGTCATCAATCGGCCCTGTGGTCAGCGACCGACTTATCACCATGCTCATCCAGCACACCAGCGCCACACGGGAACTGCTAAGCGCCATTGAATCAAAGAAATTAAAACCAAACGACTTCAACGCGTCACATCGGCAAACCCTTTTAGACCATCCGAATGAACAATTACGCCAACAAGCGCAGAACGTTTTTGGCACGACGTCCAATGCACAGCGCCAACAACTAATTAAACAATACCTAACCGTCACGCTCAAAGCAGATGGCGACATCACCCATGGCAAGGAGTTGTTCATAAAAACCTGCAGCGCATGCCACCGACTGAATAACCACGGTGTAGCCGTTGGACCTAATCTCCACGGCCTAAAAAACAAGTCCTCGGAGTTTCTCACCACTCACATCCTTGATCCGAACAAAGCCGTGGAAGACAAGTTCAGAAATTATTCAGTATTAACCGTCCGAGGCACCATCATTACTGGCCTGATTACCGAAGAGACGGCAATCAGCCTTACGATTACGGCTGCCAAAGGTGATGCCACGACAATCCTGCGAAAGGACATTCAGGAAAATGGATTGCGGAGGACCGGACAATCCATGATGCCCGTTGGCCTCGAGAAATTCTTAAGCCAGGACGATATGAGCGATGTCATTGCATTCATACAGGCAAATCAAACTCCCCCCAAATCTTTTGAAGGGAACATGCCGACGACTGTCAAACTGCGAAATGGCAAGTATTCGCTACCTGCAAGTCAGGCAGCTATCTACGGAACCACGGCCGTCTTCGAAGCTCAATACGGAAACATCGGCTTTTGGGGAAGCAAAAACGACCGCGTAGTCTGGACGATCAACATTGAAAAAGCAGGCGAATTTGACGTGATTCTGGATTGGGCTGCTCCTGAAAATACCGCCGGCAACCAGTTCGAGTTGACGTCCGGAGAGTCGAGCTTTGTGGGGGTTATCGCAGCCACGGATTCTTGGGATGATTACCAACAACGACCGATCGGCACCCTCACTTTACCGGCAGGCGACGTACAGCTCACATTCTCTTCGACAGGATCCCTCAACGGATTTCTGTTAGATCTCAGAACCATTACTCTTGTCCCAAGCAAGTAACCCGTACGAATGGCAAGGAGTCAGCGCCTTCCGTTCCTGTCCGCCGGGCCAACCGACGATCGACGGTTACCGTCTCTTGTTAGCGGCTATCCCTCATCCAACCCCACCCCCCCGCCGCCGGGCAAGGAAACAGGGGGCTAGTCGTCGGTAGCGGGTTCGTCTGGCTCGCTTTGTGAATCCTTCGATGTGATGGTGAGAATCATCGGTAACGGGCGAATTTTTACCCTGCCAAAAAAACGACCTGATGGGCGGTTGATGACCTGCATTTTACCGTCCTTGTCGACTAACCCCATGATGCTGCTTCCTCCACCATCCATGTTGGTCGCAGTCCAGCAGCCCATTGTCTTCATGACGCTTGCCAGTTCATGAATATTCATGCCTTCGCTATAACCCTGTTGACGCCCATCCACCACGACCAGCCAGAGGATTTTTCCCTGCTTGTCAGTTCCTATGGCAGTGCGTGGATGACGGGCCCCGCCCTCGGATGTGGTGACCTTGCCCTCGGAGAGGATCCGCTGGAATCCGTTTGTCGCTTCCTGGGGCTTATCATCTTGCTGGTGCCCAAAATGAATTCGACCCCCGGTATCAAACCAAACCGATGTATTGGCGGGGCCCATGGTGCTACGCATTTTCCCCTTGCTACCCGCCAGGCCATGGATGTCGACCGGTTGGCCCGAGTACCAGTTGCGATTTCTTTTGCCCTGGGCATCCGGGAAACTGTCCCATGGATTGGTGTTCACGAAAGCCAGGACCGATGGACTGGCAGCAAGTTTTCTGGGGTCAGTCAGCGACACTTCGGCCGGGCCATCTCCATCCGGGTCCGAACCGAGGGCCACGACAGGCTTTACTTTGTCGAGGGCTAAATCAACACGCAGGATGTGAATTCGATTGGGAATCGGGTCATTCGATTTTTTTAGCGTGTACGTGATGCCACGTTCGCTGAGAACCTGTAACGGGCTTTCTTCTTGAGAACCAACCGAACTCACCATGAAAAATAAGACCAAAGAAATGGTTGTTAGCGTTTGTTTTTTTCTCACGTTCCCTCTCCTTTCGCCTGCTTCATTTTGTTTAGTAATGTTTCTTTCATGCGTACCCCATGGTGAAAATCCCAAGGGTAATTTCCTGGTGAAATCACAACGTTAATGATAAAGGATGTGCTGGACCTTTCGCTCCCACCTTTGCCTGCCGCTAACGATCTTCGCACGCGGGTCGTCCTTGACCCTCTCGGGTAGCCCGGCCCAGTGCGTGGTTGGACTCCCCCCCGCCGCCGGAAAAGGTAACGGGGGGGATCCTCAAAATACTTATTTATCAGGGATTATGAAAGGACGCCTTTGACGACTGAACCTTCAACGTCCGTAAGTCGGTAATCACGCCCCGCATGGCGATAGGTTAGTTTTTTGTGATCAAACCCAAGTAAATGAAGAATCGTCGCGTGGAAATCGTGTACATGAACTTTGTCCACCTCGGCACGCAATCCGTGTTCGTCTGTTTCGCCGTAGGTAATGCCGCTTTTCACGCCCGCCCCGGCAAGCCATGATGTGAAGGCCCAGGGGTGATGTTCGCGTCCTTTGGCATCGGCTGTATTGTTGAAGGGGGTTCGCCCAAACTCAGTCGTCCAGACGACAAGCGTATCTTCGAGCATGCCGCGCTGTTTCAGATCTTTAATCAGAGCGGCGATAGGCTGGTCAACGTTTTTGGAAAGGGCAACATGCGTCATCATATCGCCGTGGGCGTCCCAGTTGCCTGATGATCCGGTATCGATTAACTCGACGAAACGGACGCCCCGCTCAATTAGTCGACGTGCGGCGAGACATTGCCAACCAAAGCCCATTGTAGAATCTGGTTGAATTGCGTAACGATCCAATGTCGCCTTGGTTTCCTTGCTAAAGTCGAAAGCGTCCGGAACTGCCTGCTGCATTCCGTATGCAATCTCAAAGCTCTTCATTCGAGCCGACAGCGCGGCCTTGTGTTCGCGAGTATCAAGATGAAGTTGGTTGAGTGCCTGCAGTGCCAGGAGTTCCTGACGCTGTTTTTCCGCTGGAAGTCGTGGTTTCACGTTGGCAACGGGTTCTGCTCCGGGAACAACCAGCGTCCCCTGATTGACCGCGGGAAGGAAGTCGTTGGAGTAAACCTGAGTTCCCGCATAGGTTTGGTGTGGCGCGATAACAACAAACCCGGGAAGATTCTGATTGACGGTACCCATTCCGTAGGTAACCCAGGAACCGATGCTTGGACGTGAAAAGGCAAAGGATCCGGTATGCATACCCAGAGTCGCGTTGTAGTGATTGGAATGGGAGGTATGCATGGAGCGGATGACGGCAAGCTCATCAACGCAGCCAGCAACGTGGGGAAACAACGTACTCACCTCGGTCCCGCATTCACCATGAGGAGAAAATTCCCACTGAGGTCGCTTGAGATAAATACGTTCGTAGCCGGGTCGGTCTTTGATTTCCGGATGGTCGGCCTTTATTTCTTTACCAAGATCCCCGTGTAATGCAGGTTTGGGGTCGAATGTGTCGATATGCGAAACGCCACCTGTCATGAACAGGAAGATCACATTTTTTGCCCTTGCCGGAAAGTGCACCTCTTTCGGAGCAAGTGGGCCTGCGTCATCAACGGCAAGGCATTCGGTAATACCCGGCAACAACAGGGAACCGGCCAGAGACGAACGCAACATCGATCGTCTGTTGATACCGTTGATATGAGATGGGATACGTTGTGACATCGTTTGACCGTTCGGGGAGTCTTTAGTCCACATAGAGGAATTCATTGCTGGACAGTAGTATTCGGCAGAAGGCCTGCCATTTTTGTTCATCCGTTCCGTCGTAGGTGTTGATGAACTGAAGCGTAATGTCTGTTTCGGCATCTGTCGGTAATCGTTGAAACAAAAGTTGATAGAGCTCATCGATCATCGGATTCGCGGGATCGCTCGCCAAGATACGGGACGCGGTTTGATTGGCACAGCCGTGAAAAAACTCATCATTCAGGAAATAAAGTGCCTGCGTCGGTACGGTGGTTTGTTGCCGAACGGGCGAACTTGCGTTGGGATCAGGGCCGTCAAAAAGTGCCAGAAACGGATGACGTCGTTGACGTTGTACCATCATATAGACACTTCGCTTATTCGTTTGGTAAACCGCATGAAAAGGTGCGTGTTGACTAAAGTTCCATGTTGATTCCGGAGGAAACGGATGGGATTCACCAGGTAGGCTGTCGAGTTCTCTACTAACGGCGAGCAGCGAATCTCTTATTTCTTCTGCTGTCAGCCGTCGCGGGGAAAAGTGACTGAGCCATTGATTGTTTGGGTCCTGTTGGCGTGCTGCTTCAGAGGCATGAGAACTACGTTGGTAAGCATCACTAAGCATGACAAGACGATGGAGCGGTTTTATTCGATAATTGTTAGCGACCAGCTGGCCAGCCAGAAATTCGATCAGTTTCGGATGGGACGGAACGGAACCGCGGGATCCAAAATCATTGGGCGTTGCTACAATACCCCGGCCAAAGTGCCATTGCCAAACGCGATTTGCCAGCACGCGTGCAAATAATGGATGGGAAGTAACCCAGTTAGCCAGATCGACTCGTCCGCTCTGCTGAGGGTTTTGGATGGGTGCACCTCCAAAAATCTCCAGCCAACGCCGGGGTATCTTTTCACCTGCCTGCTCGGGATCGCCTCGAAGTTGCAATGCTGCATCACTGACCATCCCCTCAGTAACGGCATAGGCAACCGGAATCGTCACTGGAGTCGGAGGGGTTAGGTTTCCATTCTTTTCTCCTAACGCGGCTAAGCCTTCACCGAACTCGGCGGACTGGAAATGTTCAAGAAAGAACGTCACACCATCTCCCGCGCCGGCGTGTGCGTCGAGAACGTGACCGGAAATTGCATATTCACCATCTGCGGGACAAATCCAGGAAATCGCGACATCCTCGCCGGGGCCTGGGTGAGTAAAGAGCGTCCTGGGAGGCAGCGATGTCCAGGCTTTAACGGTGGTACCGCCCGTATTCGCATACACAGACGGGTTCTCGCCAAATGCCCAACCTTTCAAAGCGGCATGGCCACCAATATTGAGTTTTTTGGTAATCAGGTATTTGGGTCCGTCTGTAGGATCCAGAAAAACCCACTTCGCGCCTCGCACCTCAATTAACGGAGAATCTGAATCGATCAACTCCACTAACTCTTGAGAAGACCATTTCTTCTCCGGGGCTTTTGTATTCTGGATGTTTAAGAGGATACCGGTCGAATCGGCTCCGTAATTAGCATTACGGTTGATCTTAAGCTGAAGAACCTCCCCCTTCTTAATTTGTCGTACCGAGTTATCACCCAAATGTTCTTCTAATTTCTCATTCCCACTTTGACCGATATTGGCGGTCCCCAGAACGGTAATCGATTTAACCGCGAGCCCTTTAAGAGCCGCTATCGTTTCAGGATTGTTTGGCTTGTTGGCTTTATATTCAGCCATGGCCGTAAGATATTCTTCATGTCGTCGTGCTCGCTCTCCGGTTAACTCCAGAGCGACCAGATCTGCCGGTTGCGGAATAGGTTCGCAACCGGGAAAAGAGAATTTTGTGCTACTGAAAATGCCGTAAAGGGCGTAATAGTCTTCCGCTGTAATCGGGTCGTATTTGTGGTCATGGCATCGGGCGCAACCGATGGTCATTCCAAGGAATGCCTTCCCCAGGTTATCAATAACATCTTCGTGCATGAGGTGGATATCTTTGTTGATGTCATGCCCGTAACGTCTTGAAACTGCAAGATAGCCGGTAGCAATAATCCCATCCTTTCGCAATTCGACCGTATCACCCAATGGTTGCAAATCACCTGCAAGTTGCTGCTGTACAAACGAAGTGAATGGCATGTCCTGATTAACTGAATGAATCACCCAGTTTCTAAAACGCCATGCGTGCGGCAGCGGGCGGTCCGAATTCTCGCCGGCCGTATCGGCATAGCGAATCACATCCAACCAGTGGCGTCCCCAGTGTTCGCCATATTCTTTGGATTCCAGCAGACGATTGATAACTTTAAGGAATGCATTCGGGGACTTATCCTGTTCGAATGCGGTGACGTCTGAATAGATCGGAGGTAATCCTGTCAGGTCATACGTTGCTCGTCTAATCAGTTCCCGTCGGGAAGCTGCTGTTTGGGCCAATAATCCCCGGGCCTGAAGTCGGCGATGGATTAGCTGATCAATGGTTTGAGGGGATGGGACGAGTTCGACCTCAGCAAGGGGCTGGTATGACCACCATGTTTTTGCGTCGGCCCTGGACATCCCGCCAATGTGCTGCCCTGCAACACGCGGATCAACGGCTCCTTTCTGTACCCATTGCGTAAGGATTTCAATTTCTTCCGGTTTCAGTTTGCCGCCTTTATCTGCCGGGGGCATCTCAATGCCGCGGTAATTTATTGCGTCGATCAAAAGGCTATCGTCGACATCCCCCGGAATGATCGCCGGACCGGACTCGCCACCTTTAGCCCACCCAGCTTTTGTTTCAAGCGACAAGCCACCGGATTGCTTGGTGCCAGCATGACACGGGTAACATTTGGCAACCAATAACGGTCGGACTTGTTTCTCAAAAAAGTCATCCGCCTGTAGATGGAACGGAAACAGCAAAAGCAGGACAACGATCAAAATTAAAAATCGTTTCATATTGATTTCTTACTCACGCAATATCCGTTGGACCCTTCTCAAACGCGACCTCATCGAGGCCACTTTCGACCCGCTTATCAAATCATATCACGAAGTGCCTGGTTAAGCACCACCGGCACCGTCTGGCAGGGAAACCGGAAGCGGGCTTCTCCGGCCCGCCCGTCATATACTAGCTGAGGATCCCTTGGGCAACGACGCCATGGACGTCCGTCAGGCGGAAGTCACGACCGGCGTAATGGTAAGTCAGCTTCTCATGGTCCATCCCCATCAAGTGCAGCATGGTGGCATGCAGATCGTGAATCGTCATCCGATTTTCCACGGCGTAATAGCCAAATTCATCTGTCTTTCCGTATCGGTAGCCACCCTTCACCCCGGCCCCTGCCATCCACATCGTAAAACCGTCGGGGTGATGGTCGCGACCGATGGTCTCCATTTTTCCTGTTTGAGCGGTGGGTGTGCGGCCAAATTCTCCGCCCCACAGAACCAGTGTATCCTCCAGCAGTCCACGACGTTTCAAATCCTTGATTAACCCGGTAATGGGTTTGTCAATTTGTGCAACGTTCATCTCGTGTCCCTGCCTGATGTGCGTATGCTGATCCCACTGCTCGTTGTTGAAAGGGAGGCTATGGGCATGGCTGACCTGGATGAAACGGACATCCCGTTCAGCAAACCTGCGGGCCATGAGGCACATTGTTCCAAAGTTCTCAGTCTGGGCGTCATCCATACCGTAAAGCTGACGTGTCTCTTTCGACTCATCCGAAATATTAATCGCCTCGGGGGCTGCCTGTTGCATACGAAAGGCCATTTCAAAACTGGCGATTCTCGCCTCCAGATCCGAATGGGGGCCCGTGGCCTGCAGGTGTTTTTCATTCAGGCTTTTCAGGTAACGCAGTTGAGCCTGTTGCTGAACCCTGCTGCGAAATGAATTGTCCAGAAATTCAAAGCGGGCGTTTTTCATCAGGCTGTTGGGATAACCGGGAGTGCCAAGAGGTACCCCCTGGTGGATCGAGGGAAGGAAGGCGGTTGCAAAGTTATCAACGCCCCCATGCAGGCTGGTTGGACAGATGGTGATAAAACTGGGCAGATTGTTATTCTCCGTTCCCAGTCCGTAACTGACCCAACTCCCCATGCTCGGTCGCAGCAGCGAATCACTGCCGGTTGAAAGCTTCATACAGGCTCCGCCATGGGCGACATTTTGATCACAGAGGCTGTGAATCATGCAAAGCTCATCGGCCACCTCAGGCAGATGTTGCCAGAGCTCACTCATCGGGATACCGTTCTTACCGACCGGGCGAAATTTCCAGGGGGAGGCCAGCAGGTTCCCGCGGGAAGCAAACTGGACCCGCGTACGCTGGAACGGCGGTTTCTTACCATCATTCTTTTGCAGTTCCGGTTTGGGATCAAACAGATCAATATGCGAAGGGCCACCGTGCATGAAGAGGAAAATGATCCGCTTGGCACGGGGTTTGAAATGAGGCTGCCTGGCGATCAGCGGATGAGCTGGAACGGAAGGTGCCGCAAGTCCCTGGCCATGCAACAGATCCGCCAGGGCCAGGCCTCCGAACCCGACACACCAGGATCGCAGCAAATCCCGCCTGCCGGGTAGCCGTCGTTCTTGCGAATGTTTTTCTCGCGGTTGGTTCATGGTCTGAGGTTACCCCGGGTAAGGGTTAGTGAAGGTAAATAAACTCGCTGGTCAGCAGCATCGTGTGACAAAGGGTTTCCCAGTCCGCCAGAGGCTGATTCTCCAGATTGACTTCCGCCCGCACGACCTGGAGCAACTCCCCGGCCTCGGTGATTTCCGCAGCCGTCGGTGGCCGGCCTAACAATGATTCGAAGAGATAGCCGATGCGCTCTCCCTCGTCAGAATACCTGCCGGTTGCCTGTTCTGCAATTTCCCGGGAAATTCCCTGCATCCAGGGATTATTCATCAGGAACAGAGCCTGAGTCGGAATCGTGGTGGTGGTCCGATTGCCGGTAGGCGCCGCTGGATTGGGAAAATCAAATAGCGTAAACAATTTATAAACGTTGGTTCGGATGATCGGCAGGTAGACCGATCGCCGCTGACTCGATTCGTAGAATTGCCGGTTCTCCTGCAGGTTCGTGGGCGAAGGATCCTGACTACGAACTCCCGCAGTGGGTCCGCCACCGATCGACAGATCCAGACGGCCTGCCGTGAAGAGTAAGGTATCCCGGATAACCTCGGCCTCCAGACGTTGTGGCTGATAACGCCAATACCAGCGATTCTCAGGATCGATTCGGTCGCTGGCGGAATCGTAACGGCTGGCCATCTGATAGGTATGCGATGCGAGAATGTAACGGTTCAGTTCCTTGATCGACCAGTTGAATTCAATCAGTTTCAGAGCCAGGTGGTCAAGCAACTGTGGATGGCTGGGCTCTTTGCCGGAATGGCCGAAATTTTCCGTCGATTTGACCAGCGCCCGGCCAAAATGCCAGCGCCAAACGCGATTGGCAATCACACGAGCCGTCAGCGGATTACGGGGTGAGGTGATTGAATGGGCCAGTTGCAGGCGACCGCTTTGATCCCGGGGATAGGGTTGCTGCTCATGCCCTTCGACAATCGTCAGGAAGCGGCGTGGTACGACGGGCCCTTTTTGTAAATGGCTGCCACGGATGAATACCGGGTGCTCCTCAACCGAACTGTCGCTAACCGCCATGACGGTGACCGTGGGAATAGCCTGAATTTGGGCGTTGAGTTTTTCAACTCGGGCGAGCTGTTGTTTGACCGCTTGCTGATCCTGATCACGATAGTGTGCAAACGGGTGCCGGTAAGGTGCGTAGGGACCCTGCTTGCCTGTTAACAGGGTACGAAGATCCAGCAGTTCCCGGGGGACATTCTCGGCCAGCGCATTTTGGATCAATTGCTCGTAACGCATTGCCAGCTGATCGATGCTCGCGGGTCGGGGTGTCAGGACGCGCTGCTGCAGCCAGACAGGAGGCTGGTTTTCGGAAAGCCATTGGTCAAGAAAAATGGACAGCGATTGTTGGGTTTTACTGAGGTCGTGCCACAGTTGGAAAGCCGGTCCGGTTTTCCCGGTCCGTCCCAGAAACCGTGACCACTGATATAACGCCCCGACGTCCAGTTTTCTGTCGCGGGCAATCTGTTCCGGTGCCGGTAACTTGTCACTCCCTGTGGCCATCGGCATTAAACGCCATTGGTCCATATGAGAAACCGCCCCTTCACGATGAAAACGGATCGTGTGCTTACCTGCTTCCAATGGCAGTTGTGCCTCCTTGTGCCAGCGCTGATGGACCGCCTCCCAGCCTCCGGTTACGTTGGCCACCGCTTTCCGGGAGATCACCTGTCCGTCGACGGTTAAAACCATGGGCCTCGATTCCAGGGCAGCATATCGGAGCATCAACTGGTAGGTGCCGGTTTGCTTTATCTCCAGATCGTATTCGCAGAAATAGGTTTTTGCGCCGATCGGCGGATC
>JAYZPA010000076.1:0-24465 GCA_036150515.1 Planctomycetota bacterium
TCGTAATCTCACCAACCGTATCGTGAAAACACAACAGATCAAGTGGCGCAGTTTTTGGGACGATGGCAGTCGTCACGGAAAAATTTCAACGCAATGGGAGGTGAAGTCATGGCCCGTCTTGTACGTGATTGATGGTCAGGGTGTCATCCGTCTCAAGAGCGTTGGTGGTCATAATCCAAAAGAAATCTATGAACTTATTGACAAGCTCACTACGGAGATTGAAAACCAATAGTATCTCCTGAAAGAGAACCTTCCCTCTTGCTGATTCGAGACCCGACCCATGAACCTATTTCGTTTGCCGTTATTTTGTTTCTGTTTTGTCATCCTTGGGGCGAGCCTGCCCTGCCACTGCACCGAACCTGATTGGGAATCTTTGTTCAATGGTTCCAATACCAAAGGTTGGTCAAATCCGTTTCAATGGGGCGAAGTTACAACGGAAGATCATGAAATCTCACTACAAGGCTCTCGGAAGTATTTTTTAGTGTCCGATCGTGTCTTCAGGGATTTTGAACTGGAAGTGGAATTAAATGTACCTCCAGGGGGTAATAGTGGAATCCAATTCCGCTCACATTACAGACTCAACCGGCTGTGGGGTTATCAGGCAGAAGTAGATACTTCCGACAGGCGGTGGGCAGGTGGTTTGTACGATGAAGGACGTCGTGGCTGGCTGGTTCCCTTAAAGGGTAAACCCACAGCACAAGCCGCATTTAAAAATGGTCAATGGAATCATTATCGAATCCGGGCAGTAGGCGATCATATTCAAATCTGGGTCAACGGTGTGAACACCGTTGATACGCATGACGCCGTGACAGCAGAAGGTTACATCGCCCTTCAACATCACGGTGAAAAAGGGCTGCAATACCGGTTCCGCAATATTCGAATCCGGGAAATTCTCCCACCAACTCCCTTGAGCCTGATCACATTTGGTTCGTGTTGCCATCAGAACCGTGAACAGCCCATTTGGAATGCCCTGATAGCTAAACAACCTCAAATGTTCCTAATGATCGGTGACAACATCTACGGTGACTCGGAAGATATGGAGGTTCTGAAAGCAAAATATGAGATGCTTGGAAACAATTCTGGTTTCAAGAAATTTCGAGCTTCCACTCCATTTTTGGCAACCTGGGATGACCATGATTATGGAGTGAATGATGGCGGTGTCGAATATCCCAAAAAACAAGAATCCCAACAGTTGTTTAATGAGTTCTTTCAAGTCCCTGAGGGTGCAGGCAGTCGACGTCACCAAGGTGTCTATGATGCCCATCTGTTTGGACCTACAGGTAAACGCGTTCAAATTATACTGCTGGACACTCGATACCATCGAACTCCGTTGATAAAGTGGCCCGAAGGCGAAGCCAAAACTCCCGGCCCGTATGCACCCAATTCCAATCCCACGGCGACGATTCTAGGCCAGGCACAGTGGAAATGGCTGGAAGAACAAATGCGGATTCCTGCTGAGATACGTATTATCGCGTCCAGTATTCAATTCATACCATCAGAACATGGTTGGGAAATGTGGGAAAACTATCCCCGAGAGAGAACGCGATTGTTAGAACTGATAAAAAACAACGGGGGGCGTTCCATCGTTCTCAGTGGAGATCGCCATATCGCAGAAATATCCAAAATTTCTCTGGGACAGGGGGAACCGGACGTCTATGAAATTACATCTTCAAGTTTAAATGTTCCCAGCGGGGGAGGAAATGCCGGTGAACCCAACCGCTATCGCACCGTAGACGATAACTACCCTCTGGTGAATTTCGGCTCGATTGCGATTAACTGGACTCAACGAAACCCGACCATTGTTCTGAAAGTGCATAGCCTAAGCGGTGACGCCGTTTTCACGAATCAATTTCGACTCTCGGACATATCGTCCGATTGATATTCACCATGGTGAACCAATAAAAATCGCTGCACGGTCTCTCAATCGTTTCCACAGAATCCAACACAACCCAATCGTTCATTCGTTACGGATTTTCCAAAGGATCATACCGAACCAGAATTCAATGGTCAAAAATTAACTTTGATTCTCCATCCGTGTGTAATACCATTAGGTGATATCGACCATTTAGGAATTTGTCGCCTTTCCACTTCAAGTGTTCACCGAAACAGTCGCAAGCATCCGCATCACGATAGAAATGAGAGTGGGTTACCTTATGCAACAAGTATGGAAATTCTGTCCGTTAGGTATGATTTTGCTGTTAATCGCTGTCGCAATACCTCGCTGCGAATCGGCAAGCATTCCCCGAAATGTAACTCTGGAATTGGAACAGCGTTTAATTCCGGCAAATCGAACAGGGGATCTCCGTCAAGTCATTGCCTCTGGTTCGGCGATCGTTAATCAGGTAGGAAGTCCGGTGATCACCGAGATTGACGCCTTTCTGGCCAGCAACGATCTTCCCAAACTTCACGTGCTTCTTGCTGAATCACGTTTTACTTTGATGATGGCACAGCAGCAAAGCATCCAGCAACCCACACCTCGAGAAATGTTGTTCATTGCCCCCCATTTTCAGCAGCGTGTCGATGCCGTCATTCAGGGCTCACTGCGACCACCGATCATGCAGCCGGGCGCCAAATCTCCCACAACTTTAGCGGAATACAAAACGGCACTGTGGGATTTGCATGTCTACCGCAATGAACTTGCTAACGTCGAGAGAATTAGTCTGATATTTGGCCGAACGATACAGTCGATCATCGATCAGGGAAAACAGCCACCTGCACAAAAAAACCTGATCTCCTTCGATTTTGAAGCTGCCAATCAACGCATCCTCCTGGAGAACAAACTCCGCTTCGAAACGGAACTACATCTGCGGGAATCCCGCATTCATCTCGCCGGAGGCATTATCCGCACTGAGAATTCGATGCAACAGAAACTGACCGCTGCTTTTGCAATGGATCAGGATATCAAGTTGATTCAGGAGTACGGAAAGCGGCAGCTTGCCGGGGAACATCGAGACGTAATCCTCCCCGAACTCGCCCCGCTAAAACAAACGTTTACCGAAAGCCAACGGACCGATCCTCTGTTATTCAAAAAAGCGGAACATCTTTTCACCGGGATCCATTGGTGGATGCGTGGGCGCTATGGTAAGGGAATTGCTGCCAACGGACTTCTTAAAGGCTCTCATGTAAAAGAAAAACCTCAGCTTGGATTCGCGATTCAAATGCCCCGGGAAACACCAATTGCTAAGAACCCATTTGCAACGACAGGACAAGATGCAGCACCCTATGTTGCCCGTCGACATGACCATATCTGGTCATGGGAAAATGGTGGAATTTCGTATGAGAAAAGTACCGTCAATGTGGTTGCGCAATCCAAGTACTTTCACTGAGGTAGGAATTTGGTTCAGGGCACCGTGAGTGCCTACACAGCTTGTTTTGACAAACCAGATCCCAGCGATGCCTATCAAATCGTCGGTTATCAGGAATATGCACTGGCATTGAATTATTTGGTGCCCTTGGTACAAAACGCTGATAAAGAGGATTTGGAGGCGTACGATGCCGTCATCCAGGTTATGGATGAGCTGGCAATTTACGTCAATCTGTCTCGTCGGTATGATTTGACAAAATGGAATCCACCAACGCCGTCTCCTGATAGCCAGCAGGCGATTCAGGAATTCAGACTTTCCAGCCTGAATGAAACCGTTGCCTTTGAAGGCGACAATTACCAACGACGTGGACTGGGATGGATTATGGCTTTGGCACGACTGGAACATGGCGCTGTCGAGGTCGGTTACCAGCAAAACAAGAATCCATTTGCTCTTGAGAAACTGACTGTCATCGAACGGGAACCTCTGGCCGAATTACTGCTCGACGCCGTACGCAGTCACTTTTGGGCCATGAAAGTCGAACCACAGGCCAACTGGGTCCGGCACGGGCGTTTAACCAGAATTTCCGATCGAACCGCTTTGGCCTATGGCCGTCGATCGGTCATGGTTCAAGCCATGTTGGAATCCCTGTTTTCAATCGCGGGTGACAAACTGGCACCGGTCCAATTACAGGAACTACAAAATTGGTACGAGCAGATGAATCGCATGCAACGGGGGGTTTCCTTTGTCATCTATGAAACAGCCAAAGAAGCAATTTCGCGACAGGGGTATGATGCATGGAGCGCTGATTTGAAAGGCTGTAAACGACTCGTCGACGGTATCAAGAACGACATCCGTCAGGGAAACGCTCAAATCTCGATCAGCGGAAAATAACCCACGGAATGCTGTTATGCCGGGCGTTGCACACGACGTCTGACCGTCCGTCGTCAGATGCTGCCGACCCATTTGATTTACACGGTAATATCGTTAATGACACGCCCATGAACATCCGTTAAACGAAATCGCCGACCTTGATATCGATAAGTCAGTTGTTCGTGGTCGATACCCATTTGATGTAACAGGGTTGCCTGAAAATCATGAACATGCACACTATTTTCCTGAATATTGTATCCAAAAGGTCCGGTTTTTCCGTAGGTCAGTCCTCCCTGGAATCCTCCACCGGCCAGCCACAGCGAAAAACATCGGGGGTGGTGATCGCGACCAAAATTCGTTCCGTTGAGTTTCCCCTGACAGTAATTTGTGCGACCAAACTCGCCACCCCAGATAACAATGGTATCTTCCAACAGGCCGCGTTGTTTCAAATCCATAACCAGCGCGGCTGATGCCTGATCGGTCTCTGACGCTTGCCCTTTAATTCCGGCAACCAGACCCCCATGCTGATCCCAGCCCTGATGATAGAGCTGAATAAATCGAACGCCACGTTCTGCTAATCTTCTCGCCAACAGGCAATTCGCAGCAAAGGAACCTGGATTTCGTGCCGCGTCTCCGTAGAGTTTAAAGACATGCTCCGGTTCATCCTCGATTTGAGTAACCTCGGGAATCGATGTCTGCATACGAAATGCCAGTTCATATTGAGCAATACGATTTTCCAGTTCCGGGTCAGGTTCTGCGGCAAGTTTCAATGCGTGCAGCTCCTGCAGTCGGTCCAGCATCAGTCGTCGACCCTCGCTGTTAAGACCATCAGGGTTGCTTAAATATAACACCGGATCCTTACCTGACCGAAAACGTGTTCCCTGATATTTGGACGGCAGAAAACCGCTTCCCCACAATCGAGTCAGTAACGGTTGCCCACCCTGATTTTTTGTAACCAACACAACGAATGCAGGTAAGTCGTCATTTTCAGAGCCTAGACCGTAGTCCAACCAGGCACCCATGCTGGGCCGACCGGGAAACTGCGAACCCGTTTGCATATGCGTTACCGCCGGCCCATGATTAATCGCTTCGGTATGCATCGAACGAATGATACATAGTTCATCCGCAATTTTGCTGGTATGAGGTAATAATTCACTAATCCATTGACCACTTTCACCATGCTGCGAAAACTGAAAAGGCGACTGCACCATAGGCAAACTCGCTTGATTACCGCTCATCGATGTCAAACGCTGACCTTTTCGGATATCCTCCGGAAGTTGTTGGCCATGCACTTTTTCCAGTTCCGGTTTATAGTCCAATAAGTCTATTTGAGAGGGACCGCCACTTTGAAAGAGATAGATAATCCTTTTCGCAGCCGCCGGATGTTGTCGCTGGAAGGCATTCGGTGCCTGAGCCGTGGCATCGGGTTCTGCCAATAACTGGCTCACGGCCAGAGACCCCAGCCCCATCCCAAATTGCTGTAGCATCTGACGGCGTGCCATGCCGCGCGGATTTTCAAAACCCGTGCAAGGTGATCTTTGATTGTACAATTGCGTATTCATATTGGGTTCATAACCTTAACGTCGGGTTGCACATTCATCGTAGTTAATGAGCAGGTTCACCAGCATACCCATCGCTGCCACTTCCGCTGCGGGCAGGGATGGATCGACCGGAGCATCTCCGGTCTGCAGAAATTTTTCCGTCTGTTCCGGGCGTTCTTTAAAATACTTCGCTTGTTGCTGATAGGCCTGTAATAAAATCCGCTGTTCCTCGGCCCGCGGCGAACGACTAGTAAATTTTCTGAATAAATGGGCAACGGCGGCAGACACGTCAGGGCCATATACTTTAACCGTGGTTTGTCCCAAAACCCGTGCCGCTTCAATTAACTGGGGGTCGTTCATCAGGACGATCGCATGCAACGGCGAAGCGGTTCGCTCCCGCTTGACATTGCAAATGTCCCGTTTTGACGAATCCAGAGCCATCATCACCGGAGCCGGCCCGGTGCGTTTCCAATACGTATAAACGCTGCGGCGATACAACGCATCCCCTTTGCCACGACTGACTGCTTTAAATGATTGAGCTACTTCATAGGGCTTGACGGATGCTCCACCCTGTTTGTCCACTAACAGACCACAGGTAAAAAGAACATTATCTCGCAACATCTCTGCTGGGAATTGAAATCGATTCGCATGACTAAGCCATCGATTCTCCGGATCCTTCTGTAATATTTCCGCGGAGACGGATGAGCTTTGGCGGTAGGTCGAAGAGCATACTAACTGTCGAATCAGATCTTTAATATTCCAGTGGTTATCCATCAATGTGCTGGCAAGCCAATCCAATAATTGTGGGTGCGTGGGCAATGCGCCCTGATTTCCAAAATCCTCCGGCGTGCGGACTAGACCCTGACCAAACAGAAGTTGCCAAATCCGGTTCACTGCCACGCGGGAGGCCAGCGGGTGCTGGGGGTCCGTTAACCAGCGAGCCAGGGCAAGACGATCATGGTTCCCGCCGGCTGATAAAGGAAAGATCGCTGGTGTCCCCGGCTGGACTTCCGCTTGCCGCTGGTTATATTCTCCCCGACTTAAGACATACGTGGGCCGTCTTTTCGGCATTTCCTGCATCACCATGATTTCCTGTAAACCATCGGCCAACTGGTTATGAGCATCCCGGGCTTGTTTCACGACCGCTAACTGCTGGCCATAAGGTTCGTAATAAACTGCAAGAAAGAAATCCCGCAGTTCAGCGCGCAGCGACTTGTCTATCTGTTCAACGGGCTGACTCAAAGCATCGGAAAGTGAATTCGTTTGAGCTAAATATCGTAATTCCAGCGGTGTCAGCGCTCTGGAAAAAACACGAAACTCATCCACCACACCTCCAGCAAAACCTTTGTCTCGAAACCGCTGGCCGATTGCAATGTTCTCACCACCACTACCCGTTATGTTTTTATACAAATGATCGCGAACGATGTACGTCTCAACCGCTACACCGTTGACATAGATTTTTACTCCGGCAGCCGTACTGGAGCCATCGTATACCATCGCCACATGAATCCACTGGTCAACCGGAATTTCCTGAGATGTCCGTATGCGGATGGCATTGCCCGGCCAGAAATGAATCAACGATGCACTGAGTTGACCCTGCTCAATCAGGAGTTGATACCCACGGCTTGCGGAATCCGTGCAAGCTCTGGAACGATGAAATACGACCGCCCGTTCTTTCCTATCGGGCGTTTTCATCCACAATCCAACAGTAAACGGGGTGCTCCGCGTATAATTCCCAACCGATAAATTCACCGCATCGTCACCACTTAACTCAATCGCATTTCCAAACTTCCCCTCCACAACCTTATTCGATCCGGACTTGGTGTCCGTAAATGTTAAATGCTCGACTTCACCCAGCATGGCAGCAATTTGATCATGATCCTCAATGAGTGGCCGCATTTTTAACCACGCAGTAAACGCGGCCTCAGACTCTACACGGACGGTAGCCAGCTTTTGCCGTTCGACCCGAACTTGAGCGGCAAGCTCGGCAATTTTCTTTTTTTGATCTTCTGTCGTTAAACGTAAAGTGGGCGTGGGTACGGAGGACGTGAAATATGAATACAACCCTGCTTCATCAATATTATTAAAGTAGGCAAAAAGCTGGTAATACTCTTGCTGCGAAAATGGATCGTATTTGTGATCATGACATCGACAACATTCCAAAGTGATCCCCAAAAAAGCGGTGGCAAAGGTATGGGTGCGATCCGCGACGTATTCCACTCGAAACTCTTCCGGCGTACTACCGCCCTCAACTTTCTGGGAATGAAGACGATTAAACGTCGTTGCTAAACGCTGGTCGTCTGTTGCTTCAGGCAACAAATCTCCCGCTATCTGCTCTGTAATGAACTGGTTGTACGGTAGATTATCGTTAAATGCCCTAATGACCCAATCCCGGTATGGCCAGACATAACGGTCACGATCTACCTGATACCCATAGGTATCACTATAGCGAGCAACATCCAGCCAGTCGGCTGCCATACGTTCACCATAGTGTTTGCTGGATAGCAATTCATCCACAATTTCTGCATACGTCGTATCCGACGGATCCCGTACGTATCGATCCAACATCTCGAACGTTGGTGGCAAGCCCGTTATATCAAAAGCCAGTCGGCGAATAAGAGTCTCGGGTTCTGCCTCAGCAGCCGGTGACAAACCCTCCTCTTTGAGACGCTGCAGTATGAATCGATCCACCTCGTTACGAATCCATCGACTTTTACCCAGATGCGGCAATTCCGGTTTGCGAATCAATTCAAATGACCAATGCTCATCCCACGGTGCCCCCTGCTGAATCCACTGCCTGATCAATGCAATTTCCGCGGGCTTTAATGTGAGATTGGACTCCGGCGGTGGCATCTTAAAATCTGCATCCGAATCCGCAATCCGCAGATAGAGCGCACTGTGATTCGGCTTACCCGGGGCAATCACCTGCCCACCCATTGAACTCAGGGCACTTTGTGCCGATGCACGCAAATCCAGCCGTAAATCTGCCTCTCGACTTTCACCGTCCGGACCATGACATTTGTAACACCGATCGGAGAGAATGGGTTTGATGTCTCTTGTAAAATCAATCCGCCGTTGTTTTGCGGTAAGCGTTGAGCATGCACACAACACCATCATGAAAAAGATCGTTATCGTTTTCATAAGTCAATGGAAAGTCCGTTCAGAGACATTAAGTCAGGAA
Organism: Planctomycetota bacterium; assembly: GCA_036150515.1. Lineage (GTDB taxonomy): Bacteria > Planctomycetota > Planctomycetia > Pirellulales > Pirellulaceae > UBA721. Next base: position 8,898 of record JAYZPA010000076.1, read on the forward strand.
ACCGTCATTGTAGCAGGTTCACGATCAATTGGAAAAATCGCCTTTTCCATTTTGATTTGATTGTCCACACCTCTTGCTAAACATCCACATCCGGTAAAAACAAAAAAGCCCGTTGCCTTTTCAGACAACGGGCTTCTTATCTTCGTAAACCCAAGTGGTTTAGCCTTCACCTTCAGCTTCTGCTTCAGGCTCTGCTGCAGGCTCTGCTGCAGGCTCTGCTGCAGGCTCTGCTTCTGCTTCTGCTTCTGCTTCACCTTCAGGGCCTGGATCTTCTGGCATTTCCGCTTCACTTTCCATCTCGTTCATTCCGGGTGCAATTTCCGGTGCTCCTGATGAATCTATATCAGTTCCTTCGTCGCAACCAGCGAGACCAATACACGCGGCTACCATAAGTGCAATAAATAGTTTCGTAAACTTCATGATGAGTTTATCCTTGTCTATGAAATGTTGTCGTAGTCTAAATCAAAAATTACTGGGTTTCCCTCTTAATGCAGACCCAAACCGCCTAAGATTTATTCCCCAAAAATCACTCCGTTCATTAAAACAACCTTTCACGGGAATGAAAAGTCAAATTTGATTCTTTTTCAGACTCAAACCTGTTTTCTAACAGGTTTTACGGAATAAAAGCAGTTGAAATCAAATCACTACGATGGAACTGCAATGCACTCTTCTTTGTTAATGGTTAATGGACTTCAACCATCTCGATTCGAAAATGCAGTTTGGTATTGGGTGGAATCATGGGCATCATTCCCTTAGCACCATATCCCAGATCCGGGGGAATCTCCAGCTCGATCATACCACCCTCGGGACATAACTGAACCCCTTCACCAAACCCCGGTATAACGGAATCGAAGCTCATCATCGTGGCAAACCCAAAGCTGTATGTCGTATCAAATACATGTTCTTTGCCATTTTCATCAATTAACCAACCCGTATAATGAACCCAAAAATCACTCGTCTGAGTTGGCTTGGATCCCCACGCATCACGTAGTAGTCGCCACTTCAATCCACTCTCCGTCGTCGTAAAAGGACGCTCCTGTGCTCCCTCATCCATCCTCAACGGATCCCATTTCGATTCGCGTGTACAGCCGCAACACAGAATCACGGTGCAAAGGACCAGAGAAATTAACAGCGGTTGATTCATAGGATATTCAGAGATTTGGGATAAGCGTCAGGGAATGGGATCCATCCTGTAAACGATGTACGTGGTCAACGTTAGAAATCATACGGTAACAAGCTAGTTTTGTTCAATACAATACAGATCTGTTATCGATCGCAAATAGAGACGATTGTCTTTCACCGCAGGAGAAGCCTGAAATCCAGAATCGAAACGACCATCGCTCACTTTCTGAAATTCCGGGCTACATTTCAAAATAACGTAGTCTCCGGTAACGGAAAAACAATACATATTTCCGTTGGCAAAAATAGGGGAAGACCGAAATTCGCCCATGCCCGCACGTTCTTGCCAGATCATCTTGCCCGTTTTCGCCTCAATACACGTAGCCACTCCTGCATCGTTCATCATGTACAGATGGTCATCAATCAAGAGCTGAGACGCTCGTTTCGGAACGGATTTGGAAAACTCCCATTGGATATGCGTCTGCGTGATGTCACCCGTTCCGTCTGGTCGTACAGCGACCATCGCTCGAGCTCCATCACCGGCCGTGATATAAAGCAGGCCATGTCCATACAACGGTCTTGCGGCTGCATTCATACCCCCATGCCTCACTCGCCAGATTTCTGTACCTGTCTTGGGATGATAGGCGATCGTCGCAGTGGCACTGGGTAATATGGCTTGACGCTGTCCACCAAACTCAATAATCGTCGCCGTACTATAGGCTTTTTTCCGATCACCATTATCGGATCCATAATCAATATTACGATCTTTTTTCCAGACGGTACGACCGGTTTCTTTGTCAAAAGCGACGACATACTGGACGTCAAATCCATCATAGGAAACAATCACTCGATCCTGATCAATCACAGGTGACGAAGCGGGGCCACGCCAGTGATTACAAACTAAATCCCTACGTTCCCATTTTTTTGCACCCGTCGCTGTATCCAAAGCCGCTGTGCCGTAACTGCCAAAATGTACGTAAATGGTTCCTTTTTCAATTGCTGCCGTCGGTGAGGCATAGCTATTGGTAGGATGGCAAAATCGAATGTCATCCGGCTCATTTTCAAAAACCAGGATGTCGTGGATCATCTTACCGGATGCTCGATCCAGACAAAGAGCCCGCATTTTTTTCCCGTCAACCGTGGCTGTGGTGAGCCAAATTTGATTTTCCCAGATTACCGGTGATGACCAACCCTTACCGGAAATAGGCACCTTCCATTTCACATTTTTACCTTCGCCTAACTCCAGAGGTAGTTGAGCGGAATCTGCTCGACCGTCTCCCCGGTCACCACGGAAATGTGACCAATTGTCAGCAGCAAAAACCATGGTCGTTGTCATTAAAAACATAACCACTAAAACATTACGCATGGTTTTCTAATCCTTTGCTACTGTGGGTATCCAGCTTGGATGTGAATCGTTGAATTCGCCTCTACCTTAATATAAACACTTCCTTTGAACAAAACAGGTTGCCCTTGCGACTGTTTTTTCATTTTATTACTTTACGACACACCCTATCGTATTTCACATCGAGGTTCACAATGCAGCGACTCATTTTAGTTTTGGTGGTCATCATCGGTTTTTCCAGTGGCTGTAATTCCGCTCGGTATGTTGTTCGGGACCCGGGATTTGGTGTCGTTGCGATCCCCAACACAGCGACCTGGCCTGTGGACCACCGTGCCCATGCCATGGAATTAATGACAGCACACTTTCCCGAAGGTTACGTCATTGAAAAAGAAGAAGAGGTAATCGTCGGTACCACCACCAATCAACATACCGATGTCCACGCGCATGAAATTGGACACTCCAATATCTTTCTGGCCGGGGAATCCACTCAGGTCAGTACACGGGATGAAACCGAATGGCGGATTACTTACCGCCGCCGCGAGTCGCAATCGCCGTAAACAAACCTCGGGATTCAAACCAAACAACCGCGTCAAAACCTACGGGATGAAAATATCAAGGACCGCCATCCATGGGTTGTTGCGACATATTACGAACAACCAAAAGTACTTCACAAATCAAATCCGCACCCAAAATAGGTTTGTTCGTTGGTGCCGGTGGTGACAAATTACCACGTGCCACACCTTCAGGTCGAGGGATCGGTTTCTTGAAATCAAACTCGATAGCACTCGTTGCTGCCCGGGGATTCATTAAGAAGACGAAGGAGGTCATCAATCGACCCGCCTTACCCTGCCATTGCTTCAGCCGCGCCTGGTATTGTTCCCGATCCGTTTGCTTTGAATTCGATGGCGACGCCGTTGCCCATTGACTATTGACTGCATCATGAAGTAAATCAAACGTCTTAACGTCTTTTGGTAACATCGCCAAGTTAAACCGATACTTAGCAATATCCTTGTGTCGGGAATGAATGTCCAGACGTGCCTGATCTACCTGCATCCCCGTACACACCAAATAAATCAAATCGACACTGCCTCCAATATCTTGCGGCTTGTCGGGATCCGGTTTTTTAATAACACCATCCAAATATCTCGTGTCGAGCAGTTCTTGTTCCAGCTCCGCAGCGACCTCAAGCCCCTCATCATAAATAATCCCGTTCTTCATCAGGATGTCCTTAATGACGTTACTGCGAATTCCCTCTGGGGTTACACCAATTTCAATAACAAACAGAAACTTGCCCTTGGAAAATGATTCCATCCCCACCATTTGTTCCAATTCCTGCAGACTGGGACCGTCACCAGGACGAACCATCGAATTATTTGGAGTCTCCGGTACCGCTCCCGGCTTCGACTCGGAATCAACACCAACCACCTGATCAGGATTGGAATCGGGCGGACGAACTTCTGATTCCGGTACATCTGGCGTAACGCTGGGATCATGCGTTTGCTGGGGAGTAGGTGAACCCACGACCAATTCAGAACCGGTCGGATCATCCTGACTGACAACCGAAGATCCGTCGGAATGGGAAGGATCCGGTTCCCCTGGCCAAAAGGTGACAAGGAGGACTACCGATGCTGCTACAGCCGCAACCAACAGTCCCTTCCGACGATTGAACTTTTGTATCGCTTTCGGTTTTAACTCCACCTGTGCATCGGTAAGGGCCTGAATAACCCGTGCGGTGAACTCCGGGCCTAATTCCCTTTCCTCATCACCGAACGAATGTAGCCCCGTCTGAATCACCTGAAGCTGCCTCAGAATTTCAGCCGCCTGGGGATCGCTGTCCAAAGCCGACTCCACATGAGCGCATTGCTGGGGATCGAGCTGACCATCAAGATAGTCGCTCATCAACTCCTCAAGTTTTTCCTTCGACATAGACATGATTGAATTTGATTACATACCGTAAAATCAGGTTAGACATCCTCTGGCCGCAGGCGATACATCATCGCCATACGTAATGCCAATCGTCCAGAGAAACGAAATCACCAAGCTAATGTTCTCCTAAACAGGAAAACGTGTCAAACAAATGGTGAATTCAATTCCAAATACCTCTGCAGGGGGGTAATTACAGCGATTTAGGTAAGCAGATCATGAATGACATTTCCATGGATATCCGTTAAGCGAAAATCGCGGCCCTGAAAACGGTAGGTCAGTTTTTCATGGTTGATACCAAGTTGGTGCAGCAGGGTTGCGTTGAGGTCATGAATGTGGACTGGATCTTCAGCGACATTATAGGAAAAGTCATCTGTCTCACCAAAGGTCATTCCACTTTTCATACCCCCACCGGCGACCCACATACAGAAATTACGCGGATGGTGATCCCTGCCATAGTTTACTTTGGTTAATCCACCCTGACAGTAAACCGTTCTACCAAACTCACCTCCCCACACGACCAGAGTATCTTTGAGCATATCACGTTGTTTCAGATCTTTGATCAGTGCAGCCGCTCCCTGATCCACATCCTTACACATTGCGGTTAAATCGGTCGGTAAATTCCCATGTTGATCCCAGCCACGAATGAAAACCTGGACAAAACGCACATCACGTTCAGCCAGTCGTCGCGCCAGCAGGCAATTCGCAGCGAAAGTTCCGGGCTGAGTCACTTCCTTCCCGTACAGGTCCAGTACATGTTGGGGTTCTCCGGAAATGTCTGTCAATTCAGGAATTGACATTTGCATGCGATAGGCCATTTCATACTGTGCAATACGATCATCAATGACCGGATCCCCCACGGTTGCCCGTCTTTCGAGGTTCAGTTGTTGTAGTGCATCGAGCATTCTACGTCTGGTTTTCCGACGCATACCGGGAGGATTGGACAAATACAACACGGGGTCACCCTGACTGCGAAGTGCCACACCGGCATGCTGAGTCGACATAAATCCGGATCCCCACAATCGTTCATAGATTGCCTGCGCATCACGTTTAGCACTCCATGTGGAATGCAGTACCACAAAACAGGGCAGATCCCGATTGGCACTTCCCAAACCGTAAGACAACCAGGCCCCAAAACTTGGACGACCTGGAATTTGACTGCCCGTTGTAATATATGTAATCGCCGGATCATGATTGATGGCTTCCGTGTTCACCGTTTTAATCACGGAAAGATCATCTGCCACCGTCGACAAATGGGGTAGCAGTTCACTGAACCAGGTTCCATTTTCACCATATTGAGCAAACTTAAATTTCGACGGAGCAATCGCCAAACGGGCCTGTCCGGAAGTCATCGTCGTAATCCGCTGCCCCTGACGAATAGAATCCGGCAGATCCTTATCAAACATATCCACCAGTCCGGGTTTATAGTCAAACAGATCCAACTGGGACGGCGCTCCGGACATAAAGAGGTAAATGATCCGTTTTGCTTTTGCCGGAAAATGCGTTTCTTCCAAAACCCCCGCTGAGCCTTTTTGGATTGACGGCAGCGGCGGAACAGTAACCGCGCCAAACAGGTCCGGATTCAACAGCGACGCCAGCGCAGCACTACCCACCCCGGTGGCAGCGCGTCCAAAAAACTGCCTGCGATTGGCCATCTTCAACCGCTCATCTATCGATAGTTGATCTGGGAGGTTCATTTTTTAGACTATCTGCGTTTAAGATTGCTAGTTCTTCGTTATGGTCTCGTTCAGGTTCAGCAACAGATTACCTATCATCGCCCAGCTGGCAAGTTCATCCGGAGACAGTGTATCATCAACCTTTGACTCTCCCACATGAATCAATTGCCGCGCGGCTTCCGGTGCTTCCTGATAACGCTGGCGATAATCCTTCAGTACGTTCACCATGATCACCAGTTCATTGGCCGTAGGCTGACGAGACGTAACTGTGCGAAAACCAAACACCAGCTTCTGGCGATCTGATTCCCCGCCTTCGATCAGCATCCGTTGTCCAAACCGACGTGCCGCTTCAACAAACTGCTCATCATTCATCAGTACCAAAGCCTGCATGGGCGTATTAGTGCGGCTACGTCGCACGGAACAGGCTTCACGAGAAGGCGCGTCAAATATCTGCATCGATGGTGGTGGAGCGGTCCGTTTCCAGAACGTATACATACTCCGACGATAGAGCTGATCGCCGGTATCCTTAGTAAATTTCACCGTGTTGCTACCCGAGTATCCAACCACTTTCCAGATCCCTTCGGGTTGATACGGTTTAACGCTGGGCCCGCCGATTTTATCGACCAATAAACCTGCATGAAACAGTGCCGCATCGCGAACCATTTCGGCGTCCAGTCGAAATCGAGGACCTCGTGCTAACAGTCGATTCTCCGGATCCAGTTGCAGTTTGCCCTCTTTCACATGGGAAGATTGTCGATACGCCGCCGATGACACGATTAACGACAGGAGATGTTGCACATCCCATCCACTCTCTCGGAATTCCACCGCCAGCCAATCTAATAGTTCCGGGTGCACCGGTCGCTCGCCCTGAACTCCAAAATCCTCCGCCGTTTTGACAATGCCAATTCCGAACAATTGTTGCCAGATGCGATTCACAATCACGCGGGCAGTAAGTGGGTGTTCCGCTGAGACCAGCCATTGAGCCAATGCCAGACGATTGTCAGGAGCCGTGGCCGGCAAAGCCGGCAAAATGGACGGTACACCCGAATCGACCGGTTCTCCCAATCTGGAATACTCACCTCGTATCAGAATATGGGCTTGCCGTTTTTGAGGCATGTCCTCCATCACTAACGTACTGGCTACCTTCTGTTCAATGGCCGCAACTTCCTTTTCACGCGATGTAATTTCCCTACGAAGCGGCGCTAACTGCCGGCGACTTTTCAAATAAATGTGTTCCAGAAAGTAAGCACGCAGCATCCCTTTTTCAGCCTCGGTACGATCGGCAAGCTGGGTCTTCATCGCCTGACGAATCGGAGTGGATAATTTTTCAATCGCCGCCGATGACTGGGACAGTTCCCAGGCACGTTGGGAATCAAAGTCGGTATTCGCCTGAACCGTAGCGGTATGGATCCCGGCGTAGTCCCAATAAACACTACCACCATGCTGGGTAAAGGCCCAGCCATCGATATGACTTCCCGGTTGTAAACCTACACGAGCTACCGGCACCTCCAATCGCACCCATTTTCCAATCGCCGGCAAGTCGCCAACCCGAAATCGACTGGGGGTATCCTTGTTACCCCACTCAATCAGATTCTTCCCCCAAATCGCACGATGTTCCCAGGAATTCTGTTGATGGAACTGTAACATAACCTCCTCGGGGGGATCATCCGGATCCAGATAAACATAGACAAACAGAATATCGTCTGCGCCGACAGTCAGTGGTTGCGGTGCACCCTGCCAAAGATGCTGTGTGAGACCTGGTGCAGTACGGTAGACTGATTTTTCCCCCTGAAAAACGGGATGCTCCGGTGACTGAACATATTTCCATGGATGACCCAGTTGATTCAAAACCGCACCGACTGGTGGATCATCATCAAACCAAACATAATCAACGCGAGAAACAGATGCATTTTGATCGTCCTCCACGCCAGGATCTGTATATTCCATCTGAGCGATCGTGTTTTGCAGCTTCGACTGCCATGACTGAATCTCCGTTTGCAGCGTTTCTAATTGTTTGGCCTGCGAAGCTGATGGAACTTTAATCGAAGGGGGAGGTAATAAAACGTTTCCATCCAATGCCTTTTCCGTCAAACTATAGAAATAGGAAAACAGCTGATAAAACTCCCGCTGGGAGATCGGATCATATTTATGCTCGTGGCAAACCGCACATCCAATGGTTAAGCCCATCCAAACCGTCGAAGTGGTTTCCACCCGATCGACGGCATACCGCACCAGATACTCGGATGCAATCGTACCTCCTTCACCCGTCGTGACATTACATCGATTGAATCCTGTCGCCACCCTTTGCTGAACCGTGGGATCTTCTAATAGGTCACCAGCTAACTGCTCAACTGTAAACTGATCAAAAGGCATGTTGCTATTGAAGGCCTGAATCACCCAATCCCGATAGGGCCAAATACCGCGTATATTATCTAGATGTAATCCATGGGTATCACCATACCGGGCTGCATCTAACCAATAGCGTGCCATATGCTCGCCATAGTGAGGTGACTGGAGCAGACGCTTGACCAATCGGTCGTATGCATCCGGACGGTTGTCCGTCAGATACGCGTCAACTTCTGCAATGGTGGGCGGCAGGCCGGTCAAATCCAGTGTCAATCGGCGGATCAGGGTTTCGTCGTCTGCCGCAGGTTCGAATGACATTCGTTGTTGTTCAAGACGCTGCAGGATAAAAGCATCAATTGGGTTAAGAACTTGCTTGCGGTTTTTTACCCGGGGGATACCGCTGCGTTGGGGTGCTGTAAAAGCCCAGTGTCCCTCCCAGGATGCTCCCTGCCTGATCCAGCGTTGCAACATCTCCTTGTCGTTCGCCGTTAATTGCCGTTTAGCTTCAACCGGGGGCATCCGCTGTTCGTCGTCGTTGGAAAGGATGCGGTGTAATAACACACTGTCATTCGGTTTACCGGGAACCACCGTAAACTCTCCTGACGCCAATTCAGCAAATACGCCCGCTTGCGTATCGAACCGCAAATTCGCTTCCCGCGCCGCTTCGTCGGGTCCATGGCACTCGAAACAGCTGTTGGAAAGAATCGGCAGAATATCACGACTGAATTCAACGCGTTCATCGCCGGTCACCTGGGCTGAACATGCGAGAATCACAACCGTTATTAATATGCACCGAATCAAGTTCATCATGAACACTCTCCAAGCCGCTGAATGACACCCTCGTTAAAGTCCATTGTACAATGAATTGGTGTGCCAACGGACTGACGAATCAGGTCGACCGTGATGGATTTCGTGGATCGGTTCGGCAAAGGTATCTTCATTGGTTCGCAACCATCTAGAACGACGGGGTGACCAGATCATAGGGAAGATGCTGAACACCATTATAAATATCCAGGCAAACGGATGATCCCGAAATATTCAAGATCGTAACGCCGGCATTGAATAACGGCCCATAATCATCCAGCCTGAACGAATGATCCGTACAAAAACCCCGTAACAACGCACGCTTGAAATCTGCATGCATCACGAAGACCACCTTCAAATCGGTAGTCCCATACGTTTTTAACGTGCGGACAACCACACGTTCAACGCGAGCATCCACGGCTCGATCCGTTTCATAAGGTTGCTGTCTCCACCATCCCTGAGCACCTATCTCCCTTTCGGGTTCGCATCCGGGAAATTCCTCACAAATCTCAGCAGCCGACAATCCCGGTTCTCCCTGGTACCCCATTTCCGGATAACCGGAAACACAGCCTCCCTGTTCATGTAAATCTCTCCATACCAATGGATTCAAACCGGTGGATCTTTGAATGGGTACCGTCGTCAATAACGCACGCCGAAATGGACTCGTCACTAGTACATCCGGGTTCACGCTGGAAAACCATGCTCCCAGCAAGGTTGCCTGTTGATGTCCCACCTCCGTCAGACCCGGATCGTGTACGCGTAAAGATTCCGCGGTGGCATTGTTAGCGGATTCGCCGTGACGTACTAAAAACAGTTGCATGATACTGGGTGGGGTTGAACGCAAACCAATGGTAAATTAAATCTATGGCAACCTTACACCTACAGAATATATCGAAACACTATGACCAAGTCATCGCAGTCCATGATTTATCACTGGAAATCCACTCGGGTGAACTTCTGGTTCTGGTCGGACCATCCGGGTGTGGTAAATCCACAACGCTACGATTGATCGCCGGACTGGAAGATCTTACCAGTGGCTCCATTCAAATCAATGGCGCGGAAGTTTCTCAACTTCCACCAAAGGACCGTGACATAGCGATGGTCTTTCAAAACTATGCTCTGTACCCTCATATGACGGTTGCCGCCAATCTGGGATTTTCTCTGAAAATGAAGAAAACTCCCCGTTCAGAAATCAACACCCGCGTACGTCATACCGCTCAAATACTCAATATCGAAGAACTGTTGGATCGCAAGCCGGGTCAACTCTCCGGCGGACAGATGCAACGTGTCGCTGTAGGTCGAGCGATGATTCGCGATCCGGCGGTATTTCTGTTTGATGAGCCCCTTAGCAATCTCGATGCAAAGTTAAGACTCTCAACCCGAGATGAATTACAACAACTTCATCAGCGATTGCAGGCAACCATGGTTTACGTCACGCATGATCAGGTTGAAGCATTAACCTTAGGCGACCGCATCGCTGTAATGCACGAAGGCAAACTCCAGCAACTGGCCACACCTCGGGAAGTGTACGACCGTCCGGCCAATACGTTCGTTGCGTCTTTTATGGGGTCCCCCGGCATGAATCTCATCCCTGCAGATGAATTTCCAACCACCATCAAGAAAGCGGTGACTCTGGGTATTCGTCCGGAGGATATTCAGTTCACCGATGATCAGCAGGGACACACGTTCGCCATCAACTCGGTTCAACAAACCGGTGCCGACACCTGGGTTCGGGGGCAACTGGGAACAACGGAAATTACCATCCGCACGCCAGCTACCTTTGAAAAACGTACCGGGACAACGACCTGCATCCTACTACCACAAGAACGAATGTGCTATTTTGACGCGGAGGGTGCTCGTATGGAAACCCCCTGATCCGTTGCTACGAACAACTCCCACCGGACGTTTATTATTTGCTATAATCGGAAATCCCGGAATCGCATGGATACCGCTTTTAATTAAAAACCCGTTAGAAAGAACACCGCCTTGAAAGATTTTCAATACACTGCACCCAACACCGTAGAGAATGCCACTCGTTTACTGAGTGAACACGGTAGTCGAGCGAAAATTCTCGCCGGGGGCACCGATATCATCGTACAATTGCGCGAAGGGATGTGTGAAGCCGATGTTGTCGTGGATATCAAAAAGATTCCCGAACTTGTTCAATATCAGTACGCATCCGATTCCGGATTAACCTTGGGAGCCGCCGTTAGTTGTTGCAACCTTTATGAAGATTCCCAGCTAGCCGATTTATACGGAGCCCTTGCTGATTCCTCACGCATTATCGGTGGCTGGCAAATCCAAAGTCGTGCCTCGGTTGGCGGTAATCTCTGTAACGCTTCACCTGCGGCAGATTGCATCCCGGCTCTGATCGCCTTAAACGCAACCGCACACATCACCGGACCCGACGGCGAACGACAGGTTGCCGTGGAGGACTTTTGCATTTCCCCGGGGACAAACATACTGGACGACGGTGAATTTCTGATTTCACTACACATACCCGCGCAGTCCGCCAACATGGCTTCAGCCTATGAGCGATTTATTCCCCGCAATGAGATGGATATCGCCGTGGTGGGAGTCGGATCCTGGGTCAGCTTGGATGATGCCGGTCGGATCACCGCTGCCCGAATCAGTCTCGGTGCCGTTGCCGCCACCCCGTTATTTGCAGCGGCAGCCAGTGATCATTTAATCGGAAAAGAACCGACGGAGGAAAATTTTGCGCAGGCCGGCGAACTGGCTCAGCAAATCGCAACACCGATTACCGATATGCGGGGGACGGCTGCCTATCGAACTCACTTAGTCGCCGTCCTTGTGAAACGAACTTTAACCACGGCGGTGCAGCGGGCAACCGCCTGACCATCTCCGTATAAATAACGACGAACATCAAACTACACCTTAAAAAAGGAATCTGTTGTGCCCACAGCAACGAAAAAGATACACGTGACAACCTCGGTCAATGGAGAACCGGTTGAGTTCCTTTGTGAAGGACGAAACAGTCTGCTGGAAGTCCTGCGGGATCAGCTGGGACTGACCGGCTGCAAAGAAGGCTGTAACAACGGCAATTGCGGTGCCTGTACCGTCATGGTCAACCAACAGCCGGTGAACAGCTGTTTAGTTTTGGGGGCGGAGGCGGAAGGTGCAGAAATTGAAACGGTTGAAGGAATTGCGGATGCGGGAAAACTACATGCCATTCAGGATTGTTTCCTGGAAGGTGCCGCCTTGCAGTGCGGGATTTGCACTCCAGGTTTTCTGGTTGCCGCCAAAGCACTTCTGGAAAAGAAACCGGGCGCCTCGGAAGAAACCATCCGCTTTGACTTGTCCGGAAATTTATGCCGCTGTACCGGCTATGACAAGATTGTCCGGGCGATCCAGCAGGCTGATCAGGAAATGACAGCCTCTCAGGAATAAATATTCGATCACGACGTACCCAAGTACGAAGAGACCTTAAAGGAGAACTAAAACCGTGGCCACAAGTCCTTACCGCGTTATTGGAACCCGCCCCGTCCGCCATGATGGATCGGATAAAGTCACTGGGAAAGCGGTCTATACCGCAGATTTCACATTACCTGGCATGCAGGCTGGATTTGTTATAAGAAGTCCTCACGCCCACGCCAAAATCGTGAGCATTGACACCTCGGCTGCAACCGCCACGGCAGGTGTAACGGCCGTGGTCACCAGCGCCGATTTTCCCAATGTTGAAGACAAGGTTGCCAACCTTGGAGAAGGGACGGTCAATCTGGCTCACCTGAGTGCAAATTGTATGGCTCAGGACAAAGTCCTGTACAAAGGTCATGCCATTGCTGCGGTTGCCGCCACGAATGTCCACATCGCTGAAGAGGCGGCCAAAAAAATCGTTGTGCAATATGAAGTGCTTCCTTCAGTCACAGGGGTCATGGATGCCATGGCCGACGATGCACCCCTGCTGCACGATGATGTCTTTACGGACAACATGGGTGAAAAAGGGGACAAACCCAGCAATATCGCAACTCATATGCACTTTGAGAAAGGGGATGCCGTCGAAGCTTTTGAACAGGCCGATGTCATCGTTAGCGGAGAGTTCAAAACAGCCACCGTCCATCAGGGTTATATTGAACCTCATGCCGTGGTCGCCGACTATAACGAAGATGGTCGCGTTCGTGTATGGACCGCAACTCAGGGATCCTTTACCTGCCGACAGCAAACCGCAGAAGTCCTGCAGATTCCGATTGGTAACGTGCTGGTGACCCCCTGCGAAATCGGGGGGGGATTTGGTGGAAAAATTTCAGTTTATCTGGAGCCTGTCGCAGCACTACTTAGTAAGAAGGCAGGCAGGCCTGTTAGCATACGAATGACAAGGAGCGATGTCTTTGAAGGGAGCGGCCCAACACCGGCATCCTTTATGCGTGTCAAGATCGGGGCGCGCAATGACGGGACGATCATCGCCGGTGAAGCCTGGCTGGCCTATGATGCGGGAGCCTATCCGGGAGGTGTCATCGGCCCGGGTTGTATGTGTGTCTTTAGCTGCTATGACATTGAGCATGCCGTGGTAGATGGCTTTGACGTGTGTGTCAATAAACCGCATACCTCCGCCTATCGGGCACCGGGTGCCACGCAGGTTGCTTTTGCAATGGAACAACTCGTTGATGTGCTGGCTGAAAAAATCGATATGTGTCCGTTGGAAATCCGTATGAAAAATGCCGTTAAGGAAGGTTCACGGCGTGTCGATGGTCCACGATACCCACAAATTGGCCTCGTCGAATGCCTTGAGGCTCTCCGCGACAGCGACCATTGGAATACCCCGCTCGAAGGCCCTCATCAGGGACGCGGGATCGCCTCGGGTTTCTGGTTTGGCTGCGGTTTGAAATCCAGTGCCGCCTGTTCGGTAAATTCCGACGGAACCATCAATCTACTGGAAGGCTCAACGGATATTGGAGGATCAAGAACGTCCATCGCCATGCAACTCGCGGAAACGCTGGGAATCGATGCCGCAGATGTAAATCCCCAGGTCGGAGATACGGACAGTGTTGGCTATACCGATGTCACCGGGGGCAGTCGCGTCACATTTGCGACCGGTATGGCTGCGTTTGAAGCAGGGCGGGATCTGCAAAATCAAATGAAAACCCGTGCTGCTGAATTATGGGAATGTGAATCCAGTGACATCGTGGTCGCTGCCGATGGAAAATTTTCGGCCAATGGGAACAGTGCTGATTTTAAGGAACTGGCAACGCAGCTGTTCTCCTCCGGTGAACCGCTGGTGGGACGAGCCACCGTGGCTCCGGAAAACCCAACGAATGGATTTGGTGCCCATATTGTTGATCTGGAAGTTGATGAGGAAACGGGAAAAGTTCATATCCTCCGCTATACCGTCATACAGGATGCCGGGACGGCCATTCATCCCAGTTATGTCGAAGGGCAATTGCAGGGAGGAACCGTTCAGGGAATCGGCTGGGCGTTGAACGAAGAGTATTTTTATAATGGCGACGACCGTATGACGAATGCCAGTTTCCTGGATTATCGGATGCCGACCATGTTGGATGTCCCGATGATTGATACGATTATTGTTGAAACCGGAAATGCCGATCACCCGTATGGCGTTCGTGGTGTTGGCGAAACACCCATCATCCCTCCGCCACCTGCTATCGGAAATGCAATCTATAACGCTACCAAAACACGTCTTTATGAATTGCCAATGTCACCTCCGAAAGTATGGCAAGCGATGCAGTCTGAAGATGAGTGATCCACGTTTGCATAACCAACAATGACGTTTTCTTTCTGCTTCCATTAGAAATCCTGATTCGTCATCTACATGAGTCTGTCATGGCAACGATATTTATCCCCGCACAACTACACCCCCTGACCGGGAACATCAAACAGATGGAACTCGATGTTCGCAACGTCCGGGATGTCATCGATCAACTCGAACAGCAGTTTCCCGGTATCCGGGAACGGCTCTGTCAGGATAATCAGATTTCACCGGCATTACAGATCTCCATCGACAGCGTGATTACATCGCGGGGCATGATTGCCAAAATCCAGCCGGACAGTGAAGTCCATTTCATTCCCGCCATCGGAGGAGGCTAGCATTCGTGCCGAAACAGTATATTAACCCGATCGCTATTTCAGCCGATTCTCCGATATCCAAAGCGGATATGGATACGCCGTTTTTGGCAGTCGATCTGGATAAGATGGAATCAAATATCGCTCAGGTAGTCGAGGGGATTAATCATTTTCAGGTGCAATGGCGTCCACACTGTAAGGGCCATAAATCACCGGCCGTGGCGCGGAAGTTGACAAAGGCAGGTGCCATTGGCGCGACCTGCGCCAAACTGGCTGAAGCCGAAGCGCTGGCACGCGGAGGAGTTACGGATTTGCTAATCGC
>JAYZPA010000077.1:0-14482 GCA_036150515.1 Planctomycetota bacterium
CGCAATGCACTGGTAACGGCTCAGTCTATTGGAGATCAATACAAGGGACTTTATGCATCGGTTGATCGGGTGTCACAGACGGGAACGTTATCTCCGGCATACAAGCCATTTAATTTAGGGGGCGGCGGCAATCTCATTGAAAATATGAAGTTGCAGTTTGATTTGGACCGGTTGGAAGATCGGAAGGGCTTGCTGGGTCGTTTGGATCAGTTACGTCGTCAGGTTGACAGTACGGCAGCGTTGGAGGGCCAGGATCGCTTTCAACAACAGGCGTTTGATGTACTAGTTCGCGGTGTTGCAAATTCATTTGATTTAACGCGTGAAGATCCGGCATTGGTTCAGAGATATGATACAGGACAGATGGGACCGACCGCGGGTGTAAAAAAACGGAACTCCTATGCCGAGCAGTTTTCCCCGGTTGCATTGGGTAAACAGATGTTGATGGCACGACGATTGGTTGAATCAGGATGCGGTTTTGTCACGGTGACCTGTGGTGGTTGGGACATGCATGGCGGGGGGAAGGAGTTCACGATGCGGGATGGTTTGAATACACTGACTCCGGCGGTGGATAAAGCTGTCTCTGCATTTATTGAGGACCTTGATGATCGTGGATTAACGGACGATGTGTTGTTGGTAATGACCGGAGAATTCGGTCGCACGCCACGGATCAATAAAAACGGCGGCCGCGACCATTGGGGAAATCTTTGTCCTTTAGTTTTCGTCGGGGGTGGATTAAAAATGGGGCAGGTTATAGGCCAATCCGATGCTCAGGGTGGTGAGCCTGTTTCGGATCCTATTTCCAGCAAACAGGTGTTGTCAACGGTGATGCACACGTTGTTTGACATTGGTGAATTGCGGTTACAGACAGGAATCCCGCGGGAAATTGAATCGATTATTACCAGTGATTCTCCGATTCCTCAATTGTTTGGTTAAGGTGTTGAATATGCGTAATTCGATGAAGTCGGTGTTAATCGGCTCAGCGTTTTTCATCATTCTGTCATGTCCCCAGTGGATGTCGAGTCGGGTCGCTTGTCAGTCATCATCCGCCGTGACGGTACGGATTGGGGTGGTTGCTTATGAGGAGTTTGGACAGCAGCGTGATGCACTTAAAGCCTGGTTGCATCAGATATCTGCTTCGCGAAATCCGCCGGTGCGTTTTCAAATTGCATTGGGTTCTTACAGCGAGATCGCTCACTGGATGAAACAGGGATCTGTGGATGCGGCGCTGCTTACCGGCGGTGGATATGCCTGGTTAACCAGATCGGACGAACGATTTCAATATGTGGCTACGTTAAACAGCTTTCCGGCGACAGGTCCCTGGGCATCCGCCGCACGCAAAGATCCGGGATTTCACGGAATCTACTACTCGGTGTGTGTGACTGGGTTAGATGCGCCGGTCGCCGATTCTAAAAGCATCGTCAAACTTTCTGAGCAGGGTAAGCTGAGGGTGTTGTTGGTAGATCCACGCAGTGCATCCGGAAATATCATTCCTCGTATGGCGTTGGAAAAAATTGGTGTCAAGTTGAAGGAAGAGGATGTTACTTATACTTATTCCCATTCCCAGTTATTACAACTTTTGGCGCGAGACAAGCATACAGACGGTACGGTCACGATCGGGTTTGTTTGGGATGATGCCTGTCAAAACGTCACGGGTGTTGCCGAACAATTAAAAGTTGTGAATTTTCCAGAACTGGGAGAACAGGCGATACCGCATGATGCATTTGTATTGAACTCGGATTTTCCTCAGATGACCGAACTGCTGGAGGTCATTCAAGAAAACATTGAAAGTGATCCTGATTCGCCTTTTAGGCAGTTATCCACGGGTAGCGAACCCTATGAGACATTAGGACGTAATGCGATTCATCTTGGGCAGAGTGAACCTCGGTTGACGCGGAAAGACATGCAGGGGATCGGAAAAATGCTCCTGCACGCGTATCGCAATCAGAGTCCGGAAAATCCCTTCCGTCTGGCGTTTGTCCTGTCGGGAGGAGGCGCCAAGTGTGCGTATCAGGTTGGTGCGGTTTCGGAAATTGAGAATGCTATCGCAACGATAAATGCTAATAACGACTCAGATATTTCGGTGGATTTGGTCGTGGGCACTTCCGGTGGTGCTATCAATGCCGTTCCGGTTGCGATGGGAATGTCTTCTACTCCTGAGGGACAGGAAACATGGGAATCGGTCTGGATGGATCTGGATCAGAGAAAAATCGTTCTGCCCGCTCGCAGCGTTCGGATGAATGTCGGGATCTGGCTTGCGTGTTTGCAGATGTTAATTCTTATTATCGTTTTGCGAATCGTGGTGCGTGACATCACACAGCGGAATAAACGCCTTTATCGCTGGGCTCTGGGATTGGGGGCAACTGAGTTGATTCTGTATTTGCTGCCGATCACGCCCTGGACCATGCTGGGACATAATCATTTACTCCACCATGTCTGGCTATGGTTGGCATTGGGTGCAGAATATACAGCGATCACGATGTTGCTGTTAGGCGTTATAGGGTTTATTAGTGAGTTGCGATTCAGAAAACGGAGTATCGACTCTCAGAAAGTGCGTCGCTTAAAAATCGGATTGGTCTTGACGGTTGCAAGTCTTGGGTTGCCCCTGTTACAGATAGGTACAATGTTCTTAGGGCAAACGACTCTGTCCACAGGCGACGGTATGGTTCGCCAGATTTATCAGGGGTTCCTTGAGTTAACCGAAGCCCATGTTCAACAAACGCATCAGACAGCTGTGGAAGAGAACGGCGGCGATGTGAATGAGCAGTTAAAGACGCTGAGCAAAAATGTGGTAACGCAGGGACATGTTCATCGTGACCTGATCCTGACAGCAACAGCGATTGCAAAAAACCGGGATTCGTTACCATCCGATTTGTATTTTTATCTTCCAAGTCCGTCGAGTGATTCATCGCCTCAATTCGGGAAACGAGGAATTAACATGGGTGAGCATCCTCAGGAACTTTTAAATATTGTTTTGGGTTCAAGTTCGATTTATCCTGCATTTCCAGGGCGGCAATTACAGGATGTTCCGCAATCAGGCGATCGTATTGAGTTAGTTGATGGTGGGTTTGCCCACAATGCTCCGTTGGAAGCGGCCGTATTATGGGGTGCTACACATATCATTCTGATCGATGCCGCGCCTCCCCGAATGCGGGACGGCACGAATCTGGCCGACAGTATGTTGCGTGGATTTGGTCACTTGTTCAGGCAGTCACAGTTATCGGATCAACGCAGTCGAGATCAGGTGGTGGTGTTCTCGCTTGAAGCTCAGTTTCATCCCCGATTGTGCGTATTGGACTTTGCTAATGTGCTGATTCGTGAAGGGATTCGGGCAGGGAGACAGGATGTGTTGCTGGCGGAACGACATCAGATTGATTTACCGGCAGGGCAATCGCAACCTGCGTTTGTCGTAACCTACGGGCAACCTCAATTCATGGAGGTGGTTTCGCCCGTTCAGAATACGGAGTCCGGCGATCACAGCGTAGTCCCCTGAGGGTCTAACCACGCTCGATTAACATTACCGATGTGTCATCATGACGTCCGGCACCTTGAGTCACTTCGGTGGATTTGCTGAAAATGTGATCCATTGCCTCTTCTAATGGAAATGTGACAGCTTCCTGCATCGCCTCGATGATCCCCTGAATTCCGAATTGATCGGTCAGTGCATCTCCGTCCGGAGGAAAAGCCTCGTCAAGTCCGTCGGTGTATAGCAGCACCCGACTGCGAGGCGGAATCGGTGCGGACAAACATTCGTATTTCCAACCCTGCATGACAGCCAAGGGCAACCCAATCTGCTCTTCGTCTCCGAGAATGGTGATTTCGTTGGTATCGATGTCCTGAATCAACGGCAGGGGATGCCCTGCACAGGTCCATTGTAGTCGATGGGTTGATGTATCCAGAATCGAATACAGAAGCGTGATAAACCCGCCTTCATCCTGAACAATATCACTATTACACAACCGCTCGTTAACGGCGCTGACAAAATCAGCCGTATCACTGTATCTGCGGTCGCGGATCATGCGGATTAAGGTGTGCATCGTCATGATCGACATGCAGGCCTTCACACCATGCCCGGAAGCATCGCCAACTAACATCACAATCTGATCGTCGTTTAAAGCAAACGAATCGTAGTAATCACCACCCGCCATGACTACCATATTACGGCCATCGACGCGTATTTCGGATGGTTCGTATCTTCCTATTACATTGTATCCGCCAAGTTGAGGAAGATCCTTTGGCACGACCGATTCCTGAAGTTTGCGGACAGAATTGACTTCGTCACTGAGACGCTCTGCCACAACCTGAGACCTTAATGCACGGACATTACTCTCGGCTGCTTCTAACATGGAGACCAATAACATGATGAAGTTTTCATCGTCGTCACGAATAATGTGAGAGTGCAGACCGCAGGAGATAAATTCAATTAAACGCTGAAAATCGTGGTTGCGGGCCGCGCCTACGATGGGTACCGAAGGCAGCGCTTGCTGCGTTGACTGAAATAGATCCATCGACTCCTGAGCATTTGGAAAATCGAGGGACAATAAGACGACATCCCATTGATTGTCTTCCAGGGAATTTAAAAACACCCCGCCATGACGGCAAATAATCGCATCGTGCCCGCCAACGTTGAGCATTAACTCAAGTGTTTCAACTTCCGGTGAGGGTTCCCAGCCAACGAGAATTTTCATGTGCTACTGCTTTCTGATGTTCACCGGGCATCCGGTTCGTCGGAAATCGAACGGTTCAGTTTACCAGTAGTCTGGGGATTTGCTCAATAATGCAAAGCATCAGATTTTTGGGGTTGTTGCTCGAATCAGCCACGATTGAATCTATCGTCACTTTGATTTCCGACGAACCGGAAGCCTCAAACATCATTCCCACTCCGCTGCGGTAGACGCCATTCTTATTGTCGTTGCGTTCTATTAACGGAGCGTTTGACGCGTTCTTTTGTACTCGTGGTTTTTCAAAACGCGCATAAAAAGAGGGAAGTATCCAGTGGAATACTTCCCTCTTCGGGTTTGGGTCAAATGGCGTACCCGGTGAGATACTCCACTTAAATCCAAGAAGTCATCTTACTTCTTGGGTTTGACTTTAACAAAGCCTTTGGTAAAAGCAGCGTCACTGAATGCGAGCGCAACTTTGTCTTCGGCCTTTGCAAGCTTGCCTTGACATCCGCCACAGCAAACACCAACCTTGACGCCTGCTACATCGGTATCTTTATCAGGGTTGATAGCTTTGCCTGCAAAGATGCACTTAACCTGCTTGAACTGACCCGTCTGAGCCAGTTGGTGATTAGCTTTAGCTGCAAACTTTGCGGTTGCTTTAGCAAATGCACCTGGGCAACCCGGGCAGCAAAAATATACTTTGCTTCCCTTGTAATCAGCGGTTTTGTCGGCAAGAACCTTCTTACCACTGACTGGACACTTGACATTGTCAAGCTTCGGACCTGCACTGACGTTAATGGCAACGCCGGTAATCAGTACAGCTGCGAAAACAGCGATGAAACGTTTCATAATGAAACTCCTTAAATTAAAAAATGAGGTGCTACCTCAAACTACACATGTGTACGTTAATTGTACGGTATAGCAACCTTATCGTGCCAGTACGATATACCAACATTGTATTTTTATGTCAATCTTCCTTAATTTAATCGATAAAACCATTAAGGCGGGGGGAGTGTAAACAAATTAGTAGTAGGGTAATCGACTTGGGGAACGTTCCCGGAGTACAATAATTTGCAGCATGGTATTTTGTTCGGGAGTGGACCCCCGGTAAACCGGTTCTCAAAAACAGCCCCCCTTATTTCCTTCCCGATAGACCCCTCCACGGGGCTTAGCACGAGGACCAATAGGAGTCGAAAATCGCATGAACATATCTATGGTGAAATGGTCGTTGTGTCTTGTTGCGTTTACTATGATGTCCCAGGCTGAGGAGGTGTCTGCACAGGAATCGACACGGCATGCATTGATCGATACGGTCGATGACCGAGCGATCAAGCAATTAATTTCCACGAAAGCGGATAAGTTGTTAGCGGATGAAAAGGTTGTTCAGATCAAAAAGATCGGTGACCAGATCAGTAGAACGCAGACATCGATCAAGTTGCCGCGAATCAAGACAAATGAGTTAACCAGCCGGGAGATGTATGATTCAGTCACCCCTACGGTATTGATACTTTCGAAAATCTATAAGTGTGGACGTTGTGAGCGTTGGCATGACCGCAGTGCAGGCGCCTTTGTGCTGACGGCCACCGGAGCCATTGTTACGAACTATCATGTGGTGGAAGCTGTGCGCGATGACGAACGGGCATTGGTCGCAACGACCGTGACTGGTGAGGTCTATCCCGTGCGTGAACTACTGGCTGCCAATGAAACGGATGATGTGGCCATTCTGCAACTTGAATTGCCGGATGGTGTGCGATTGCAACCTGCGAAGATTGCCGATCGCGCCTGGCCTGGGGAAGATGCCATTGTCATTAGCCATCCCGTTGGCCGGTTTTTTACCTTGACGAAAGGAATCGTTTCCCGCAATGCGATGATGCACAGGCAAAACGGATCAAGTAAGAGATTGTTCATTACGGCCGGTTATGCCAAAGGGTCAAGTGGTTCGCCTGTATTTAATAACCATGGAGAAGTGATTGGAATCGTCTCCAGTACCGAGTCCATATACTACACAGAATCGCAGGATGAACAAAAGAATCTGCAGATGGTGTTACGTAATTGTGTTCAGGCGCAATCCGTGTTCTCGCTAATCAAATGAGTGCCCCCATTGTTGCCGGGATGAACGGACCCTGCCGGGGATGCTGTTTAGCGATGGCTGGTGGAACCACTGATTCTGGATAGGCCCTCATGTAAAATCTCCCCGCAAACATGGTAAGATAATACGATTAAAGGCACAGAATTCGTCGATGCCTTACTCTCGAACGTGTCTTAAGTCAGGCAGTTTGTATCCTTGACAAAGAATGGGAAACTCATGATGTTTCGAAAAACATGTGTTCTGTCGGTGGGTCTGTTTCTCAGTTGCCTGCTGCTCAAAGCGGAACAACCCCGGTGGCTTAAAGGTAATATTCATACGCATTCGTTCTGGAGTGACGGAAATGAATTTCCGGAGATGATTGCGAAATGGTATCTGGAACGTGATTATCAGTTTCTGGCATTATCGGATCATAATATACTCAGCCAGGGTGAGAAATGGATGCCCTTTAAAACCTTGAGCAGTCGGGGAGGGGCTGATATTGTCGAAAAGTATATCAAGTCGTTTGGTGCAGATTGGGTGGAGACTCGTGGCGAACCGGGCAGCGCTCAGTATGCTGTGCGACTTAAGACGCTGGAAGAATTTCGTGGCAAGGTTGAATCAAAAGATCGGTTTCTGATGATTCAGAGTGAAGAAATTTCGGATCGGTCACAGGGTGGCCCGGTTCATATGAATGCCACCAATATACAGCAACTCATTCCACCGGTTGGTGGTGCCACGGTACGTGAGGCCATGACGAATAACCTGCGTGCGGTTCAGGAACAGGCTCGACGTACGGGAAAACCAATTGTGTTGCATCTGAATCATCCTAATTTCGGATATGCGGTTACGGCAGAGGATATTGCAGCGGTCGTGCTGGAACGATACGTGGAAATCTATAATGGACATCCCGGCGTGAATGTGTTGGGAGATTCAGATCATGCTTCTGTCGAAAAAATATGGGACGTCGCTAATACCATCCGACTGGCAAAACTCGGCGCAGCACCTCTGTATGGAGTGGGTACTGACGATTCGCACCATTATCATGGTCGAGGAACCAGTCGCCCCGGGCGTTCATGGATCATGGTACGTTGTGATCAGCTGGATGCGGATGCCATTACAACAAAAATCCAGCAAGGTGATTTTTATTCGTCCAGTGGTGTCACGTTGACCGATGTGCAATTCAACTCAAAAAAGCGTAGATTCAGCCTGACGATCGATTCGGAACCAGGAGTCACCTATAAGACACAGTTCATCGGTACTCTGAAATCTGCGGATTTGTCATCCAAACCGCGGTTGGATAAAGATGGCAAAGTTCGTCGTACTACACATATTTATTCGGACGATATCGGAAAAATTCTCGCAGAAGCCGAAGGTGTGCAGGCAGAATATCAACTTACGGGAGAGGAATTGTTTGTGCGTGCGGTGGTTACTTCCTCCAAAGCACATGGGGATCCGACTTTGCCTGAACAATACCAGCAGGCCTGGACCCAGCCCGTGGGTTGGAAAAAATAGGGAAGCCGATGGCTGAATATATGAAATGATCCTTAATCGACACGTAGGTAACCTTCATGATATTTCTTAATGCGATTACAAGCCGGACTTTGATAGCAACAGTGTTGGCGGTGTTGTTCAGCGTCGGGGTACCGTCCAACACGATGGGCCAGACGCTTGAAGAGGAGCTTTTGCGGCAACCGGTCGAACAACTAGTCGATGAGGTTCAGCAACTGGGGGATGCCCGGCGCGGTGCCATTGTATTTTATCAACCTTACCTGTCATGTTCCCAATGTCATATCGCGCTCGATAACGGACAGAGACTGGGCCCGGAATTAAGTCGATTTGAGAAGAAACCGACGACCGCTGAATTGATTCAATCCGTACTGGTTCCCTCACATTCGATTGTCAAAGGCTTTGAAGCGGTGACGGTCGTCAACAATGACGGCAAACAGATTACCGGGCTTTTGCAGTCCCGAACCAAAACAGAAATGATCCTGAAGGACGCCAGTCGACCCGGAAAATTAATCCATCTAGCTGTCGCGGATATCGAAGAAGTCGTGCAGTCTAAACTGTCCATTATGCCCGCAGGCCAGGTGAATCAATTTGCCAGCAAACAACCGTTTCTGGATTTGATAAAATATCTGGCCGTCATTCGTGACGGTGGCCCGGAAGAGGCCTTGAGGTTGAAACCGGCTCCATCATTGTATGCAGCACGTGCTTTACCGGAATACGAACAGCACATTGACCATGCGGGGATGATTGCCGGGTTTGACCCGAGTAGCTTCAAGCGAGGCGAGGCTATTTATAACCGCCTGTGCATTAATTGTCATGGCGACAAACAACGCCCGGGATCATTGCCGACTTCGAGACGATTTGCCACTGAACGGATGAAAAACGGTGCGGACCCGTACGCGATGTACCAAACATTGACTCGTGGTTTTGGATTAATGGTCCCTCAGTCCTGGATGGTTCCCCAGCAGAAGTACGATGTCATTCATTATTTGCGGGAAACTTACTTTCGTAATGAGAATCCGACAGAATATACGGAGGTCGGTACGGAGTATTTGGCATCGCTGCCGGAAGGAGATACCACCGGGCCTGAACCCTCGAATATTGCTAAATGGCAACAGATGAACTATGGCCATCAACTGACGGCGACGTACGAGGTCGGAAATACGGCTTCGAACTTCGCCTATAAAGGCATTGCTCAACGATTGGACGAGGGGCAGGGGGGGATTGCCAATGGCAACGGTTTTATGATTTTCGATCATGATACGATGCGGGTTGCCGCAGGATGGCAGGGCAGTGGCTTTATTGATTGGAATGGCATCAATTTCAACGGTCGTCATAACGCCCATCCTCGGGTTGTGGGATCCGTTGTTTTTGAAAATAAGAATGGCCCCGGATGGGCAAATCCTGCCGATCATTCATGGGAAGATCCACGACTGGTCGGTCGCGATGGACGGCGGTACGGGCCACTGCCACGGCAATGGGCTCAATACCAAGGCTTGTACCATTACGGCAACCAGACCATCGTTCAATATACGGTAGGGGAGGTGCCGGTATTAGAGAGTGCCGGTTGGGAGGAAACCGAACAGGGGGCAGTGTTCAAACGGATTCTGCACGTGGGTCCGCGCAAGCAGACGCTGGAGTTGGCCGTTGCGAATCATGATTCTGATTCGGCAGATCTCACCATGCTGCCCGGTAACGCAAAAGGAAATCAGGTTGTGGCATTAGGTGCGACGACCGGGATCGTGCCACAGGACAAAACCCGGCCAGCAATGCAAATGGACGGAAAATCTTTCTGGCAGATTGCTAATGCGGATCCCTACTTGTTCAGCAATCATGATTTCACGGTGGTGGCGCGCATTCGTACAAAAACCGATGGAACCATCCTGTGTAAAACGGCGGCCACTGGCCCCTGGGTTCCGGACGGAAAGTCGTTGTTCGTTCGTGGAGGACGGTTGACTTATGATATTGGCTGGGTCGGTGCGGTTCAGGGAAAAACCCGAATTGCCGATGGCCAATGGCATACCGTAGCGGCACGGTTTGACCAGGAAGAAAAAAAACTGATGCTGTTTGTGGACGGTCAGCTAGATGCCCAAAAGAACATGCAGGCGGCCGGAAAAGTGAAACAACACGTATTGCGTATTGGCTACACGGCCGGGAATTTTCCGCAACAATCGATGTTTACCGGAGAGATAAGCCATGTTCAGTTCTATCAGAAGACGTTGACGGATAAACAACTTGCGGAGTTGGATTTACAAGAGCCTGAAACGGACGTGAAACTGAATATGGATTTGACTCAGGGCGCCGTCCGCTTCATCCAACAAAAAGGCGAGCCGCCGGTTTCGCTCAGTCGGATCGCCACGGCGAACCGTGCCCAGGATCTAAACGGACCGCTGGTAGCCGGGGTCGCCGCAGATATTCAGGGTTGGAAATGGAACCGCGGACCCGAGGGGCAATTAAGGCTGCAAGTGCCCGCAGGCGAGGCCATGCAATTTGTCGTCTGGGTGCGACGAGCAACCGCGGAACAATCGCTTCAGCAGTTAGCTGCGTTTGTCCCTGATGCTTCTCCGCCGTTGCCGGATCTAATCAGTGGCGGACCGGCACGATGGCCGGAAAAGATCATGACGGAAACCGTATTAGGTAAAACTCCGGGAGCTTTTCAAACGGATGTATTACAGCATCCCCTGGAGAACCCCTGGTTTGCGCAGATTCGAATGACCGGATTTGATTTCTTCGCTGATGGTAATCGCATGGCGGTCAGTACCTGGGATGGAGATGTCTGGTTGGTTCATGGCGTCGCCGATCCGCAGGGCCGAAAACTAGAGTGGCAACGTATTGCCAGCGGACTGTTTCAGCCACTGGGTGTCAAAATAGTAAATGAAAAAATCTACGTTGGATGTCGGGACCAGATTTGCGTTTTGCATGACCTCAATAACGACGGTGAGACGGATTGGTATGAGTGCTTTAATAATGACCATCAGGTAACGGAACATTTTCATGAATTTGCTATGGGATTGCAGACCGATGACGAGAATAATTTTTACTACGCAAAATCAGCCCGCCACGCGTTAAAGGCTATTGTTCCTCACCATGGTACGCTGTTGAAAGTAAGTGCCGACGGTTTGCGTACAAAGATACTGGCAAATGGATTTCGGGCGGCCAATGGAGTTTGCCTCAATAAAGATGGTTCATTTATCGTTACGGATCAGGAAGGGCATTGGAATCCAAAGAACCGTATCAATTGGGTACGTGAAGGCGGGTTTTATGGAAACATGTTTGGATATCATGATGTTACGGATGATTCGGACGAGGCGATGCAGCAACCGCTGGTTTGGATTACAAATGCATTTGATCGATCGCCCGGGGAGTTGCTGTGGGTGGATTCCAAAAAATGGGGTCCCCTGCAGGGACAATTACTGAATCTCTCCTACGGATACGGGAAAGTTTATGTTGTCCCGCATGAACAAGTCGGAGATCAGATGCAGGGTGGAATGTGTACGTTGCCCATAGCTCAGTTTCCAACCGGGGTGATGCGAGGGCGCTTTCATCCTGATAACGGCCAGTTATATGCCTGTGGTATGTTTGCCTGGGCGGGGAATCAAACCCAGCCCGGAGGATTTTATCGGCTACGGTATACGGGTAAGCCAGTCCACCTGCCGGTAAAGCTACAGGCGACCAGGGCGGGTATGAAACTAACTTTTAGCGAGCCGGTTGATCTCAAGGTGGCACAGAATGTTGCCAACTATCAGGTGAAACAATGGTCACTAAAACGGACACAAAACTACGGCTCGAAACATTATGATGAAGCGTCGCTGAAAGTATCCGGTGTGCAGGTATCGAGCGACGGAATGACCGTACTCATCGAATTGCCGACCATTGTACCGACCTGGTGTATGGAAATTCGATATCAGCTGCGCGATCGACAGGGTGCTTCGTTCGACGGTACCATTCACAATACCATTCACAAACTTGGGGATTGATTAAAGAAAGATCGAACGGCAATCTTAAAGGGAATCGCAATGAAGAAGTTATGGTTAGCTTGGGTGATGGTGATGGGATGTACTTCGCTGATCGCGGATGACTGGCCGCACTGGCTGGGTGCCGGACATGATGCGGTCTGGTATGAAACGGGAATCATCCGCGAAATCCCGGCGCAGGGATTAAAGGTTAAATGGCGATCCCCGATCTCGGGCGGATATTCCGGCCCTGCCGTGGCGGGTGGTAAAGTCTTTGTGACGGATTATCAGCGTAACAGCGGTGATCCAACGAATGGACCAAGCCGGCGGGCAAAATTAACCGGTACGGAACGCATTCGTTGCTTAGATGCGGAGACAGGTAAGGAAATCTGGACGCACCAATATGATTGTCCCTATGAGGTCTCCTACCCTGCCGGCCCGCGAGCGACGCCGGCGGTTGATGCGGGTCGGGTCTATTCGCTGGGAACGGAAGGTAACTTGCTTTGTTTGGAATCCAAAACGGGCAAAGTCATCTGGAAAAAAGAATTAAAAACAGCGTATAAGCTAACAACCCCGATTTGGGGATTCTGCTCGCATCCGATGATTTATGGGGATCTTCTGTATTTAATGGTTGGCGGCAAAGGGACCACGGTGGTTGCGTTGGACAAGCATACCGGTGCTGAAGTTTGGAGTGCATTGGATAGTGAGGAGGCTGGGTATTGCCCTGTTACGCTCATTGAAGCGGCGGGTATCCAGCAGTTAATTGTGTGGACACCAACCGCATTGCATGGAATGAACCCGAAAAACGGTGAGTTGTACTGGAAGGTGGCATTGCAACCTGCCTATGGAATGTCGGTCGTGGCTCCCCGTAAATACGGTGAGTTTCTGTTTGCTAGTGGTATTGGTACGGTGGGTGTCTGCCTCAAACTGGATTCCACCAAACCTGCTGTAACGGAAGTCTGGCGTGGTACGTCAACGACCGGCGTGTACTGTTCCAATAGCACACCGATCATTGAGAACGGTATCATATACGGAGTCGGTTGCCGAAAAGGCGAGCTTCAGGCGGTACAGCTGGAGACCGGAAAGCGGATTTGGGAGTCGTATAAACCGACGACCGGGCAACGCCCTCAAAACCATGGCACTGCCTTCCTGACCCGCAACGAAGAACGCTATTTTCTGTTTAATGAGCAAGGTGAGTTGGTGATAGCTGAATTGTCACCGGCTGGTTACAAAGAATGGGGTCGTGCAAAATTGTTGCAACCGACCGGCGAGGCGTTTGGCCGTCCGGTCGTGTGGTCGGCACCCGCCTTTGCAAATCGGTGCGTGTTTGTTCGCAATGACAAAGAAATTATCTGTGTGGATTTGACGGCAAAATAGTTACTGCTCGGTCTGATCTGTCCTTCAGCAAAATATTGAGGAATCGACGATGAACTATATCCGCTGTGCCCTGTTGCTTGGGATTGTACTGCTGTCCCGTCCTTTGCCGGTTGAGGGCACACGTCCTGCCGGAAGCCGTCAGCCTGTTGATGCGTTTAAGACAAGAATATCTCATCAGGAGGCGAGTGAGGATCTGGAAGTCATGCGTTCAATCTTGATTGAAATGCACCCTGGATTGAATTTATATGCGACCCAACAGGAGTTAGATGCATTAATAGAAAAAGCGCAGGTTGCGAAGGGAGAAACGGTGGCCTTGCGATCGTTTTTTATGAGTTGTGCACGCATAGCGGATCGCGTTCGCTGTGGACATACCTATGCAAATATTCCTCTGTCCTGTCAGTTCAAACTGGAATATGCAACAAGGATGTTTCCTGTACCCATCATGTTTATTGATCAGCGGGCCTATGTGAACCATCATAAATCAGAGATTCCCTGCGGAGCTGAAATTCTGTCAATCAATGGTATCGAGATGGATGCCATTGAAAAAGAACTCATGCCTCTGGTGACCGGAGATGGATATGTGGATACGTTTCGTTACCGGTTTCTTGGCGAGTTGTTTTCGATTTCGTTTGCGACAGCTTACGGAGAAAAGAAAGAGTTTCATGTGCGGTATACAACTTTAGCAGGTGCTGCAAAAGAAAAACGGATTTCAGCTATCTCGTCCGCTGCATTATCACAACGGTCCGACCATTTGGCATTGGGCGGATTGGACGAGAGTGCCTATCGTATTTCCCGACCTCGGGAAGATACCGTCCTGTTGGCAATTGATAGTTTTGATAACGGCAACTCTGCACCGTCATTCCGCGTCTTTCGCAAGTTCATTGACAGAGCATTTTTGTCGATGCACCGTTCAGAGG
>JAYZPA010000078.1:0-21877 GCA_036150515.1 Planctomycetota bacterium
GGTCCTTTCGGTAATCGGTATGCACCATTACAGGCTCGAGATATTCAATACCGATCTCCGCTGGATATGTTTGTTGCGGGAAAATGACATTCTAAGGCGTTTGACTTTCTATCACGATACGGCAACCGCCGCTAAGGCAATGGTTGAAACTGAAATAGGGCATTCCGTAAGTCTTCAGACAAACGCCACACCATTGGCGCGTGCCCTAACGAAATATGCAAAAGGCGAACGGATTTCATTTAGCGACATTCCCACGTGTGCATCGCGTACAAGTTTTCAACAAAAAGTGTTGTCATGTTGCCAACAAATACCCTACGGGTGCACTATGACCTACGGCGAAATCGCTAAGCAAGTAGGGCATGTGGGCGCCGCGCGGGCAGTCGGGGGCGTGATGCGCACCAATAATTGTCCACTGGTTGTTCCTTGTCATCGTGTCCTCGGCAGTAATGGCAAGCTAACCGGATTTTCCGCTGGTACGGGACTCGGTCTTAAGCGGCGTCTACTTCAAATGGAGGGAATTAATCAGAAAATTGTCTTTTGACGGCACTGGAATAATTCTGTATCGTCGGGTACTCTATGGTTTCCGACGAAGAGTAAAACGTTAACTGCACCACTAGCTCAACTGGATAGAGCATCGGTCTACGGAACCGAAGGTTAGAGGTTCGAATCCTCTGTGGTGTACTTTTTCAATTTCTTAAAAGCCGTACGCAGCGGCTCAATGCAACCCAGTAGTTCCGAAACATGCTGTTTACTCGTTGCTTTCTGCTCTTCCGTGATCGCCTGCAATGCCTCGATGGGGACATATGGTGAACCGTTAGTATTTGCACGGGTGAGTGGCACGGTCCGCATCATTCACCTATTTCGTATGGGCGGGCCCTCCACGAATTGCCCCTCGCACTGTAGAATTGGATGCCCGTCTCGGTAACCTCGTAGATTCCATGGAAAAATGTGTCGCTATTGCGATCATAGGCCGCTTGAAAATTAGTTTTTGGCAGGATAAAGACTCGCATCTTGCTCGTGAGCGTTACCGGTGGTAACGCGTCTCGTGATCGTCGAACCTCGATGGCAGGACCGATTACGTCCAGCGGTTTCACCAACGACGCGTCCCGCCAATCCGACAGGATTGCCTTTTCTTCGCGAATGAAGAACTCAAATTGAATGTGCTCCCGTTGATGTCCAAATGAAACCACGTCTTCCACCCAGGTTTCGTTGTACCTCAGTGCAATTCGGTATCGGTTCGCGTCAAACCCAGCATTGTAAAAGAACATACTGAAACCGTTTAGTTCACGCCGCAGGATTTTTCCAGTTTTGATTTCCTTGTCTCCATCTCCGATAGCGTCTCCTGGAACCCGCCGGATTTCCTCGACCAGTTCTATCTGTAAAGGATAGTCTTCACGCAAATCTCGGTAGAGTCCTTGCAGGTTCTTTTTGATGGCCGGCGACATGTCCTTAACCTGCAACTTGTCAAAACCCGCAAATCCGCAAAGGAATGTATCGAGGTGATCGGGCCGTACGTAACGAAAGACCGGACTTTTCGATTTTTCAATTTCCTGAAGCATGCTCTCGGTCAAAACAGTATGAAAGAATGAATCGCCCGGCAGAAAATAATTGTTATTGGCCCGGGCAGCGGTCGATAACTGCAGGAAGACGGCGATCATGACGGCGACTAAAATTCCATGGCTTAAAAAACGGTTTGGCATACTGAACTCTCTCGGTCAAAAGTGATTGGGGTATTTAGCGATAACGAATTAGTTGGTGGTTTGCGGATTTCACGATAGACGCAATGAATATCTGCCTTTGTACCACGCTGTCTTCCATAATGCATCAACAAATGCATGTGTTGAATGTACCACCTCACTGCCCCCCCTCCGAAGTCCACATGTTTTTTTGTTTTTTTGACCGTCTGCACTTTGCGATCGCATCAACCCAGGGGCACTCGTTATGGCACGCCGACCATTGTTAAACTGCACGGCCACGAACACGGGACGGTCGCGGAAAACCGGATGCCGCCCCCCTTTAATTTCGTGGCAGCGCCGTATCGGAGAGGAAAGAGTTATAAGGGTCGACCGATAAAAGAGATGTATGATATGATTTAGATAGCGGGATACCTGTTTGATACTTTTGGGCGGCTTTAACGGCCTCACACGAGCCTCACAGGGCTTTTTCAGATATGGGTTCTCGTGTTGGGCGGAAGGGAGCGTCCGATTTAAGTTCGATGGTCATGTGCTTTAATTTGTTTTCACCGTGACTAGCGAAGGTCTATCGGCTATCTTCACCCCGATCAGCTTCGCAGGAGCAATTCCACCGTGCATATGCAACACCACTGAGAGGTCCCCATTATGAAACGTCGTGAGATTCTTAAGTCCGCTGGCAGTGTTTTGTTCCTGCCGGCACTCGAGAGTTTTGGTCAGGATCGGCCCGCTCCCGAAGGGACGAAAGTTAAAAGGCTTTTTTGTGTGAGCATGGGCTACGGTCTTTTCACGGACGTACTGCCCCAGGACGGTGGGGCGGATTATGCCCTGAGTGACCATATGGAACCGTTGAAAAAACATCGGAACCATTTTACGCTCTATTCAAAGATGAAATTTGGCGGGAACCATGTCCACGACCACAAGTGCTTTGTTGGTAACACCTCGACAAATCCGGATTCACTTGACCAGATTGTGGCGTCTCACATTGGTCACTTGACCCGAGTTAGAAATGTCGTCACTTTTATCAGTCATGCCCATCACCACATCGTTGCATCCTGGCGCAACAGGTTGCCCGTGATGCCGATTCAATCGACAAGGCTCCTGTTTGAAACCCTCTTTGCGAAGACGGACACTAAGACGCAGGAGCGACTGCTGGCGCATAAGAAAAGCGTTCTCGACGGTTCTCTTGAGGAAGCCAAAGCGCTTATGTCGCGCGTTTCAGGCCGGGATCGAGAACGACTGGAAGAATATTTCGCTGCGCTGCGTGAATCGGAGCAGGAACTGAATAAATCAATTGAGTGGCTCAGCGAACCGCAACACGATGTTGAATTCCCGGTGGCGCCGCAATTCGAGAATGACTTCCTGGCCTCCGACGTTGATAAAAAAAGATTCCTGGAAAATCCGCGCCAGATTCAGCGGGGTATCGCATTCGACATGATTTACAAGGCATTCCGGTTTGACATTACACGAGTGGTTAATTTTTATATGACAGGACTCGATCACGACCATCACATCACGACACATAACGTGCCAAATTCAGAGGACGCCCGCAACAGTCTGACGAAATATGACTCTTCCTTTTATTCACTTTTGTCGAATTTTTACGGCAAACTCGCGAGTACGCGTGTCGAATCGGGTGGAACGCTAATGGATGAGACGGTGACCGTGGCCACGGGCAATAATAGTGTGAGTCAGACCATGGGGCCGCATAACGGTAACGAAATCCCCGTCTTAGTGGCAGGCGGACAATTCTTAAACCACGGTGGACATGTCATTCGCAAAGATGAGACAACCTGCGATATCTACCTGTCGATTCTTCAAAAATTCGGCATCCGAAGAGACCATTTTGGTAACAGCAAGAAAGTCATTCAGCTCTAAGGTTATAGCTTTAAGGTTATGTTGCATCTTATGCTTCCGCGTACCGTTGTTTTCCTATCGCTGGTTTTCATTGTCAGTAGTGCGAACTGCATCGCGAAAGAACCCGCGCAGGTACAAAAATTCTTCAACACGTACTGTGTGTCCTGCCACGGAATGGAAACGGCCGAAGGCGGTCTCCGTCTCGATCGGATGGGGGGGGACAAATGGGACAACTCAGGTCTGTTGCAGGATATTTACATGGCGATTGCCCGTGGGGAGATGCCGCCGGATGAGGCGGGTAAGCATCCGGAACGGACGCAGAGGCAGGTACTGCAGGATGCCTTAGGTAGGCGACTACACGCACTCGGGGAGGCGCAAAAACCGGGGATGCTGAAGCGGTTAAGTCGAGTCGAATATCAAAACACGGTGAACGATGTTTTTGGTACAAGTTTTGTTCTTTCCCACCAACTGCCTCTGGACAATATCCACGCCGGTTTTAATAACAATGCCGATCAGCTTCATATATCCAACTCGGACATGGAAACATATTTCACGGTTGCAAACATGATTGCTGGGAGTGTCGTCAGTGACAAACCGGATCCGCGTGTTGTTGTCTATTCAACCAAAAATACAGACATAGATTCGCTCAGCCATAAAGACAATACGGACGGGTTTGCGCCATCCCTTGAACGGAAGTTACGACCGCTGGTATTCGCATCTCCGGCGACCCAAATAAAAATTAATCCGTCAGTAAAAACGAACGGCCTCTATCGGGTTACCCTGAAGGGATTTTATGTTACGGCTGAGTTTGTTCCGGGAAGTCGCGCTGAAGAAAGACTTCCCGCTGTGAAAAATGTATCCGATACTAGTGTGGACGCGGTTCCGTCCGTTGCTCATTCGATGAGCTACTTCCTTCGTAAAAACTCCGGAGTGGGACAAAGTATCGTTACGGTGATCCCAAATAATGCTGCATGGGAGGTCTTTGATCCGCGTGAAGGTTTCACAACACGACTTGCCTCTGATGACACCATTGTTCTTCGATGCAATTCTGTCAAAAGGGGCGGTGCTCAGCGGATGTTTTGCATCGAGAATGCATCCGTCACGGGTCCCGTATACGAATCGTGGCCGCCAGGGACATCCTTCTATGAAAATTACTGCAGCGATATCGATTCTTCTGCAGACTTGGCGGCATGTCAGTCTATTTTACATCGGTTGGCTCGGAAACTGTATCGGCGGCCCGTTACTGATGAAGAAATGGAACAGGTTTATACGCTTGCAGAAATGGAGTTCGCTCAGGGACGGAGTATTTACTCGGGTCTGCAAGCAGGGATCCGTGGGATGCTCTGTTCCCCTAATTTCCTATATAAACAGGAAGGCACTTCAGAGTCGCTTGACGAATAAGCGATCGCGTCGCGGATGTCCTATTTCCTGTGGAATTCCCTTCCTGACGATACGCTTTACAATCTGGCACGGCAGGGGAAGTTGCGTGATCCCGCGGTGCGGAGGGAACAGGCAATTCGAATGCTGGAGGACGATAAAAGCCATCGGTTTGCCTATGATTTTGTTTATCAGTGGCTTGATCTTGAAAGACTCGACATTATCGAACCGGACGTGAGTATTTTTGACGTTGACGAATTTGACCTTGTCCGGGAACAGATAAAAGAAGAACCGGTGGAGTTTTTCAAGGAAGTGCTTTCGAGCAATCTGGGTCTGCAAAACTTTATTGACTCGGATTTTGTCATGATCACACCGGAGCTCAACTACATCTATCGGATTGAGGGGCACGCGGTCGCGACGCCCAGCAAACGACCTGGTGCAAGTAAAGTGTCACCAAGCGACTACAGGCCCAGGGAGATTACTTCCGAATTCACCAAAGTCACGCTTGGGGAGAAGGACCGACGTCGCGGAGGTCTCCTGACACAGGCAGGTATCATGTTGATGACCACCAACAATGGGGAATACACCAACCCGTTTTATCGTGGCGCATGGGTCCTGAAAAGCTTTTACGGTGATCAACTAGAGACACCGGCAGATCTGGAAATCGCTGCACTGAAGCCCCCGACCAACACAGAGACAATTAAACAGACGATCGACGCGCATCGCGAGAATGCCAGTTGCAATGGCTGTCACAGGAAGATGGATCCCCTTGGCATCGCATTGGAAAATTTCGACGTTATTGGACGGTGGCGGGATCGGTACACGGATGTTGTTAACTATGGCATCACGCGTGAGGGCGGGGGTGATAATTCTGAAGGGTTCCCAGTGAATGCAAAATCCGTCCATATGGACGGGCGTACCTTCGAGGGTCCGCAGGGTCTAAAAAATATACTGCTCGAAGACAACGACAAATTGTCTCGCGTCTTCGTGGAAAAGTTATTGTCCTATGCATTGGCGCGGCAGATTATTTTTCGTGATTATGAAATGCTTAACCTGCTATGTGAGGAGTCCGCTGATGCGGACTATCGACTACGTGACATTTTGTTATCGATTGTCTCATCAGAACTTTTCACTAGGCGATGACCGGTTACCTTCTCTGGGGTGTATCTTTCAAGGTTTTCTGTCTGCTAGACATCAGATGGGTTACCCGCGTGACGGGGGTCTAAATCCGAGGAACGTCATCGACCTTCCGGCGATTTTCGTAGATTGCCCTGGCCTCAGTCGTCCGCCCCATTTTTTCGAATTCTATACCCACATCGTTATATAGTTGGGAAAGGCGATCCAAATACTCGGGAAAACCCGAGTGTTGTTTAAGCAAGGATTCGAAGATAGCAATCGCGTGTAGATACTCTTTCACAGCACAGCTTGGTTTGCCGTCTTTCACAAACGCGACGGCCAGATTGTGATGTGCCGAGGCCAGATTGATCCGATGATACGCCTGGTGCGGATGTTCGTCGACCAGTCTTTTCTGGTCCTTGACCGCCCGTTTAAAGAGCACAAGGGAACCTTCCGAACAAAATAATATAGGAATCGGCATAAAACGCAGTCCGTAGGATACAAGAACGAAAAGAGCGCTATATCCAAAGAATTCCACCATCGTGCCCGGACCTAACCAGCAGTACGAACCCGCTATCAAAAACCAAGCGGCGATTCTCACGATCTGAAACGGAGTGAATTTGATCATATCGGATAATCGTTTACCGTAGGGATAGCTTACCCCCAAGACGGACACCTTGAGGTTCCGTAGCCGAATTTGACAACAAGCCCAGGTCGCGAACGGGCCACTGGTGATGATGGCGGTTATCCGGCTATTTTCCGGTGTAGTTAGGGTTCGGTCTGGGCAGCTTGGCTCCCATGCGAGCGAGTTCCTCAAAAAGTTTCTGTTCCAGCTCCATGGCTATACGCTTAGATGATGACGCCATGTTTTTGCTCTCGGAGATGTCGCTCTTGAGATTATAGAGTTCAGACCGGCCTTCATACCACTTAATAAATTTCCAGTTACCGGAGCGAATAATGGAATACGGACCGGGCGCATGCCGATAGTGAGGGAAATGCCAGTATAAGGCGTCTCGTTTTAATGATCGTTCCCCACCAGAGCGGAGCAGATTTAATAGCGAGATTCCGTCAATTTCCCGATCCGAGGGAAGTTCACAACCAGTGGCTTCAGC
This sequence comes from Planctomycetota bacterium, assembly GCA_036150515.1. GTDB lineage: Bacteria > Planctomycetota > Planctomycetia > Pirellulales > Pirellulaceae > UBA721. Next base: position 7,154 of record JAYZPA010000078.1, read on the forward strand.
AATCGTGGGAAATAAATCGATGCTGCTGACGGGGGTTCCGTTGACGATGTCCTCCGCAATTACTCCGGGCCAGCTGACAATGAGGGGAACACGAATCCCACCTTCATAGGCGTATCCCTTGCCTGATCGTAATGGGCTATTGTCAGTAGGGCCTTTGAGGCCGCCGTTATCGGACGTAAAAATTATGATGGTTTTGTTGATGAGATCGTGATCACGAAGTGACTTCATAATCATTCCCATGGCATCATCAACGCTTTCCACCATCGCCGCGTATTTGGCATTCGTGGCACTCTTCCCTTGACGAACATATTTAGCAGCAACCTGTTCAATGGCCTGGATAGGCGTATGGACGGCGTAAGGACAATAGGAAAGAAAAAACGGTTTAGTTTTATTTGCCTCGATGAACCGCTGCGCTTCATAGCCTTCGCGGTGGGTGAGAAATTCGCCCGTTTTCCGGGGAACCAGTTGATCATCAAAACTGTATCGCGGATGAAGATACGGATCGAAATAAGATGGTGGTTGGCCTATATCGCACCCGGCAATATTAATATCGAACCCCTGTTGCTGCGGATACCATTGCGGATCTCCCAGGTGCCATTTTCCGATGTGACAAGATGTATAACCAGCCGGTTTCAATAGTTCCGCGATGGTCGTTTCATCATGTTCCATCCAGTATGGGTTAGGGGGACACAATAACTTTCGATTATTTCCCCCAACATATTCTGTGGGCGCGCGACCGGTGACAGTAATTTTTCCCCGTTGAAACCGCGCGCGGATCCAATCGGTTATACCAACGCGGCCGGGCCAGCGGCCAGTCATGACGGCCGCGCGAGTCGGACTGCAAACCGCGCAGGCGGCATACGCGTCGGTGAATCGCATCCCGTCACTCGCTAGTTGATCGATGTTCGGCGTGCGGAAATAGTCACTTCCTTGACATGAGAGGTCCATCCATCCTAGATCATCCACTAGAACAAGCACTACATTTGGCGGGCGATTCAACTGACTCTGGCAATTTTCAGATTTGAGATTGCTCTGGGGAAATCCACCGGCTATCAGGAATCCGAGCAGCATACAAAATCGTCGTGTCCGCTGGTGTTTAGGCATTGCGTCACCTTCTGGGATTAGTTTTCGCACGGGTTTGATGAACAAGCGCTGATGGGTCAGTCGCTGCTAAGCATTCATGCTACTTGGTTTTGCCAAAGCATGCCAACCGCACGGGAACGCATTCCGAGTTTTGTTGACCGATTAAAGATTCCCGATAATTTCCAAGACCCATAATGCAAAAAACCAGACAAAAATTCCCAATACTATCCAACCAACCGGGCTTGTCTTTTTCTTCCGTCGAGCAACAGCGGCGGCCCCTGATTTGAACAAGGGTTGGGCCGGAACTCCCCGATCACGAACGAATTGCAAATGTCCCTCCCCCTCATTTTCCGCAAGATCAATCACTTTTCGAAATGACTCGGATGCAAGGCGGATTAAGGGGCGATAGGGGCGAAAGTGGTACTGCACTGTCCCTCGCAAAAGAACAGGGAAGAATTCACCTATGTCAGTAAAACGCACACGCCGTTTACCAACGCCGAATACTTTAAGCAGCAATAGCAACGTTTCAAAGATGACCTCATATGTCACGGGCGGACTGAGTCCTACGAGCGGTGCCACCCGCGTTGCGATTCGTAACGCCTGGTGGGCAACGGGTGATTCGTTCTGCATCTCCACATCCTCAGCAATTTGTTCATAACGAACATCTTCGTTTGCCGAAAACTCTGCGATCTCCTGACAGGGGTGAGAAGCGAAATCCAGATTAAGATCGTCACCATTGCGCCTCAGGCGAAAATTCCCAAAGGGAAAGAAACTGAGCGTATTTTTAGTGTCATCAAAGAAATCCGGCGAGACAATCGTATTCCACATCCGTTGCTGAACATCCCGAACGGTTCGTATCGCAACACCGGTCTCAGCGGATATCAGTTCGCTGAATTGTTTGAGCCAGATGGGCTCGCTCGATTCCCCCAATATTTCTTGTCGTAGTGCATTTGCTTTCGAGGATGTTTGGGATTCTGACATGGCGTCGCGATGGAGTCGTGGATCGGACAGATCAAGTATCTCGGCGTCCTGGTCTTCTGCATCCGAAGTTGGTTCCTTTAACTCCGATTCCTGATTGTTTTCTTTTTCAATGACAAGCTCGGGCACTGGCAATGCGGAAGGGATTCGGCCTTCCAGCGGAGCAACCCTGGTTATCGCCGCCCCTTCCATGGTGGTAGTCGAATCAGAGGGATTAGGTTTGGCGATCATCACAACCTCGTCGTCGTCCGCGTCCGGAAAGGGTAGATCCACAACAAGTGCCACATTGGATTCCGAAGCCCGGTCCAGATCCTCTGAAGCAGCATTGAGAATCAGTAATGATTCGGATTGCATCCGATCAAGATCGTCAGCCGTAGTGTCGGGTTCGACCAGCGCATGGTCGTCCAAACCTGCAAGAGCGGTAGGCGAATCGGTGCTGGCAGGTGGAGCCAGCGGTTCGGATGGCGAAAAATGATTGGGGTTCGGCAGGTCGGCGTGGTGAGGCACCTCAAAGCCAATCAGAACCTTTCTTACATCATCGTAATCGGTTGGCTGAATCCGAAAGCGAAACAACTGCTGCGGGTCGATAACCTCCAGCTCGCCGTTTCTTTGGTTTTGACAACGAATCTTTAGCCACTGCTCCGTATTGGGGATTCGCGCGTTGATCGTTCGGCCGTCCCGTAAGCCGTCTTGTCGCACATAACCACGGGTTATGGAGACATCGGAGATTAGGATATTAACGACTGCCTCCACAGCCATGATTTCGCTCAAAGCGTCTTTTCGATCCTTAGAGAATCGAGATAGACTGCTAAGGTGGTCTAACTGTTGGGCCAAGATGTCGGTTGATATATTCATTTGCCGATAATGATAAAAATGTCGACGGTGTTTCGCTTGTGGGTCGGTAACGTATATATCGCAGTTTAATCAAGCGGTGCGATAATTGAAGTGCAAAACCGGCCAGGAAACCCTAACGCCTGTATCTGGCCTTCCAGCGGCTTAATACATGAGCATCGCTAGTTTTCGGCGCGTGTGATGAACCAGGTCGGATTCATCGTCCAAAGCCATGAAAGCCCCTAGAAGGAATTCTTTTGCTGAATCGCCAGTACTGGATTTATCCTGTTTCACTAATTCAAGGGCGATGGCAAACGATTCTTCGTATTCTTGATTCGCCGCTAACCCCTGAGCCAATTGAAGTTTAAATTCCAGATCATCGGGATGCTGAATAGCTTGGTTCCGCAATTCGTCCAGATCGTGGTTGGGTCGCACCAGTTCAATCAGCGCCTTTACCTGTTGTGCTTCGGGTTCGAGATAGCCCCTCTCCCTCTCAAGTGCATCGATAATTTCAAAGGCTTCCTCGTGACGCCCCAGGGAGGTAGATACGCGTGCTAGCGCAATCCTAACTGGATCCGGGTTGTCTCGCTTCGCGCACAATTCCCGGTACACGCGTTCGCTCCCTGAAGGGTCGTCAGACTCATTTGCAAGGGCTTTGTTAAAAACAATTTGTGACATTAGGTTTTCAATCCATTGGATAATGTCGTTCTTTTCTAAGAGTCCCTGAAATTGGTCCATCACGACACCGTCGTATATAGCAAAAACCGTCGGCAACGTGGTTACTCCAAGTGTTTGCGCTGTGGCGGGTGCGATCTCGGTATTAATTTTTACGAGCGTAAAATCACCGTCGTAATGATAAGCCAGCTCTTCCAGGGTGGGCATCAGTGATTTACATGGCTCACACCAACTGGCCCAGCAATCGACGAGGATCAGTTGTTCACTCGACGCGTCGATGACATCCTGTTGGAATGACTGATCCGTTGCATTGAGAATATGTGTGCAGTTTGGTGAACGGTCATCTGATTGAGTCATGCAATCTGTGCCTTGTGTAAAACAGTGTAAAAAACCATGGTTATCCACAATGGAATTGGTAAGAAGTAGTATTATACTTATTCAAAATGATGATGGTTAATCTGAGTTATTTTAAACAACGGGCACAACTTACGCATAGTTCATTCAACGCCAGCGGCAGGCTATCGATCAAATGATAATATCTCAAATTGAGGCGTGGCAACCAACCACTCCCGGCAGTCCGCAGGATTGGCGGACCCAACTGGGCCAAATCGTCGTCGAGGTTACTACATCCGACGGGACCATTGGAATTGGCGTTGGTGGTGGAGGCAGCGCCGGGATACATATCATACGCACGGTTTTGCGGGAACGGTTAGTTGGTATGGATATTGATCACCCTGCGGATGCGCATGCGACGATGTGCCAGATGACCGGTTTCTACGGAAGGAAGGGCCTGGTTCCGATGGCAATTTCCGGGGTTGATCTCGCGATTTGGGACGCTTACGCGAAAGCGTCAGAACGGTCTATTTATGAATTACTGCGATCCGATGTGCCGGCCCGGGATTCGTGCAGTATTTACAGCACGGTTTTTGACGAAAAGGAGGCGCGCTCAGCCATCAACAACGGAAACCGGGATGTAAAACTTCACGTGGAAAGATTTGGATCGGATCCGGATCCGTCCCTGATCATTGAACTGGTGGCACGTACGCGAGGTTTGATAGGCGACGTACCCGCAATCATGATTGACGCATTTGGAGGTTGGAACGTCGCGCGAACCCTTGCCATCGCGGAACAACTCACGCCTTTCGATGTTTCCTGGATCGAGGAACCATTGATGCCGGATAACGTTGAGGGATATCGGGAGTTATGCCTGCATTCGCCGATCCCAATTGCCGGAGGAGAACACGAATATCTAATCGAAGGATTTACACAGATTGCGGACAATTTGATGCACGATGTGCTTCAACCGGATGTGAACTGGTGCGGCGGTCTTACCACGCTAATAGAAATCTATAAATTAGCGGACGAAAGGAGCTTACGGGTCGTACCCCATCGGGGGAGCGAACCTTTTGCTCTTCCGGCCATTTTAGCTCTGGACAGAAGTCCCATTGCCGAATCCCCCCGCAGATGGTTCAACGTGTTTGATCCGCCTGTACAGATTGTTGACGGACGTGCCAGATGCAATCACGGTCCTGGATTCGGTGTGTCAATAAAGAGGCGGGACAACGGCGAATAACTGGGTTAAACAATCGTTATTCCGTGGCAAACCGATGATCGCTGGGGACGACTGAAACACTTCTTAACAAAAACGTAATATTGTATACTGACGTTACGCGCCGCTTATTTGTCCGTGTCACACGAGAACCTGTTATGAATATTCCTGCTCATTTACTGGACGATCAGAAGCCGGTAATAAACTATCGAAAATCCACGGCGACATGGATTACGGTCGCGTCCGCGGCTGTGACGATTGTCCCTTACGTGTTCTTTGTCATTACCTACGCAAAACGAGTTCTTAATCGGAACTTGTTTCTGGAACATTTAGGCGAGAACACGGCCGTTTCGATGAACGGCACACAGGATATGCTGACGTATATTTTTATGTTATTCATGGGGTTGGGCGTCGTGGGTATCCTCACGGGGATGATAGGGACCGTGATTTTACTGGTAAACTACAATACCGATCAGGGATTTAGAGTAATCCGAGGAGGTTGCGGCACCGCTTTGTGCTGTCAGGGGATTCTGATTATTTGTGCATGTACCGTCTGGGTGGCTAAAGCCCTTGCTTTGTTCAACGGGGACGCTGTGATTGATGAGGTTCGTGTCGTCGCTACGCCGGACCGAGTGTACGACATGAGCATTTTGGTATTTTTCAATACCGGTATGATTTGGGGAGTCTGGGCTATAATTGTTCCCGTTTTTGCAACGATCTATTTCGCAGAAAAAGATTTGAAACGTCGGATCGTCAAGCACGTCTAAAAGTGCACATCGAGATTATGTGTCTAACCGATTTGATCATGCCTCAGGGATTATTTCGTATCTTACGATACCATTCAGGAATCGGTCGCCTATTCGTGGCCGCATTTCCCGCCGGTGTATTGCGACTGGGCGAACTGTATCCGTTCCCGTTTCCCCTGTAACCGTAATTAGGCTGGTAATAGGCGCCGTTGGCCATATTGAAGTGGTGAACAGGGCCAATCGACGAAAAGATCGGATTAAGATTCATTCGCACGCTACGTCGATCGGCTGAGACAACGGCGTTGGCATTCAACTGTGTCCCCTGAGGCAACCAGGTAACGATCGGCATGTATGCTACCTGAGGTTGGCGGAAATTCCACGGCAACCCTCCGAAGGGCATTCCGCCCAACGCATTTTGTTGGAGCCACATTTGTTGCGATAACCATTGTCGATATATCCAATCATCCATTCGTCGCTGTTGTTGACCCAACAATATCCGTTGCTGCGGATTAAGTATCTGACATAAGCCGAGTATCTGAGCAGGTTGCATTTGATCAACCTGACGGGCCCAATTCTGCCAATTCATTTCATTATTGAACATAGATCGCCCGGCCTGCTTAATAAATTGTTTACGAAGTTGCAACTGGCCGGTTGCCTGTAATTGTTTTAAGGTACCGTCCTCGGCTGAACCGGGGAGTACAAAAATCCCAATCATTAGCAATGATAACGTTAGGGTGATCACCTTCATTACTTAGGGCCCCTCATTTAAAAAACGGAATAAGAAAATACTGTCGGCCGTACTGTTTTAGGGTGCAATTAATGTGCCAGTGAGGTGGATACTGAGTGGGAACCTGTCGCTCGTTGTCATTTTCAGAGAAATAGGTAATTCAAGGGATGGAATAGAGAAAAAATGTGTCCACATATTGATTACACATTCGCCTAAAATGAGACACGGCGGAAAATAGGAGTTGCGACGCGGGCATAGGACAAAATGTGAATGGGACTTAATCATCGTTATGGAACCGTGTCGGAATTCACACTGACTGTTGTATAATTAGGCTGGCTCCGCTTTGGATTGGAATCACTGGAGACGATTATCATGAATTGGGTACCACTTGAATTTTCGTCCGACGTAACGTTAGACGATACACAACGGCCATTGGAAGAGCTATCTAATGGTAATATTCCTGCGATCATCGTTCGTGGTGCGCTCGATTCGCCGGCCTGCCGTGAAATCGCGAACCACCTGGTAAATGAAGGCCACCTGTTCGATCCGGCCAAGCCAATCCCTGATTCCTTTCTTCAGGATTCTATCCCGGAAGGATATTTTCGGGATGGTGCCCAGGAGAAAGAATGGGCGACCGCGCAAGAAGCTCTATCGAGCCATGGAAATAAACTACGAATCGACATCGGCACCAGCCTCGGTTACCGCGGTTCGGATCGCAATGACTTTTTCCAACGCAGCCGCGAATCCAACGGGTTACTGGATCGTCTGTTTGAACACTTGAATAATCCTGTCGACAGACTCTACTCCGCGCTTCAATCTCTTGCAGTGGGAAAGACCGTCCAGACCGCGATGGAATCTGATGGGTCCATTTATGGGAAAGCCATCATCCGCGCCCACTACGGCGGGTATACTTATAAACCGCATTTTGATAGTGTTCGAAATCGCGAAAGACGCTCCGATTATGCGGTTCACGAATTTGACCATCAATTTGCGGGGGTGTTGGTTCTTCAGAACGCCGTCCGGAACGGATGCAGCGCCCAATGTATTATTCACCGTTGTTTTTGGAAGCCCGAAATTTCGCCCTATTTGGCTAACAATACGTTCCACCTATATGCGGAACAGAATAATATCCCGAACGTACGAATTGATTTGGAACCTGGCGATCTGTATTTTTTCAATACGGGATGTATCCATGAGGTGCCAGGCGTCGACGGCGAGCAGGGCCGGATCGTCGTCGCAACGTTTATCGGATTCAGTAAGGTCGCGGACGACGTATTTGTATGGTCGTAAATCCCTATAAAACGGGAACCCGAGGACCATCAGTCTGCTTCATATTCCTTCAGATATCCCTGAAACAGCACAAGGTGTTCTTCTTCGTCAGCTAAAAGCCGTATGCATAAATCCTGAGTAACATAGTCCTGGCCATCAGTCTCGCGGATTATTTCGTTATAAAGTGCGCAGGCGGTCTCCTCAGTCTTGATCACGCCCTTAATCACGCCAATGACATCACAGGTGTCGGCGGGAGGCTGCACCTGCTCGCCAAATTCGAGGGATTTCGAACCCGGGACGAGACCCCCAATTTGTTTGATTCGCATTGCCAGCTGCTGAGCGTGCCCCAGTTCCTCCACGACGTCCGCGGCGAGTGCCTTCTTGATTTCCTCGGCGCGGATACCGTCAAGATTGATGCTGTTGGCGATAAAATTGGTAACCGTTTCGAGTTCAAGGCTATATGCCTGTTTCAGCAAGCCGACTATGGTCTCATTGTGTTTAGGCATTACACGATCCTTTGTATTGCTTACGGATGTGTCCCATGGACAAAATATGATGTGTGGTTAGAGCGTCGCAAGATTCTCTACACCTCGATAGGTTATCGGCTTCCATTTGGGAAGTAAAGAGTATTATTTGGATGGACCCCCGTGGGACAAGCAATTGTAATTATGTTATCCTTAACCGCTTAGCTGATTTGAGTGGTTTCTTTAATTATTTCATCCAGATACAACACACAGGACTCTACGTTATGCTGCGAAATCAAACCTATGCGACTGCCATTGATACCATGGGCGATACCCCTTTGATCAAATTGAATCGAGTTATCCCCGATGGTGGCGCGACCGTATATGTCAAATGCGAATTCTTTAATCCCTTAAATAGCGTGAAAGATCGCATAGGCGTAGCGATGATTCGGTCCGGGGAAGAGAGTGGCGATTTGAATCCCGACACCCATGTTGTTGAGCCGACAAGTGGGAATACGGGAATCGCGCTGGCGTTTGTATGTGCGGCCCGGGGGTATAAATTGACACTAACCATGCCAGAATCGATGTCGGTCGAGCGACGGGCGTTGCTGCGGCAGTTAGGTGCTAATTTAGTATTGACCCCCGCCGCTGAAGGCATGAAAGGCGCGATTAATAAGGCGGCGGAGCTTGTGGCCCAAGAGGAGAACGCGTGGATGCCTCAACAGTTCGAAAATCCGGCAAATCCGGCAGTCCATGAGGCAACCACAGGGCCTGAGATCTGGGATGATACGGATGGGACGGTTGCGGCCGTCATCGCCGGTGTTGGAACCGGCGGCACCATCACTGGGTCGGCGAGATATTTGAAATCAAAAAACCCGGATATTCAGGCTATCGCCGTAGAACCGATTACCTCCGCCGTTATTAGCGGGGAGGATCCGGGCAAGCATCGGATTCAGGGGATCGGTGCAGGGTTTATCCCGGGCAATCTAGATACAACACTCGTCGATGATGTCATAACGGTTAGTGACGAGGACTCGTTTTTATGGTCTCGACGTCTGGCAAAAGAGGAAGGAATCATGGCTGGTATTAGCAGCGGAGCCAATGTCTGTGCTGCTGCACAGGTGGCCGCCCGGCCGGAAATGGCTGGCAAGTGTGTCGTGACGGTTCTTCCGAGTCTGGGCGAACGATACCTTTCGACGCCATTGTTCGACGACGACGTGAGCTAGGGTGCATCCTGTGACGGTCGGGCATCTTCGGGTGGCTGGTCATAACACTGGCTAATTAATTGTTCTAACAAGGTGTAATATCGATCGTTTTGCGGACTGTTGTGGGTCCCTCCGGGAATGAGGCAAAACTCCTTGTCGCATCGGGCCGCTGCGTATAGCTGCTGTGCCATTGAAGGTGGTATTAACTCGTCCGCATCACCATGAGACTGTAATAAACGGCCGTGGTATTTTGGAATGCGGGTTAGACTCGGATACCTATTTCTCATCAGTAACCGAACGGGGATCCAGGGGTATTGGGATGCTGCTACGTCTGGCAGCGAGGTAAAGGTACTTTCTATGCAAATCGCTGGGATGGAATTGTCAATCGCTATTTTTAGTCCGACCGCCGCGCCCAAACTACGCGAGATAATCAATACCCGGTTAACGCCCACCTGTTCACGGGATAATAGATAATCCAATGCTGCCTGAGCGTCTAAATACAACCCATCCTCTGTAGGATGCCCCTCACTTTTACCATAACCCCGATAGGATAGTCCCAGTACCGATGCCTGATATTTCGTCGACAGGAAATGCAGCAATCCGGCACGGTGTCCTATATTTCCACCGTTGCCGTGCAAATAAAGAATGACCACCCGTGGTGACGTCTGCTGATGGTATAAGGCATGAAGCTTCACGCCGTCGGGCGCCGTAATTGCAACCTCTTCAAGCGACCGATCGTCACCGAATCCAATCTTCGGATCCCAGGACTCCTGGGGATATACTAATCTTCGCTCAAACACCAGAAGAAGGATGACGATCGCGACATAGGCGATCAAGAGACAGCGTACGGTCCTCCAGGCCACATTCCACACTGGAAGCCACCGGTACCGAGCTTGATAGGTTTGTTCTTCGGTTGATGACATGTGAGATTCTTCGTAAAATCGGACGTCTGTAGTCTTAACACGTACGATACCGAAGAGTCAAATCGATCACCGTCCCATGCAGTTCGAACAATTCATTACCGAGGCCAATACCCCCCTTCTGTTGCTCATCATGGCCGTTAGTATGGCTATCCTTGGAAAGAGCGCGGATTCGCTGGTCGATTATGCGGTAAAACTATCATTGCGTACAGGGTTACCGAAGGTAATTGTAGGTGCGACAATCGTCTCGATCGGTACTACTTTTCCCGAGGCGGTCGTGTCGGTCTTGGCGGCCATCGAGGGAAAACCCCAAATTGCACTGGGAAATGCCGTTGGGTCTGTGATATGTGATACGGGTTTGATTCTGGGGTTGGCGTGCCTATATACACCGCTGAAGCTAGACCGCAATGTCGTCAATCGGCAGGGATGGGTTCAATTCGGCGCAGGTTTATTGCTCGTTATCCTATGCCTGCCTTTTGGCAATCTGTCAAATCTTTTCCAGCAAAATGCGGTCCTTCCGCAGTGGGCCGGGTTTTTCCTGGTGTCCCTGTTGATTGCATATCTTGTCTGGTCGGTGCGTCTAGCCAAACATTCGGAGGAGGCGACCACGATTCCGGAAAAGGGAAATGATCATGAAGCGGCGTGGAAGTTGATCGTGTTTATTTCCGTCTCTGCGTTTTTTGTGGTGATGTCGAGCGTTGGTTTAATTGATAGCGCAGCACAATTGGCTAAAAATGCAAATTTTCCACCTGCCGTTATTGCTGCAACGATCATCGCATTCGGAACCAGTCTGCCCGAACTTGTTACGGCAATCACGGCGGTTCGCAAAGGGCACGGAGAGTTAGCCGTCGGGAACGTCATCGGGGCGGATATTCTCAACGTTTTGTTCGTTGCGGGATTATCCGCGGCGGTCACAACCGACGGCCTCTATGCGAAACCGATCTTTTTTATCCTCCAATTTCCCGTGATGTTGTTCATGTTGGCATGCTTTCGGATTGGGATAGCTTCCGCTCGGGACGCAAAACTGGGAAGACCCTTCGGGTTCGTGCTCGTGGTATCTTACCTTATCTATTTAGGTCTAAATATATATTGGGGCGGTCCTGAATAGGATGCGTCACGCGATGGGTTGCCATCGGGCGCGTGATCAGATCATCGAGTATTCGATGGGTTTCAACGGGGTTGTAAAATGCGGCTGTAATTAGGACGATAACATTATGTCCAGTCCAGAACACTTTACGTGCCCTCACTGCTTTACAGATGTGAGAGGAACATCCGGCGATTCTCTAAAATGCACGCATTGCGAATCGTCATTTGTGGCTTTGCACTCCGATATCGGTGCAACAGATGACCTGACGTTAGCCCCCCTGGAATTGGATTCCCAGCAACCTCAATCACTTGCGGTTGAGGCTCCCAATATCTTTTCTGACACACTTGAACTGCAATCGGAAGAAAAACAGCCCGATGAACCCTGTGGTAAATGCGAACGGATGATTGGGCCCGACGATATCCAGTGCCCGCACTGTGGATACAACAAGCGAATCGGCCGTAAACTCGATGCTTCGGATTTTGATCCGTATCACGGCACATTTGGATTTGACCGTTATCTGATGACGCATACGCAGGATCAAAATCCTGGTGGTTTGATGTTGTGGTTTCACGTATTTATCGCGTTTTGCGCGTTAGTCGTGATGCTGGTTGTCCGCAGTTGGTCGCTTGTGGTCGGACCTATCCTAATCGTCTGTTACGTCGTTTATCGCGTCCATGCCAACAAAACCTGTGCGTTTCAGAAAGGGAAGGGTGTATTGCCTAAATTCCTCTTGCTTTACAACCGCCTTAACAAGTGGAAGGGATTTACGGATGGTGCCACCCTGGCAGGCACGATCCTTTCTCGGAGGTCAAATTCCTTTACGGACAACTCGCTTGCCGCGATTGAGGAAGTTGAACAGTTACAAATTTTGGATATTGCAGGGTCGGGAATCACCGATAATGGCATTCGATATCTCGTTAAATTTAACAACCTGCGTGGCCTGGTAGTAACGGGTTGTGAGGTCAGCCATGAGGCTCTGAATGAATTGCAGCAAAACCTGCCAGCGGTTTGCATCTGGCGCCCCTGATCGCGGTACTAATCCATGCAAGGCGTTTGACCGGCGTTTAGAAGTTCAAGAAGGGCTGTGATATCCTGAGGTAGGGGCGCTTCAAAATGCACAGGCTGTCCCGTTGTGGGATGTACTAAATCGATTTGCTGCGCATGCAGCGCATGACGACTCAATAAAATGTCGCTTTCGTTGCCGGTCGGATCCTCGCGGCCGGTGAACAAAAAAGAACGACTCAACGTCTCAGAGCGTCCGTATAGCGGATCACAAAGGATGGGATAACCGGCATGGGCCAGGTGAAGCCGTATCTGATGCGTGCGGCCGGTGCGCGGGTGGACGTTTAACAGGGACACTCTCGAAAACCGCTGCACGACTTCGTAAAAGGTTTGTGCGTGTTTGGATGAGCGGTCATTGCGTCTTATCGCCATTTTCACGCGGTGGTAAGGATGTTTACCAATCGGTAAATCGATCTCGTCACGGTCCCGGTCGGGTAGCCCGAGACATAAGCAAACGTATTTCTTTTGGACCGTACGGTTTTCGAATTGCGCCGCAATGGCTCGATGCGCGGTATCGGTTTTGGCAATCACGATGACACCAGTGGTGTCGCGGTCCAGTCGGTGAACGATTCCAGGCCGAACGGCCCCACCCACCGCACTTAACTCATTAAATCGATATGCCAGGGCACTAACCAACGTCCCCTGCCAGTGGCCTCGTGCGGGATGCACGACCATACCTGCTGGCTTGTTGATGACGGCCATGACGTCGTCTTCGTACAAAACGTCTAGGGGAATATCTTCGGGAACGGGTGCTTTGGGTCTTTGCTCCGTAAGGCGACAAACCACGCGTTGTCCGGGGTGTAGTCGGTAGGCGGGTTTCGCGTTGATTCCGTCCACCATGACGTCTCCCGCGGTGATGCCCCGCCGTATTTGAACACGGCTGTAGTCAGGCAAAACCTGTGTTAAAACCCGATCCAGCCTCATGCCTGCCTGGTCATCTCGGATCGATAGTTCGACATGACCAGCTTCGGGCCTATTCATTGTAACCCCTCGCAGTTAATCACTCATCTTGCAATTGATCTGGCGGCGATTGTTCATCATCGGGCGAATCCGGATCAGGTGCATCCGAATCACCACCACCAGGAACTACGGGTAAAACGGAGTCGCGACCGGGGTCGCTAGGCAGGTTTGATGTCGGAGAAGGTGTGAGTTCATTAAGTGGGTTGAGTGGATCAGACTCCGGGGGCACCGGAATTCGTGGGTCGTTTTTCGCAACCCACGATAAGAATTTCTGTTCGGTTAGGGGATCGCCTTCTTTCCATGGTTGAGACGACATCTCGCTCACGGCACTCAGATGGTCCGCAACTCGATTAGAAATCATTGCATCCACAACATCACCGTTGAGATTCCCTGAAGCGGCCTCCCAGTGGGTCACCGCGTTCAACCGATTAGAGTCGAATTCCGACGGATCCCCCACGATCATTAATGCCTCCGCGCAGTACGCTGCACCATAGTTGCCGCGGAATTCAGCGATTTTATTCAAAGACGTTTCTTCTCCCTGACTTGCTGCCAGCAAAACATCCTGAAACGCCTGATAGGCGTCCTTTAAGTTATTTCGTCGTAATTCAAGATCGCCGGATAGCAGCGACGGTTGTCCGGCAGATGGGTTTAACGGGTTAGGCTGTGCGGTCGTATCTGGCGCGACGGCTTGTTGTAAGAGCACATTTGCCTTGAACAGATAGGCCCACGGTGTAACACCCGCGTCGCGAAATTTCGATTCGTGTTGGCTTATGACGCCCTGAACGTCAACGGCGGATGTCGTGCTGATGTTTGAAAATTCTGCAATCAGCTCGCGATGGAAAAGATCCCAACCCTCGCTGGTGCGAACGGCATTGGCGGAACTCTCAATCCAAGCCCAAACACCAGACACACATACGATGGCCAACAGCACGCTACCCCATACGGACGGCTTAGCAAACAGTTCCGCCAATCGATCCCGGGGATCCTTGTCGGAACCAACGTCCGAAAACGTACGACGCGCACTATCATCCTGGCCGCCGGAATATTTATCCTCACCGGCGGTAGTCTCTTCTACAGTCGTTAACTAAGAGTCGCGGGGGGTTGAAACGTGAAAATAGACATGTTGTTTTTTTTTTAAAACAAAAAAAATAAACTAGTTAATAATAAT
>JAYZPA010000079.1:0-12205 GCA_036150515.1 Planctomycetota bacterium
TTTGATTTGACCCAACGTGACCCATCCATCCAAAATCATTGACTCTCAGACCAATTTGCGGCCGATGCTATGGCTGGCGATTCCGGTGGTCATTGAGCAACTTCTTGTGATCCTGGTGACATGGACAGATCATTGGCTCACCGCGAAACATTTGCACACCCATCATTTAGCGGCCATTAATCTGATGGCCTATGTCCTGTGGGTCATCCCCTGTATTTTTGGCATCATTGGAGTCGGGGCAACCGCACTCATCTCACGTTACTTCGGCCGTAAGAATTATGAGGATGCAAAATACGCAACCAATCAGGCAATTACATTAGCCCTGTCCCTGCTGACGGTCATTACCACGGTTGCCTGGTTTTTCTCAGAACCACTGATTGCGATGATGCAGTTACCTCCTGTTGCCACGCAGGCCGCCAATACCTACTTTAAAATTGTGATCCCGGGAATTCCCTTTGCAATGCTTCACATGATCGGCAATGCCTGTCTGCGGGGAGCCGGGGATATTATGAGTGGTTTTATCACGATGTTCATCGTGAATATCATCAATATCATTTTGAGTCTCGGGCTGGTGACCGGTTATGGACCGTTTCCCGAATTAGGTTGGGAAGGCATCGCCTACGGTACGGCAATAGGATACATGGTGGGCGGATCGATTATTATGGGATTCCTCATCAAGGGGCGATTTCAACTAAAGCTGCACCGATCACTCATGAAACCAGACTTTAAGATTATCTGGCGGATACTCAGAATCGGGATCCCTGGTGGAATCGACATGATTTGCATGGTCTCCTTCCAGATGTGGTTTCTCGCGATCGTGAACCACCTTGGGACGCTGCCGGCGGCGGCACACGGGACGGCCATTCGAATCGAAGCCCTGGCCTACCTGCCTGGATACGCCTTCTCCGTTGCAGCGACAACGATGGTGGGACAGTTTTTGGGAGCTGGAAAACCGGATCGGGCTAAGCAGACGATTTGGTTAGCCTGTGGACTCGGCGGTACCTTGATGATTGCGGCCGGAACCGCTTTCTTTTTCGCTGCGGATACACTCACCGGATGGTTTGCCGGAGAAAATACGAAGGCTGCAGTTTCCATGGCAGCTCCACTCATCCGTATCGTTGCCGTCAGCATGCCCTCTCTGGCGATCGTGATCATCATGACAGGAGCACTACGAGGGGCAGGGGATACCCTGTGGCCGCTGTTATTTTCCATTATCGGTCTTTTGGGAATCCGTATTCCGATCGCTTATTATCTGTGTTGGGAAGAAATCCACATTCCTTTGACCAATCTTGTCGTGACAGGAATGAATCTGGGCGTTATTGGCGCCTGGTACGCCATGGTCGCAGATATCGTCGTTCGCAGCATGATGGTTTTCGCCCGTTTCTTACATGGGGGCTGGAAGACCATTCGCGTTTAATTTACACCTCGCGTCATTTCATCGCGACGTGTAATCACTTTCAATACGCCTTCCCGTAATTGACGAATCTTTACGGGCATTTGTAACAATGCATGCAATTCACTCAACTGGGCATTGCTCGCATACCCTGCTTGATTCTCTTCCACAATAATCAATGCGGGCAGATTTCGCGTTCGATGATCCTCATCGAGAAGATTAAATGAATCCAAAGCACCACGTCCTAATTCGCCCGTGCAAAAAATTGCACAGTCAAATTCATTGGAACCATCTTTGAGTCGCTGTAATGCTCGTTCCGCATTGGAAACAAACAAAACCCGATAACCTCGTTTTCCCAATTGAGCCCTAAGCAAATCCTGCATTTTCGGACGTGAATCGACGACCAAGATCGTTTTTCCTTCGCCCTCCTTCTGAATTTCACCTCGTTGAGCCCGAGCTTCAACATCCTGTTTGTCACTTTCAGCACCCGAGGCACGCTGTAGCAGAACGGTATCCGAATCCGTTACCGTATCGAAATCATTCAAAATGGCATCGTAATCCGAATATCGTTTTTCAGGATCGAACGCCAGTGATTTATTGACAATACTAATCATCCGTGTCGGTAAACCCGTCACGTATTTGCTCAATGGGGGAATGTCCCGGTAGCGACCAACATGTAATCGCTGAATTCGATCTCGTGTTTCGGCCAAAGGGGGACGACCGGACAGCATGTGATAGAGCATACAACCTACAAAAAAGATATCGCTGCGCACATCATTACGTGGAACATTGGTTGCTCGTTCCAATCCGGCATAGTCAATCGAACGGGGATTAGGAGCATTTGCAAATTCCTTGTCGTCCTTGGGATTGAGCATCGAAGCTAAACCAAAATCAGCCAACTTTGCCCGGCCCTTGCTCGAGATCAAGACATTGGATAACTTCAGGTCACGATGGGTTGTCCCTGCAAGCAGCGCGTAACGCAAACCCTGACATACATCCTTGATTAAACTGATCGTCTCATGCAACTCCAAATGTTTTCTTAGTTTAAGAAAGTCGCGCAGGTTTTGGCCTTCAATGAAATCCATCACCATGTAATAACGACCTCGCCAGGAATCCGCATCGTGTACGGGTATGATGTTGGGGTGATGTAACGGCATGACCATCCGCGCCTCACGCATAAATTGCTCAGTCGCACCCAAGTCATCGCTATAGCGAACCCGCAGTACCTTGACCGCACAAACACGATCATTCTCTGTGTTGACAGCGCGATAAACTCGGGCGAATGTGCCGGAACCGACCAGATAGAGGATTTTGTATTTACCGTACAAAAAACCATCACGCTTGTTGGCGACTAACCGCTCCAGTTGCCAATTCGTAAGGATCTCTTTTCCCAACAGGACGCTGGTAAACTTATCGAACTCCGTGTCAGCGCCACCCGCCTCACTTAAAACTCTGTCCAGCACATTCGATTCAGCAATACCCGCCTCGGTACATCGGCGAATGAGTTTTTGAGGGCTAATGTCCGGCATTAGGAATTCTCTGGATAAGCCTTGAGTGATTGCACCGTTGGCAATTCGTCATTCACTATATTATCCGACATTCTGTAACGAATGTCACCCACGAAAAGCAATTCTATGATCAACAGACAGTCCGATGACGCAACGTTCTATTGTTTCGCCAACTCATCTCGCTCGCGGCGCGTTGCCTCAAGATCCAAAAGTACATACTGTAAATCAACACGTAATTGATCCAATGTCTCCCGCAACTCAGTGACGACCCACTTTCGTCCTTCCGCCTGGATTTTCAATGCCATAACGACAGCAGCAAGCTTATCCGCAAATTCAGGAGGTACCTCTTGGGATAGCTCGTCAAGCCGCTCAATGAGTGCATCTGGACTTTCCAGCTTCATCAATAAACTAAAATCAGGAATCTCTCTCATCAAATCTACTTATTACCCTTACGTTCTATCATTCCTGACACCGTTCACGAAAATGCATTTGGAAACTATTGAATTGCTAAATCAAGCCAAAACACTCATTTTCAATCAAACAACATACAATTCCGCAGTATTTTGATGCTGTATTGGTCTGGATGGAAATCTTAAACAGTCATAAAATCCGTGATACGTAAATCGCAGGGATCAGGCCAAAACTGTTGCAAAAACCAATAGTTTTCGACAATTACGTGCTATTACTCAGAAAACCGCTATGGATCACTCTGTCCTAAACCAAAATCTTCCGCAGCCACTCTGTTTACGTACGCTGTATTGCTGTGCCCTCTGCCTCGGACTTTTCGCGCCTGCCAACTTAGTCGGCCAATTTCAGGATTCATTTGAATCACTCAAAAACAACTGGGTTCTTCATCAAACCGACGGACAGGTCGTCACAACACAGCACATCAAAGACAAAGAAATTTTCCATCATGGTAAACAAAGTGAACATCTTCAATTAGTAAGTGGCCCTGCGACCTATATCCATTACCGATACCAGACACCCACCATCACGTTGATTGATGAAATCAAACCATCCGTTTGGATCCGAGCAAGTCGCAAGCATTTACAGTTCATTGCCCAGGTTGCGTTACCCCGCACCATCAACCCTCAAACCGGCAGGCCTTTGGAAGTACTCATCCATGGAGATACCTACACTGCCTCGGGACGCTGGCAACAATTGACGATTCCCAAAATACGAACGGTACTCCATTCCATGGTTCCCAGTTTGCGGTCACAATACGGTTCGCAGGTTGATCCACGGCAGGCATACATTCAGGCCGTCATCATTAACGCCTATAGTACTTCGGGGCCGGTTCATATTTGGCTTGATTCCTTTCAGATGCAAACACCCTCGGTTGGCACCCGTCCGCATAGCATCCAACCAGTGAACTTTCAGGATCCCGGTCTATCCGTCCAGTCAGATCCCGGCAACATTGAGCCCCCTCCCGTGGAAACAAGAGAATCTGTCCTTCTGGTCAATGGTAGTCCGTTCATGCCTCGCATCATCGAGCACAACGGAGAATCTCTGGAATTTCTACAACAGCTTGGCTTCAATACGATTTCCCTGAAACAATTCCCAACCCGCCAACAGCTGGAAACCGCATATCGATTGGGGCTGAAACTAATCGCACCTCCCAACCTCGATACCGGATTGAGTCCCACAGCCGACACCCGATCGTTACTGGTTTGGAATCTTGGCCAAAGCACAAACCAAAACTCGCTTACTGCAATACGCGAAGCAAGCCAGTTTGTGGATCGGATGCCTGCCACGCTCCACCGTCCCAGTTTGGTAACTTCATCCGACCACTTCAAACAGGTCAGTCGCTACGCAGACATGGTCATTCTCAACTGGCAACCCTTGTTTTCCAGTTTGACACTGGAACAATCATCGCAGCAGGTATTACAAGCGGTCAATGAACTGCGTCGCGGCACGCCATTCTGGTTGTCCATTCCAACTCAAGTTCCTCCGGTCGTATTACAACAACAAGTTTCTTTGGTCCAATCACAACTACCTGATCATTCCGCTTTTCAGCCTACCTCCACCATCAGTTTTGATCGTCTGGCCCTCATGGCACATTATGCATTAGCCACGGGAGCACGAGGTCTCTACTTTCAATCTTCTTCACGCCTGGATCGTAACGACCAAAACTCCATGTTAAGAATACGCATACTGGAACGATTAAACCGTGAGTTACAATTGATCGAACCCTGGGTTTCTGGAGGAATATCCACAGGGATGGTGAATGCCGGCCTGGATAAACACACCGTCTATATGTGCCAAACCGATCGAACTCGACTCGTTTGGATCTTCAACAAAACCGACCATGAACAAATCGTTTCGCTACCTGCCAATGAAGAACTGCTGAGCTTTGACGTGCCCGGCGTCCCGGTAACTTATCTGCCTTATCAAATTTCCAATGCTGCTCTACATCGTATTCGAAATCATCGGGGAGCTAATCATCGCATTGCATTGACGCCCGACGCACCCTATTGCCTTGTGATCATGACGGCTGACCCATTGGTACGTGATTACATCCAACGCCGCATTTACGCCAATCGGAAGCGAATCCTCCAGTTAACCTATGACATGCTCCAGATAGAACTCCCTCTGATCCGTAAGCTCACCTGGTTGGAAGCCCATACAAATACAGAATTGACGACGATCTTTACACGCACTGAGAGCATCCTACGCAAGTCACGACAACCCGTCGCTGACAATCAATGGGATATCGCTTATCAACAGTTAACGGCAGCCGAAAACGGAATTCGTGAGCTTCAGTTTCAATCTTGGCTGATCGCACAACGATTTTTTGACAGTACGGTCTCTAATCCACTGGCCCTGAGTCCGGTGGCTCTGCCTGAATGCATCGCTACGGCACGCCAGTTCCAACAATCCCAATGGTCCGCAAATCTGCTTGGCGGTAGCAGCATGGAAAACTTACAACGGATGCGGCAGGCGGGATGGCAACATCACCGGCACCCGGACCATCCCGTCAATTCTCTCGTTGAACTCACCCCCCATTTTCCACGAGAAGGGCAACATTGCCTTCGAATACAAACGTGGCAACCGGAGGGTCAATCACCCGCTTCACTCCTTTCCGCTCCCGTCTGGATAACCAGTCCCGTGATTTCGGTAAAGAAAGGTGATTTATTACGAATTCATGGCTGGATCAACATTCCCAAACGGCTCCAACATCAGGGAGATGGTTTAGTAATTTATGATTCGATAACCGGTACTCCCTTAGCCGATCGATTCCATCATACAACCGGTTGGCAACCTTTTACGTTATTTCGAGTCGCGTCAGAGGATGGTCCAATGCACCTCTCCATTGCATTGATGGGGTTGGGCGAAGCCAATATTGATAACATCAGTATTCAAAAACAACTGACATCCACTCCGTCGGTTCCGTCCTCTCCCGTGGAAACCGATGCCGGCCTCATACAAAATGTGAATGCATCTGGATTTCCGAATTCCCCTCGTTAATCCCTCATCGATGAGAAATGAGATGGCTACACTGAATCCTTCCAATGAACCCCAGGGAGTCAATGGATTGTGGATATGAGTATGAACCTTATCTGGATAATGGGAATGGTATTGGCAGCCACAGCAATCATCATCATTGGTCTGGGAATCGTTCTGGGGCGGCGAAAATCGAACACGAACCAATCCCGAAGTGACCTCAACCTCAGTATTGATCTGCTTCAACTACCCAGTCAGCCAGTCTCCACCTCCCCGGTTCGCATGGAATTATATGGTACACCGGTTCAGTTACGCGTGCTGGTTCTGGCTCCCATTGGTCGAGGATCCAGCCTGCCTGCGACAAGTCAATTGGGTGACCTATTGGATCATTTTCTGCCGGAATTTATGAATGTCGTGGATCAACATCATCCCATTTTTCGAAAATGGCCTGAACAATTCAGTGCCAGCGGATTCAACCATTCGTTTTTCAATAATCTCGCTTTGCCCGGCATGAAAGGAAAAGGAACGGCGTGGTGTAGTGCTGCCGGAAAATTTGAAGCGTTGGGATCTCAGTTTTTTATCGGACTCGTGTTCTCCACAGAATCCCCAAACAGTTTAAGTCAAATACCGGTTGAACATGCCGGTCAATGGCTGGATATTCTCCGAATTCAAAAGTCCGATTCATGAGTGACTCTCTACAACACGATGCTACTCAAATCTGGCATGCCGCCGTCCATGCTGTGGACAGTGAATCGTTAGTTCGCAATGCAATCAAAATTCAGGGAAATCGCTTTACCTGTGGCTCGTGGAGCCTGAATTTGGATCAAATCGATCGAATTCTTGTGGTGGGAGCAGGCAAAGCAGGTACAGGTATGTCCCGTGGATTGATTCAAGCGTTCGAATCAACACCATGGCAGTCCCAAATTTCCGGTTGGGTGAATGTGCCGGACGACTGCGTTGCAGAGATTCCCGGTGTGACGATCCATGCTGCCCGACCGGCTGCAGTGAATGAACCCACCGAAGCCGGTATACACGGGACCACCGAAATAATCAATCTCGTGGAAAATACTCAACCCCGTGATCTCTGTATCTGCCTCATCTCCGGAGGCGGTTCTGCTTTAATGCCCGCTCCCGTTCACGGCATCCACCTCGAGGATAAACAACACATCACCCGGCTACTGAGCAGTGCGGGCGCTAATATCCAACAACTGAATTCCGTCCGCAAGAAACTAAGTCAAATCAAAGGGGGGCAACTGGTATCTCGTTGCGGCAGTCCACATTTTGTCAGCCTGATTATTTCCGACGTGCTGGGGGATCCCCTCGATATCATTGCTTCCGGGCCCACCGTCACTGACCCCGAACCTCTCGAATCGGCAATTTCCGTCATTCATCAGTTTCTGGATTCCAACGATTCGGTGGTTCATCGCTGTCTAACAGCAATGCGCCAGTATGTAAGGCCTTCTGCAAAAGCAATTCCCGCACACGTTGAAGTCATTGGAAATAACCGCACCGCCGTCGATGCCGCCGTCGTGACGGCAAAACAGCTTGGATATGAAACAACGTTTGTTGCCCATAATGAATTAGAAGGGGCGGCAGAGCAGGTTGGTTTTGATCTCGCGCAACAGGCGCGGCAAATGATCAAGCAAGGAGGGAAACGGGTTTATGTTTCCGGAGGCGAACCCACCGTTGAACTCGCTGAAGAAGCAATTCGGGGGAAAGGGGGCCGCAACCAGCAACTAGTGTTAGCCGCACTGGCAAATCAAATTGCCCACGCAACTAAAGATAATCCATGCATGAAGCGGCAAGTCATCCTATCAGGAGGTACGGATGGCGAAGATGGTCCAACCGATATGGCAGGAGCCTGGATCGATGCGAAAATTGCAGAACGATATGATCAATCCGATCTGGACATTAAACACTTTTTGAAGTGTAACGATGCCTATCACTTTTTCCAGCAGGTAGGCGGACTCCTTAAAACCGGACCCACACATACCAATGTTTGCGACGTCCGGGTCGTTGCCACCAATTCATCGAACTGAACTTTGCCAAAAAAAAGGAGCCTGTCAAAAGACGGGCTCCTTTTCCTCGTTCGTAATCGTATTCGAATTCAGTCCCACCACCACTGGCCGGGCACTAAATCTGATAGTACCGTCGACTCACGAGTCTGATGTACTGTTCCTTCTGTATCTGTTAAAAGGTTCTTGGGCATCAATGCTGTCAAGGGTTGAATGTCAACGCCTCCACCAATCGGTGTCATCAACGAAGAACCTTTCCAAACGGCGTTCACTGCCGTTTCTACATGCTTAGGTTCTGGATAGACTTCGACCGACAATATTTTTTCATCTCCCAGCAAACCTAAATCCCAGCTCGACTTCCCATAGAAATCCTGTTGCTGAATGTAAGCTGAAGCAATGAGCATATCGATCAAATTTCTCATCTGAGCGTAGACTGGAACCTTTTTCGCCAATGCAGGATACTTAGCCGTAAAGGAATTCTGGAAAGCTTTGCTCGCTCGATCCACAACCCCGTTGCCTACGCGAGTTCCATCGGCCAGAACTAATTCATCCGCACCTACCAGCTTGACTCCTTCACCTTCCAAATGCATGGCCAGATGATCTTCACTCACACGCACGCACTCATAATTCGGCACAAAATACCAACGTGCCATCGCATTGCGACTCACCTGCGTCGGACTTGCCTGCTGGATATAACTTGTAATTTTGACGGGAGGCTGTTCCAGACCAATCCCCACCAATTTCATCCGGTAATCCGCTTCTACTAAAACTTGAGCAAAGTGGGTTTTCGGTGAAATGCCTTCAACGGTAACGACCTGCTTCCCCAGACTTTGACGGAGGCCGTCAACAAAAGGTTTTGTGTTACGGGGATTCAAAGCGGGTGCGGCCTGAACCAGATACTGCTGCATTCGCTGTAATCCCTGTTGAGTCGGATCAATCGAAACTCCGACCGTTCGGGCCTGATCCCCCGACGGACCAAAACTCCTCAGTGCGACAATCAGATCCTGTAATTCCATCACCGCCTTGCCGGATTGGATGCCTACCGGACGTCCGGATGGATCCACAGCATAGCCTTCGGCCGGTCCTGCAATGACAATATCGCCTGTTTCCGGATAATAAAAAACATATTCAATCGAGGTTAAACCCGCGAGGTATCGCATGTCATCGGAAACACCTTCACCTGCTTCCATCCGACGGGCTATTTCTGATTCCAATCGGTTCAACGAAACCTTTCGGATTGGACTGGCCTGAGCTACGGTGGGATCCAGTTGTTGACGGGCAGCTTGAATACGCTGCATTGTCAATCGCGTATCAAAGCGCTGTACCTGCAGTACACCCTGGGGAGTGATCACGACACCGGCTCCACCAGCGCCACCCTGGCCACCGCCACCTTGACCACCTCCACCAAAGCCGCCACCTTGACCACCACCACCAAAGCCACCGCCACCGCCACCGCCACCAAATTGGCCCTGCAGTGCGGGTGTGATCATCATCAAGCCGGTAACAACAATGAACGAAAGTAAATTTCGAAATCGATTTGTCGTAAACATGTTTTAGGTTCCTCGCCTCAATTTCCAAGTTAGCACTTGGGCCTGCAAAAATAGTATTCTCAGCTCCTTAACCTAAGTGGCAACAGGTTCCCATGACTGTCAGCCCGGTTAACGAGTACAAATTCAATGTAATCCTTGGCGCAAAAGCCGCCACCTATTACATCGAATTGACTCCTAACCTGATATTAGTCAGGTAAACTGCAGAAAGCAAGAAAAGCAGCATTAATAGATTCCCTGAGCGGCGTAATTGTACTAATAGTTAATCTTGCCGGCACAATCATTACAAACCGTACAACTTGATACTCTTTTTTCAGGTGATGTCAGACTCTTCGTCTTGGTTGAACCCGGTAAAACAGTGCGCATTCGCTTGGCAGACCGTGAATGATTCAATCGCTCCAGGACGAAAGTGGGTTCTTTCGATCCACCAACGGCATAGCAACTGGTTTCCTCATTCGATGAGAGGCAAATGGAGCAGCAATCATTTCGATAGTTTGTCGTGCTTCATAGACATTACATTCCGGCAGACGATCATCTTCGATTGCCTGCAGCAGATCTTTACACGCAGCGACATTTCCAGCGTGCAACGACAGGTCCTTCAGCGGCTCCGGTTTGGCAACGCCGGCGGAGCTTATCGGAAGCCATGTTTTTCCAGACCGTCCCGGGCTCCAATGCGGATCATCGAGATAGAATGCCTGAGGCAGATAACCTGTTTTGATTTCGACCACACCACGACTGCCGTATATTTGTAAGGCAAATCGAGCTCCTTTTCCTGCATTTTTATGCGAGGCAAAGTATCCCATCACCTGATCCTGCATACCATAGATCGCCTGCACACCATCAGCCGCAAGCGGGCCAATCCCTTCATTCCCCTGAACGACATCACCGGCCGTCACTCCCTTGCCTGCCTGTGTGGCCTGCCCCATACACCACTCACTTTCACCGCCAAAGTACTGCATTAGGTTAAAAATATGAGAACCTAAGACCCATAAATCCTCACCACCGCCACGATGATCTTCCTTGCCCCGCCCACGTAATTCCAACACGGTTCCCAGGCCACCATCTTCAATCAAATCCCGGATCACCCGGAGTACGGGGCTATACCGTGTTTGGTGAGCAATGGCCAGTTTTACCTTGTTGGATTCACAAGCCTGCACCATCGCATCCGCTTCCTGTAAATCCCTGCAAAAAGGTTTTTCCATGTACATGTGCAACTTGTGTTTCGCACATGCCAAAACCATATCATGATGTTGATTGAGCCAGCGGGGGCAGATACTAACGATATCCAGCTCTTCCTGCTGTAACATCTGACGATAATCTGAATATCCGTTTTGTGCATGTAATCTCTGTTTTGCCGTTTGCAGACCAGCGGGGTTAGGATCGGAGACCGCCACAACACGGCAACCAGGAATATGGCTCCAAACCGTATCCACGCCGTGCCCATAATCACCCTGACCCGAATGTCCAATCACCCCAATCCGATATTCTGACATGGTTACTCCCTCTCATTGGTTGATCTCGACGCGCTGCTTAGATGTTTCTTCCTTATAGGTTATGATACACCGTAAACAGACCTCATTGCTATCATGCAGAAAAACCCCATGCACTCGACCGACACCGCTGCCAAGATCAAGACTGCCGCGCCGATCCCTGAAAATGGATCGTTGGCAATCATTGGTGCGGGAATCACGGGTCTCAGTTCTGCGTACTATCTGCTTCAACAACGCCCGGACGTGAAAATCACGATTTTTGAAGCATCCCGGCAGGCAGGGGGAATCCTGCAAACCGAACAACGTGACGGTTTTTTGGTGGAACGGGGACCGGACATGTTTACCACGCGGGAACCCGAAGCAATCGACCTATGCCAGGAACTGAATATTGAAGACCAACTAATCAGCACGAATACAGAGCACCGGGGTGCCTATATTTTTAGTCGTGATCAGCTATGTAAAATACCCGTTGGCTGGACCATGATGACACCCACACGCCTTGGTTCCATCCTGACCACACGGTTGTTGAGCTGGAAAGGAAAGTTACGTGTTATTGCCGAGTTGTTTATCCGTTGTCAGCGAACGCAACAGGATGAGAGTCTTGCCAGCTTTACCCGCCGTCGGCTGGGTCGGGAAGCATTTGAGCGGATCATTCAACCCCTGATCTCCGGAATCTATACTGCGGATCCCGAAAAACTCAGTATGCAGGCAACTCTGAAACCATTCTTGAATATGGAACGCGAAGGAAAAGGCCTCATTCGCGGAGGCTACAAACAACGTCGCCTATCCGGCGATCCGACATCCAGCG
>JAYZPA010000080.1:0-6707 GCA_036150515.1 Planctomycetota bacterium
CCCGGCAGGGACGCCGTCGGTTCGTAATCATCTTCTTGCTGACCTGTGGGCTCAAAGTCCCATATCCCCATCTTGATTGCATCCAGGACTGAATTTGGCACGAGATATTCTCCTATCATTCCATCCGATAAAGCGTTTTGAAAAGTAACGTCCCGCGGCCAACCCAAGTCACGTGAGGATCATATTGAAATATGTGTCCGCGACACAACTTTTCATGATGCCCAAGCACGGGTGCCAGATCAAAAACCTGACGAGACGATACCAATATCAGATTCAACGAAATTCAAGTCAAGCGAAAGCAGATAATTTTCCGGATTTAGGGCGCACAAATTTATTGCAGAGTATTTTGAACTTTTTCCAAAACAATTGTTGACCTTGGCCGATGAATTTGCGCCTCCGCCAAAATGAATTGCTCTTAGGCTTTGCCATACACCATCGTTGCGAGTCCCATGACTACCTCCGTAACGGTGGATGTGATAGATTGATCATCGACCAGATACCCGGGAACCGTTTTATGACCAACGCCAAACATCAACTCATCCATGCCCATGACTACCGGTAGACGAGAAATCTGGCTGCGCGGAAATCGACGTGTTTATGCAACCGTCCTCTTCCCAACCTTATTGATTTTAATCAGCAGTACGGTGATCATAAGTGGCACCGTGCTGGATCCACCGTTTTGGTTGCGAATGGTGGCTGCCGGCGTTAGTGGTTTTGCCGCCGTCGTCACCGTTTCACTGATCTACTGGTTTCAACGTCCGCTGCTGGCCTATCAAAACGGATTCCTGTTGGTATATTTGAGCCCCCCTGCAGTAAACCGTATCCCTATTGAATTCGTAGAAGTTTTTTTTGCCGGCCAAAGTGATATCCCGGTACCTCGGTCCTTAGCCACACCGGCGGACCCCCCACCGGAGTCACGAAACATCGTTGTGCGACTTGCTGAAAGTGCAACGGATTTTCACCAACGACCCGTAAAAATGTCCTTAGGTAGCTGGAAAGAGGGTTATATTGTCGTTCGCGGGACATGGGCAGAGCCCATCACAAAAGGAGTTTTCAAACGGCTAAACCGACGTTTGGTTGAAGTCCATCGCCAGCAACAATCGATGCAAGGCCCCCAGTGCAGTGAAATTCAACCGGACTGTCAGGACTCCCTAACCCCTGTCTCCGGACAATCCTCTGACGATCAACCCACAACAATATCATGACCGATATCCTGATCAGCGTACGTGATGTACATGAAGCACAAACGATTCTGAAGGCCGTTCCCGATCTTGCCATACTCGACATCAAGGAACCCCGTCAGGGGGCGATGGGTGCCGCCACGCCACAGCAGTGGCAGGCCGTTCATAACCTGCCACTTGGCACAACGGCTATGAGTGTCGCGCTGGGAGAACTCGAAGACTTAGATCTTTCCGTGATCCATCGCATTCCCCACGGTACCCGCTATGCCAAAGTCGGACTGGCCAATCAGGTAAATTCCAACTGGCTGGATGATTGGAATTACGTTCAGGAAAACCTACCTCGCGGGACGGAATTAGTCGGCGTCATTTATGCGGACGATCAGCAAGCCCGGAGTCCGACTGTCCAGCAGATACTGGATTCGTTGCTGGCGAGGCCATGCCTCACTTTCCTCATCGACACATTTAACAAATCCTGTGGGCATCTGCTGAATCACCTTCCGCCCCATGCCCTCACGGCAGTGGTCAAGCAAATCCACCAACATCAAGGTAAACTTGTTCTGGCCGGATCCATCACAACTGATTTACTACCGGACATCATGCCCGTGGTTCCCGACTGTATTGGCGTGAGAGGTGCTGTCTGTGACGCTGACAGAGCGAGCACCGTATGCCCACTTACGGCCGCCGCATTTGCATCTTCCCTGACTTTTTTTAATGCCGGAATATAATCCCTTGCCAGAATCCATCATCACCGACGATCAGCAATTACGCGACTACCTGAATCGACATGCCAACAGCACGCTCGTCGGCTTCGATACGGAATTTATTTCCGAGGACACCTACCGTCCTGAACTGTGTTTGATTCAGGTCAATTCCCAGCAGGACATTGCACTTATCGATCCCTTAGCCATCGAGGATCTCACCCCATTTTGGAAATGGCTGACGGACGAGGATCGTACGATTCTGGTTCACGCCTTCCGCGAAGAACTGCGTTTCATTTTTCAGGCTACGGGAGAAGCTCCCCGGCACCTGCTGGACATTCAGATTGCTGCCGCCTTTGTTGGACTGGAATATCCTGCCAGTTATGGCACATTAACCGGTCATTTGCTGAAAGTTAAACTCGGCAAGGGGGAAACACGTACAGACTGGCGGCGACGTCCTCTTACCCCTTCCCAGTGCGAATATGCCCGACAGGATGTCAAATACCTTGAACCCATCTACCATCTTCTCATCGATCAACTGTCCCAACAGAATCGACTTGATTGGATGTTGGATGAAGTCGATCGCCAACAGACGCAAATACTAATGCAGACAAAAGGTCCCCGCTGGAGAAAGA
The DNA here is from genome assembly GCA_036150515.1 of Planctomycetota bacterium. Classification (GTDB taxonomy): domain Bacteria; phylum Planctomycetota; class Planctomycetia; order Pirellulales; family Pirellulaceae; genus UBA721. Next base: position 2,515 of record JAYZPA010000080.1, read on the forward strand.
TTTCGGGAAGTGGCTCACTAAATCGGCGGGGTTTGGAAATTGCCCGGCGGTTGTGGATCTGGCGCGATGAAATTGCAGCGGAATCAAATTTGCCGGCACGGCGGGTACTTCGCGACGACCTGATCTGTGAATTGGCGCGTCGGCAATTTGCCTCGATTGAAAAACTTCGCCAGATACGCGGAATGCAACACCGGCAGGTCCAAAAACGTCTCCCCGCGATTCGAGACGTAATTCGACAAGCCCTCGATACCCCTGATAACGAATGTCCGGAACGGCATCGTCAGTCCAAATCGCCTCAGAGAGCCACTCTGAGCCAATTCCTTTACACAGCCATTTGCGACTCCTGCCAGAGAAATGACATGGCACCCGGTATGGTCGCCACGATGACGGACATCCGAGACTATCTGGATCTAACCTATGGTCGCAGCGCGGCCAGTAAAAAACGCCAACCGCTTTTAAATACCGGCTGGCGTCAACAGTTCATCGAACCGTTACTTCAAGATATATTATGCGGAAGGCTAGTGGCCCATGTTACCGACCCCACGTCGGATCAACCGTTGTCGTTTATACCCCACTCAGCGATCAACCCTAAGCCTGCCGAACACGACCTCTGACAAACCTGTAAACCCCACGACTCAGTCACAGATTCTTGACACCAGAGTTTATGTAAAAAGGCTAAGATTTCATGGACAACTAACCATTCCGCATTTTTTTCTGACTCGACTCCTTATCTGATTTTTGAATTAACGATCCGCTCCGTTGGCTTGCAAAATAACCGGACCGTCATCCGTGCTGACACTTTCCAGATACCACGTCATTTCCTCCTGAGTTAACGTTGTATCAGGATCCTTACCTGTCAGTTTTACCCGGAATTTATGACGACCTTCCGTGTCAGCCCGGGCCAGCACTTTCAAGACCACTTTTTCACCGGGTGCGATCGTGTCAATGGTATCAAAAATAACCTGTCCCGGTATTAATTCAGCCGTATGGCCTTCCACTTTTTGTGGTTCAACGCCATACCCGAATTGAGCAAGCACATCCACACCATGAGCAGCGCGGGTTCCTCGATTGAAAACATGAATCTCATAAACCGCCGATTCACCCAAGGTGACCGGCCCGGAGGGATCATTGACGAGTAATTTCAAATCCGCCACGCCACGTACGCGTGTCATCGTAGCCGCCGTTCGGGATTCAGCTGCCGCTGCCGTGACCCGCACGGCCAGCGGATTGTCACCTTCGTCAATCAAGATACATTCAAATTCAAACGTGCGGGTCGTTCCAATATCAACCTTTCCGATATCCCAGGACATATTACGCCGACTATTGGGAATCTGTTTCCCATCCTTCAGATATTGAGCATTTTTGGGTAACACCGCCTCAATCATCACTTCCTGAGCCGCTACATCCCCCTGATTGGTAACTTCGATTCGATATTTAACCGATGTGCCCGCAAATTTCTGTGCCGGCCCGAATACTTCGATACTCAGCTCCGGACGACGGATGGTGATTTCAATCTCTTTTTCAGCCATGTCACTTCCGTCGGCCGATACCGAAGCTGACATTTTCATGACCCCCGCCTGTTCCGCCGTTAACTCTAATTCGATCAGCTTACTGGCACCTGCGTTGAGTTGTCCAATGGACTGACCCGCCTCCAAGCCTGGCGAAACCCGCAATACGACTTCTTCTGCATTGCCATTGCCGGTATTGGTCACTCGAACAGAAAAAACCTGTGTTTCTCCGAAAATCATCTCCTGAGGTCCGTCCAGCGACAATTGGAGTTCAGGTTCGATAACCTGAATGTCCGTGGCGATCCCCAGAGGTTGTACTGTCCAGCGGGTGGACAATTGAAACGCACGGTTTTCATGAGCTGTAATTTTCAATCGCCAAATTGCCCGCGCACCCGCGGCCAATTTACCGACTTGCCATTGCAATTCAGTGCCGGATCCGTTTGCCGTTGCTTCCACCGATCCGTGAGTCGTATTGTTTTCCGTCAACTCAATCCATTTAGGTAAATCGGTGACGAGAAACACGTCCTCGACCTGGTCCCCACCTTCGTTAATCGCGACAATTTCAAAAACACTTGAATGCTCCGTCCGCAATACCGAGGGCACACGCGTAATAATCTGAATCTGGGGAATGGCTCCCCGCTGAGTAATCCATTCGTCATCTGCCTGTGAGAAAGAGGAGTCATCGCGACGATCCTGCGAGGCAACGGGAGGATTCGTTCGCTGGCCAATTTGTTCTGAATACAATTCAAATTCCACATCCCTCTGTCCGGGCGACACAATGGGTGCCGGTTCTTCACGATCTGGCAAAGCGGCAGCTCCGGATATCAGGGGAAATGCATCAGCGGCTTCCGATTGGTCGTCAGCGGAACGTAAAGTTGGCTGTGCCAGACCCGGCGGAGAAAACTCCAGCGGTTCCGAAACCATGGGCACACCCGTGGAAGGTTCCGAATTTCCCTCCGACTCGCGAATGCCAATTTCAGATGTTCGCGGGAGAGTTAAAACCGATACGGTTGGGCGAACTTCCGGATCAGATCCGTTGGCGACTGGCTCATAAACGCCTGTACCAACTCTGTCTGCAACCTTAAATGCGTCCGGTGCCGTCAGAGCGGGAGGATGGGGTGCAGTGGTGGAAGACGCTTCCTGATCATCCGCATTTCCCAATGCAACAAGTAAACTGCCTACGAATAATATCGCAGCTAAAATCGTGATTTTTCCGGTCATGGTAACAACCTGTTTTCAGTTCGTGGGGTTTACTGTTCCATGCGCATGGAACACAATTCTGTGGGAATCGAAAACCAAATCGTCGGAGCTCAACAACAACATGAGCCTAATTTCTATTTTTCCCGAATTTTTCTTTTCTTGCCGTTATCGAAGAACAGGTAGTGGAAACCATCATCATGAATAACCTCTCTCGACGCCAACGTATTGAACAAATGCTCATTACGGATCCGGCAGACCGGTTCCTGAAATACGGGCTGGCAATGGAATTAGCTAAAGAAGATCAATTTGATCAATCACTTGCTATCCTGCAGGAATTGGCCGACGCTCAGCCCCCTTACATTCCCGCCTTTTTCATGGCCGCCCAACAGCTTGCTCAATTGCAAAGAGTGGCAGAAGCGCGACAACAACTGGTCGCAGGTATTGAGCAAGCCACATCGCAACAAGACCATCATGCTGCGCGTGAAATGAGCGAATTTCTGGATGCTTTGCCACTCGAATAGGATCCGACGACAATCATTTGCAACACGCAACGAACGCAGCCAGCCCGGATCCATCCACGCGAGAATCTTCCCCTATTCAAACGGACATTTAATCCGGAGGGCTTGCAGCATCCGGACCCATTGGTCATCATTTGATGAAGACTGAAACTCCGGATCACCGCCTCTCACCGAACAGACAGACTATGGCAACCACCCAGCCCACGCATACCGATTCTGCTCCACCTCTCGCCACCTCGCATGATTGGCATGCATTAGCATTGCAGGTTCTGGACGGAACGCCGCTGAACCAACAACAAGCACTTGCAATCCTCAACTGTCCCGACGACGAAATTCTGGATTTGATGTCCGCTGCTTTCCGTATCCGACGGAAATTCTTCGGAAAGACGGTGCAGTTATATTTCCTGATGAATGCCAAAAGTGGTCTCTGCCCGGAAGATTGCTCGTATTGCTCACAGTCCAAAACATCCAAGGCTGAAATCCCTAAATATAATTTTCTCAGTCGGGACAAATTGCTTGCAGGCGCTCAGATTGCTGCAGAACGAAATGCCAAGACATACTGCATTGTGATTTCCGCACGGGATCCCAGTGAACGCGAAATTCAGGCAGTCGAAACGATCGTGCCGGAGATTAAAGCACAATTTGACCTGAAGATTTGCGCTTGTCTGGGACTCCTTACCGACGAACACGCTCAACGACTCTCCGCTGCCGGAGTTGACAGAGTGAATCACAATCTCAATACCAGTGAATCCCATTACGAAAACATATGTACAACCCATGGCTATCAGGATCGGATCGATACGTTGATGGCCGTCCGCAATGCCGGCATGGAAATATGCAGTGGCGGGATCATCGGCATGGGAGAAAGTGATCAGGATGTCATCGACATGGCTTTCGCGTTAAGAGATTTGCAGGCTGAGTCGATCCCGCTAAATTTCCTCAATGCCATCGAAGGAACGGATCTGGA
>JAYZPA010000081.1:0-8629 GCA_036150515.1 Planctomycetota bacterium
TTGATTGTGCTTGCATCCGGTTAGCAATAGAATCGAAAACTGCATACACTAATTGTTATTCCCATATGAAACTGCGGCAGCGGAAAGGCGGTAAAAATACACCGCATCGCATGAATGGCTCTAGTGAATGGGGAGCGCAGATTCACTACAATGAACGCCATCGTCAGCGCCAGGTTCAATTTCGTTTACATCAATATTGGGTATGCTGCAGAGGAAGTTTTCATGGCAATCACTCGCATGGCTCATTTAGCATTACGGTGTTCGGACTTGGAACGGTCACGTGACTTCTATACCAACGTGATAGGGTTTGAGTTCCACGCCTGGCGACCTCAGGGGGACTCTATGGATATCACCGATGGTCATATCAACATTACATTGCTTCCCTACCAGGGAACTCGCCCCGGCTTTGTTGAAGGTGACGAGTACATTCATTTTGGAGTCGTGGTCGACGACCTGCAGAAAATCTGGGACCGGTCGATTCAATGGGGCGCGGAAAACACCAAAGGAGATGTCAAAGCTCGAACGGAAACGGATTTGGCTGCCGGCCCGGGACGTTCGTTTAAATTGCTGGACCCTGACGGTAATGTCATCGATGTAACCGCCAACCGTGACGAATGGCGGTGCGTAAAATACCCCGATTGAATGGCGCAATGGAATGAATATACGTCGGTGTCATCTGGGGACCGTGCGCCGACGGCCTTGTTCAGTAATCTGAAAGGATGAGGGGCGCGCGACATGCGGCATGTTGATCAGGTGGGCAATTCAATCACACGTTTCATGCGGTTGACAAGCCGTTCGATGCCCGCGCCCAGGAATTCCTTTCGCCGTTCGCCCCCGACATAGACGAGCGTATAAGGCAGGTCGTGCACGCCCGCAAGCCATGGATTTTCCCGTTTGAACTCTGCCAATCCACCACGATCAAGTTCCAGCTTCCCAAACCTGACCGCCGACCAGTCGGTGTCATCGGAAAGGAACGATTCAATTTCCAGTGTCCATGCAGCGCATGCGTCGCAGTCGGATTTACCGAGGATTAAAACCGCCGCGTTAGAAGCGAGAAAGTCCCGCCACGATTCGCGATCTAGTATTTCGAGTCGTTGTTCCATTTCGGTTATGCCACAAACTCGTCGCCACTCTTCCAGTCGGCTCCACATAATCCGCCACTTTGAAGTGCCTGGACGGTACGCAACACTTCCTGAGGACTGCGTCCTGCACTCAAATCGGTTACTGTCGCTGAACGCACGGTTCCCGCGTCGTCCACGATGATGGTTCCTCGAAAAGAGACGCCCAAATCGTCCTTAAGAACCCCAAATGCTCTGCTCACCGCATGGCTGGTATCGGCAATCACTGGGTGGGTAATCTCAGATGGAAATATATCGCGATCTGCGAACCACGCGTTATGGCTGAAAAATGAATCCGTGCTAACCCCGATCAGGCCCACGTTATCGTCTTCAAAATCTTCCAGCAACTGCTGGAAACCGTTGATTTCAGTAGGTCATATAAAAGTGAAATCAAGCGGATAGAAATACAATACGTACCACTTGCCCTTAAGTTCGGCGCTGTTTAGTTCTGCCTGTTCCCCCTTAAGGTAGGCAGGCGCGGTCCATTCCGGGGCGGGTTGGCCAACAAGACTCATTAGATTCTCCTTTGATGAACAGATTGTGTGGCAGGCTGTGTAATGTCGTTTCAAAACATCATGATATCGTAAGTTGGGTTCGTTTGGTATCGGGTGAACAAATCGTTCCGACAGAATAGGCAATTGCAAATCGCAGCCCCACCATGGGCGAGCCGATCGATATGCGGGGTTTCAACCAAGTCGTTACCGTAACAACCGACATCGGACCAACCGGGGCCTCGGTAAAGACATGGACAATATTGGGACGCTCCGCCGCAAATGAATTAGTTGCACAAAGGAGAAGCCTCGCCAAATGAAAAATAGGCGCCTCCTATTACGGAATCTACTTTTTAAACAACTTGTGCTCCGGGTCACCGGAACTAATAACATAGGCTACGAGGTCGAGAATTTCGTCTTTTGTCATTTTGGCGAGCAGTCCTTTTGGCATGGGCGACACTTTTGAAATATTGATTTCATCAATTTCGTTACGATTGATGCGAACCTGTTTGTTTGGATGGGTAAGATCGGTATTAAGCATCAGGCTGTCGCCGTTGAGATTTACCACTACGCCGGTATGGATAACGCCAGCATCGGTAACCACGACCACGGCCGAAAACTGGTCATTGATCACTTTGCTGGGATTAATGATCTGATCAAGCAAGTCGTGAGGTGAATAGCGTCGGCCTGCAGAAGTCAGGTCGGGACCGGTGATGCCTCCCTGGTTATTGAAACGGTGGCAGGCGTAGCAAGCTGCTGCCGCAAACATGCGTTTGCCGTTGGCGTAGTCCCGAGCTACAAGATCGGTTTGAGTGGCAGCCGAAAGTGTGTCTAGATCCCAATCTCTCGCGTTACGTCCCTCAAAAATTTCACCGAGATTGTCTATAACCGATTTGCGAACGGGTTTGGTGGCCAAGAGGGTGGCGAGATTTGTTTTTGATTCCGGATCGAGTGATGCGACGGCATCATCGCGGATAAATTTGAGAAAGATATCAAAACTTGCGCCGCCACGATAACTATCGGCTTTAAGGAACCACTTGAAATATCGGGTGCGCAGATCCGTGTTCCACCCTGACTGTAACATTCGGAGGGAGCGGGCGTATTGAAGCTGTTCTTCCTGCGTAGTTGCACTTTCTATAAGCGAGATCGTTTTGGCTGCAACCGTGGTGGATTCCAGCCACGCCAGGGTTTCACACAAGAGCCAGTTTTCTTCAAATGTATTCGCGGGAAAGAGGGGGTCGAGCTTTCGATTCAAACGATCAATCGTGGGTTGATCAGGGCGGCCAAAACGAACCAGGGTGATCTGTAATGTGCGTAAAAATGTTAGTTGTTGTGCATCGTGGAGCTTGGTAGTATCTACCGCCATTAATGCCTGAATTATTTTCAACCGCATCTCGTGATTTTGAGGTGGTGACTTATCAGTGCGGTGCTGAGGGCAGATACCCGTCATGCGGCACAATGCCAGGAGTGCCTCCACCTGGGTGTTTGGGTTAGAATCGTCTAAGGCACGACCAGTCCACTGTTCGACGGGCTGGTGCTCTATCGCCATCCTCGCTGCCCAGCGTACGAACCGATCCTCGTTGTCGAGATAAGGCCATGAGACATCCAATGCACGGGGATTGGGTGCTCCGTGGAAAGCCTCCAACATATGTCTGGTCTCGCGTGCGGGAGTTGTGGATGGTTTGGAGGAGACAATCGAAGTGGACTCTTCGCCGGTATACGTGACGCGATAGAGCCCCGACTGGACACGTCTTCCGCCGATGGTAAAGTACATGGCTCCGTCCTCAGGATGAATCATGACGTCCGTAATAGGCAGTGGGGCGCCGGTGACAAATTCTTCTTTGGTGGCATGGTATCCGGATCCGTCTGCTTTAAGGTGAACGGCGTACAATTTTCCCCAGCTCCAATCGAGTGCATAAAGCGCATTTTGATATTTGGCGGGGAATTTCGCACCGTATCCGAACGTCATCCCCGTTGGTGAGCCCGGGCCGATATCCAAAATTCCGGGTAGGTTGTCCGGATAGAACACCGGCCTTTTTCCGGCTCCGTTTCTCCAACCGAATTCCGCGCCACTGGTGACCAGGCAAATCCGCGTGGGTCGGTACCAGGGGGTATTGAAATCATATTCCATATCCGCATCGTACGTAAATAATTCACCGTCACGATTAACCGCCCCTCCGAAAATATTTCGGAAACCGGAAGCGTACGCCTCAAATTGTTTACCGTCGGGTGAAACGCGATAGACGATCCCCCCGGGGGCCAGCACACCCCGATTATGACCACGACCATCCGGCATGCTGGGAAGCAGATGATCTTCGCCCCATACTTGCGTGACCGGTGATGTCGGTTCAATCGCCGGAGGTTTTGAGTTATTTCCAGTAATTAAAAACAACGATTTTCCATCTGCTGTGGGTACCACGGCATGGACTCCATGGTCGCCTCGGGATTTGACTTCCCGTAAAAGTTCTACTTTATCCAACTGGTCATCGCCGGTGCTGTCGGTTAGCCGATAGAGACCACTCGATATTTTTTGCTCGTAGTCGTTCACACCCACGTAGAGCGCATCAAATGCCCAAACCATCCCATTAACGGCGCGAATGGGAGCTGGCACGGTTTCGATGCTTTCGGGGGCTAAAGCTGTCCCAACAGGAGGCGGTTGTAAGCGGTAGAGACCGCCAAATTGATCACTGACGATGATCCGACCCTTATTGTCGGCACAGAGATTGACCCACGATCCCTGATCCCTGGAAGGAACGGAATACAAAAGTTCGACTTTGAAACCGGCCGCCGCTTTGATATGGGTAACGGGTGTCGCTTTGTTCTGCCCGGATTTGTCCTGAGCGACGAGCGGTACCTGCAGGCAGGTAAAAATGGCGCAAAAGTAAAGAAGGCAGGGGATACCGCGTTGAAGATTAGTCGTAAAGCGTGGAAATTTATTCATGTTGGTATTCATAGTCGATTTATCTAACGCTGTTAATGGTTGAATTTATAGTCCTGATGCGATCACTTCCGTGGACGAACTTATATTTGCCGGATTATGTCAGGTTAAATACGCGGTCCATATTGTCCGAGACTTCCTTCAGGCGAGCCGCGTCCCCGCCGCCAACTTCAGCAGCACACCAACCATGGAAATTTATCTCGGCGAGCGCATCGTTCACATCCGCGAAATCCAAATCACCTTCACCAATTTTTTTGAATTTACCTTCAGCGCGGGAGAATCCTTTGACGTCCAGTTTGATGATCCTCTTGTTGAGCTGACGAATCCACCCGCCCATACTGCCATACTTCCAATGATTCCCGATATCAAATTGCATACCGATCAGGGGTGAGTTGAATTCATCAACATATTTTACAAATTTGTCAGCGGTTTGCTGATGATCGCCGGAATGGTCATAACAGAATTGATTCCACACGTTTTCAAAAGCAATGCTAACGCCCAATTCACCTGCCAGGGGAAGTGCCTTTGAAATGTTTTCGATGCTGCGATCCCAGATTTCCTGTTCAGGCCCGTCATTGCCATGCCCAACCACTAACAGGCACGTTTTTCCGCCTATGGCCTCAGTTTCAATGAGTGCACGTTTTAGATTATCCAGCGCCTTGGCTCGCGTGCCGGCGTCTTTGTCAGTGTGACGGACCTGCCAGTGCGTACCACCGACGGTTCCGTCGACCGGTAACCCACTTGCCGCGGTGGCCTTCTTGACTTCCTCAACGTTCATGCCCGGTGCGTTCATCTCTATGGCACCAAATCCGGCTTCTTTGGCCATTTTGAATTTTTCGGACAAGGGGCCTTTGTGACCAACCATGCCAATCTTGAGTGTCTTGAAAAGGCGTCCCTTGAGACTGGTGGGCCCATCGTCGGAATCACCCCCGTAAAGAGGAAGGGCCGCGCTTGCAGTGAGCGCCGCAGATGCCTTAAGCAGGTGTCGTCGGTTGGGTAAGGTGTGAAACATGGTGGACTCCTTATGATGTAAGTGACAATTTGTGCGGATGGGCGTGGGGGTTAGATTTCCGGTATCGGGGAATTAGGGGGAATGTCGGTTCCCTCCCAATTAACCACTCCGTCATCATACAATAATATTCGAGCAGAACTTCCCACCACCGGTTTTTTGTTAATCGAAGGGATCCATTTTTTCATCGAAGATATAGTCTTACGATACATGGTGTGCCCGGCTAGATTGTGCCACTCGTGGGGATCGTTTCGGGTGTCATATAGCTCCTGAGAGCCATCGGCATATTGGATGTAACGCCAGTGGAGTGTTCGCACTGAATGATTGTCATGATTATGTGTGGTGATGGCCGGGTGTTCGCGTGGGGTATCCGCATCGCGTAGCTGTGGTATCAGTGAATGCCCCTCAAGATGTTGTTGAACTTTGGTGTTCACTAGTTCTGACAAGGTGGGGTAGATATCCAGTAGTTCAGCGGGCTGAGCGCAAATCTGTCCGCTCGCAATACCCGGACCAGCAAAAATTAACGGAACACGGGTGCCGTCGGCCCAAAGTGTGTTCTTTCCCGTAATCGATTTTTCGCCGATATGCCAGCCGTGATCAGACCACAAAACGACGATCGTGTTGTCGCGATAGCCACTTTTATCAAGCTGTGTCAAGACACGGCCAATTTGATGGTCAATAAACGCTGTACATGCGAGATAACTACGAGCGAGATTATGCCATTGATCTTCTTCCTGAAGGAATCTCAGTCGGCATTCGGGCAATTTCCAGTGTAGATACCATGAAAAACGAGGCGTATCGTCACGATCCGTTAGAAGTGTTTTTGGGAGAATGGTGTCGTCATCCGGAAACAAATCGTACCACTTCTGCGTGGTGTAACAGGGCACGTGAGGAAGGAAAAAGCCTACCGACAGGAAAAACGGTTCTGCGGGCTTACCCTGGATAGTGTCAATGGCATACTGTGCTACTTTGTAGTCCTGTTTCTGCTCGTCCTTGTGTGGGAAGACACCCCAGTCGACTAACGGGTGTCCGCTGGGCGTATTAACGAGTGGTTTGTCAGGACGAATTCCTACTCCGGCAGGAGGACCGAGATGGTCAAATTCGGCATCTCGGGGATTTCGCCCATATCGGCCATGATAGATTTTGCCGGTGGAATAAGTCGTATAACCATGGTCCGCGAGGTGTTGGGGGAGCGTTACCTGATCCTGATATTCGGGTACGGTGCGAAACCACGGCGCGAGACCGTAGATGCCCGTGGTGCTCGGGCGAAGCCCCAACATTAGGCTGGTGCGTGAAGGGTTGCATAAAGGGCTTTGGCAGTGAGCGTTGGTAAAAACGGTGCCGCGTTTAGCCAAATTATCAATATGGGGAGTCCGAGCCTGGGGGTGACCACCAAGGCATCCAATCCAGTCATTTTGATCATCGATTGCGATAAAGAGAATATTCGGTTTTTCGGCAGCAGGCGCGCCAGCGGAGAAACTATGATGCAGTAAAGTGATTAGCAGAATGAGTGACGAGATCCGCATCAGTTGTTATCCCTGGGTTCGAGGTATATAAAAGGTGTGAAGACTATCGCTAGTATAGTCGAAACGTTCTTTGTTGGAATCAGTGGAGGTAATAGGGAATGACAATTCGTATGACCTGTGGTTTGGTTTTATGGTGTTGTATATTCGTTGGCACGGCGCAGGCAGAACCTCTGATTAAGGCGGGAGATCGGGTATTGTGCCTGGGCGATTCCATTACGGCGGCCGGGCACTACGTGAGCTATTTGGATATGCAGTTGCGTCATGAATTTCCAAACAATCCACCGCAATTAATTAACCTTGGCCTCCCCAGCGAGGGAGTCACGGGTCTTTCGGAGCCGGACCATCCCTTTCCGCGGCCCAATGTGCATGAGCGATTAATTCGGGCATTAGACAAAATAGAACCTGACGTCGTAATCGTATGTTACGGCATGAATGATGGAATCTACCATCCTTTTTCCCAGGCGAGATTTGATTCCTATAAGGCCGGGATTCAGAAACTCATCAAGCGGATCAGCGAACGGAAAATTAGACTGGTTTTATGTACACCTCCGCCTTTCGACCCGAAGCCGATGGCAAAGACAGGAAAATTATTACCGCTGGGGACCGATAAACAATTCGCGTGGTTTGCGATCTATGACAAATATGACGAGGTGATTGCACGATATGCGCAATATACGCGTGAATCGTTTCCCGGTGTCTCCCGAAACGTGGATGTTTATCGTGCGATTCAGGCAGCTCTGATAAACCGAAGGAAAACGGACCCCGAGTATACGATGTCATCTGACGGAGTGCACATCAATGCAGCGGGGCATCTGATTATGGCTCAGGCGATCGCCACCGCGTTGGAAATCAAATGGCACACAAATGATGCGGAGTTATTTGCGATAACAGAGCGGCGTACTGCGGGACTTCATAGTGCATGGCTGTCGGAAGTGGGCCACTTGAGGCCCGGAACCGGTCGTGGCAAGCCTATTTCGGAAGCGACGGAGGACGCACTGATATTGGAAAAGGAAATTACGCAGCTAATACAACAGAAACAACCTAAACCCAAACGCGTGGGACCCCTGACGCCGATAACCGACCAACCGGATCTTCCCAGGGTATTGCTGATTGGGGATTCCATTTCCATCGGATACACCTTACCCGTAAGGAAAAATCTCGAGGGCGTTGCAAATGTTCATCGTCCCAATACCAATTGTGGGCCGACGACCAAAGGCGTGACCGGCATCGACTCGTGGCTCGGAAAATCAAAATGGGACGTAATCCACTTCAATTTTGGTTTACACGATTTGAAATGGATGGGTCCGAATGGCGAAAATTTAGCTGAACCCGGTAAAGCGGGCAACCACCCGCAGGTGGCGTTGGAGGAATACGTGAAGAATCTGGAGAAAATCGTCATGCGGCTTAAGCGTACCAATGCCGTTTTGATCTGGCGAACGACGACACCGGTCCCAGCCGGTGCAAAGGGGCGCGTCGTTGGTGATTCGAAAATCTACAACAACGCTGCATTGGTGATTATGCAAAAACATAAGATCTTAATTGACGAC
>JAYZPA010000082.1:0-5955 GCA_036150515.1 Planctomycetota bacterium
ACCGTCGCGAGCACGGTATTGAAGAAGAGGTCAAGAATATTGACTGGTCAGGAGTGTACTGGAGGAAACCTCTGGTCATAACGGAAAACGATTCCACGGTGAAGACGCCCTAGCTTTTTGAGGCATTTAATAGTTCCTTCTCAGGATCAGACTAGGGGGAGGGACTGCTATCCGACTGCGAGCGCGGTGAGTCGGAACCGTTCGATTATAAAGCGGCTCTTTTTCAGATTGCCGTGTACATCGTGTGATTTATTCCCACTCAATGGTGGCAGGCGGTTTGGAGCTGATGTCATAAACGACACGGCTTGTGTCGGGAACCTCGTTAATAATGCGTGAGGAGATCACCGCGAGCACTTCATAGGGTAATCGGACCCAGTCTGCGGTCATAAAATCTTCCGTTTCAACGGCCCGAATAGCAATCACTTCACTGTAGGTACGCGCATCTCCCATAACTCCTACGCTCTGTACCGGTAACAGTACTGCGAACACCTGGGAGGTCTGTCGATACAGTTTGGCACGTCGGATTTCTTCGACCACGATCGCATCGGCAAGTCTTAATCGCTCCAGCCGATCCCGGGTGACGGCGCCGAGGCATCGTACTGCCAGTCCCGGCCCGGGAAAGGGATGTCTCCAGATCATTTCATCCGGTAAACCGAGACGGGATCCAAGCCGTCTCACCTCATCCTTAAACAAGTCTCTCAATGGCTCGACGAGTGTCAGTCCCAGTTCTTCAGGAAGCCCACCGACATTGTGATGCAGTTTGATCGTAGCTGCGGGACCATCAGCAGTAGCTCCGCTTTCGATGACGTCGGGATACAAAGTGCCCTGGGCGAGGAATTCAGCGTCGCTGTACGGCTCGGCTTCTTCCCGGAAAACATCAATAAAAGAATGGCCAATAATGCGCCTTTTCTCCTGGGGATCGACTACCGAATCCAGCGCTTTAAGGAATCGGTCAGCGGCGTCCGATACGTGAAGATCGGTCTTGAAATGCTGATTGAAAGTATCCGTTACCAGTTCCACTTCGCCCTGTCTCAGGAGACCATTGTCAACCAGGATACAAATAAGCTGCTTACCGATAGCTCGGTCTAGCAGTGCCGCGGTCACCGCTGAGTCCACGCCACCGGAGAGTCCGCAGATGACACGGCGATTTCCCACTTTTTCTTTGATGCCTTCGATGGTTGTTTCTGCAAAGGAATCCATCTTCCAGTTTCCCTGGCATTGACATACCTGATGGAGGAAATTGTGCAGTATGGTCGAACCATCCGGTGTATGCGTTACTTCAGGATGAAACTGGAGACCGTAGACAGGAAGCGTTTGATGCTTTACTGCCGCAAACGGACAGGTTGGAGTAGTACCCAGAGATACGAACTCTTTGCCAAGATTGAGAACCTGGTCACCGTGGCTCATCCAGACTGTGGTTTGTTCGCTTATATTCGCAAACAGAGGATTTGTTCCGGGGCTGATATGAAGCGATATACGGCCGTACTCACGTGCTGTACCCGCATCGATGTCACTACCTAACGCCTGGCAGGCGAGTTGCATTCCATAGCAGATACCCAGTACCGGAAGACCGAGTTGAAAGATTTTAGGGTCACACTGAGGAGCCTGCGATTCATAGACACTACTTGGACCGCCCGAGAGTATTAATCCTTTTGGGTTCAATTCGAGAACTCGGTCCGCGGAGATGTCGTTGCGAACGATTTCGCAGAAAACATTCTGCTCACGAACCCTACGTGCAATCAACTGTGCGTATTGTGATCCGAAGTCAAGAACAAGGATCGATTCGCCAGTAAGTGTTGTTCGGTTTGGGAGGGTGTTCATAGGGAGTCTTCTGTTAACAATCAAGATGGCGTCGCCCCTCAGGGGCAGTGGATCGAATCCGGGTCAATTATAGAGGAAGGATTGATTTACGATAGTTTTTCATCCCGGATACAGCTCGAACATAGTAAGCGATTCAAGGACGAAGCGACCGGTGTGGTCCCGTCAAATATTGTTCTGAGACAACTCTTGAGAACGGTGGGTTGCCGCTTCGACAGCATCGATGAATGCTGCACGTAAGCCGTGTTGTTCCAGAACCTGAATTCCAGCAGCGGTCGTGCCTCCCGGACTTGTGACCATTTCTTTGAGTTCTGCCGGGTGCAGCTCTTCCTGGAGCAGCATTTTGGCTGTTCCGAACACGGTTTGCATGGCAAGTTGAGTGGCTATGGGACGCGGTAATCCCATTCGGACCCCTCCCTCGCTCAACGATTCTATGACCATGCTGACATATGCCGGACCACTGCCGGATAAAGCGGTAATCGCGTCCATGAGTGACTCGGAAGTCGGCATTGCCAGTCCTACGGCTTTCAGCAAGGTTTCGATCAGCGTTTCATCCTCTGGTTTCGCTGTCGGGGACGAGCAGTAAGCCGAAGCGCTCGCACCAACCAGGCAGGGTGTGTTTGGCATGACTCGAATCAGTCGAATATGATCTCCCAGATGTTCTGCCAGTTGATCCAGAGTGACGCCTGCGGCAATGGAAACAATAAGGAGGTCTTTGTTGACGTCTGCCCGAATCGTGTCCAGAACTGAGAACATAACCTGTGGCTTGATAGCCAGGAAAAGCACATCACTTTGTGCGATGACTTCCCGGTTATCGGTACAGGTATGAATCGCGTGCTGATCTTTGAGAGTCTGTAAGGTCTCGGGTATCACGTCACTGGCCCATATCTGGGAAGGTGATACCAGATCTGATCGCAAAAATCCTGCGATTAAAGCGGAAGCCATTTTCCCGGCGCCAATAAAACCAATGTTTTGTTCGATGATTGCTGAAGACGAAGTTGTCGGGTTCATGAGAGTATGCTGCTGGCTCTAGATGAGAGGCGTTTGAACTGCAATAAGGTTTGAAAATCGTTATTGGGACATCATATGCAAATCGACCGACTGGATCCAACCCTTGCTCTATAACAACGCGAGCGGTAGGATTTGTTCTCTCGATTTTCTTCCTTCTGAAGATGTATTGTTGGATGTTCGGGTGGTTGCTGCCACCCTTGTCTGGAGACAGTGCCCAAATACCATGTGAAAGGTTTAAATCCCATGCAGTGGTACGGATTACATCTCGTCGATTGGATTGTTCTGGCTATTTACCTTGTGGGAATCGTAATTATCGGGACGTGGTCCTATCGGCGTGTGAAGAATATGGAAGATTTCTTCATGGGAGGAAGAAGATTTGGCAAGGTGTTCATGATGTTTTTTGCTTTTGGTGCTGGTACATCCAGTGAGCAGGCTGTCAGTGTAGCCTCCGGTTCATTCCGTTTTGGATTAGCTGGAATCTGGTATCAGTTTCTCTGGCTTTGGGCTACTCCGTTTTACTGGATCATTGCGCCCACTTTTCGCAGGATGCGTGCCCTTACTACCAGTGATTTTTTTGAAGCCCGTTATGACACGTCTACCGCGACCCTCTATTCCTGCTTTGGGATCATGATGTCGATTGTCTTCATTGGCGCTGCTCTGTTCGGGAGTGGCCAGATGATCGAAGGCCTGACAGATGGTGGAATGCAAGCATCCTACGCGATTTATGCCATGACGGTCATGTTCATCATATATGGCGCTGCAGGGGGGTTAGCTGCTGCAATCGTGACCGATTTTATCCAGGGAATTTTGACCATTATTTTTTCATTTTTGTTACTCCCTTTCGTATTTAGTGTTGCGGCAGACGTGGTAGGGACTTCGACGGGCTTTGAAGCCCTGCAGGCCAACATAACGGAATGGGAACGACCGGATATGCTCAGTCTTACGCTAAGTGAAAATCTTGCCCAAAAAATGGGACGAGAGCTGATTACCCCGTTTTATGTGATTATGCTTTCTATCTCCGGGCTTCTTGGAATCGTGGTGCAACCGCACATTATGGGAGTTTGTTCTGCGGGTAAAACGGAATTCGAGGGTCGATTTGGCTTTACGTTTGGCAATTTTCTAAAGCGTTTTTGTACGATCGCCTGGACGTTTACAGGGTTGGCCTGCATTGCCATTTACCTGACTCCAGGCACAGATTATATGACTCCCGAAGATGTAGCACAGTTTGAATCGGATCCGGGAGCTTTTGCAGATCAGGTGTTTGGAAGAGCGGCACACGACATCCTTCCCACAATCAGCCTGGGGCTTGTAGGGCTGCTTTTCGCATCGCTTCTTGCGGCGATTATGAGCACATGCGATGCGATGATGGTGGTGGGTTCAGGATTGTTTACGGAAAATATATACAAGCGATTCTTTAAACCGCAGGAGACTCCAATGCACTACCTCTGGGTGGGACGCATAGCGGGTTTGATAATTGTGGTATTTGCTCTTCTCATGCAGACGCAGTTTCAGGATGTTATTCAAGTTCTGGGACGTTATGTTCAGGCATTGCCCGCTTTTATGGGAGTGGCTTTCTGGTTTGGAATCACATGGAGACGTTACTCTCCAGCGGGTGTGTGGACATCGACATTGGTAACCGCAGCGAGTTGGTATCTGACACAAACCCATCAGCCGGTAGGAGGCATAATCGACTATTTTCCTCATAAAGTACGGCTGTGGTGCGGTGAAAATATTCCCGGAATCATGCTTAATCCGACTTTGAATGAGGCCGGTGAAGTGGTCAATGCCGTCATGCGTTTACCGTACCAGATGCTTATCTACATGTCAGCAGGGGCCGTTGCAGGAGTGGTGGTTAGCCTTTTTACCAAACCAACCAGTAGAGAAAAACTCGATCATTTCTTCCGTTTGATCCGAACACCTGTACGTCCGGGTGAAGAAGTTAAAACACCTTGTACTTTGCCTGAAAATCCGCTTCCTGCTGAAAAAGGCAAACTGATTGATCTGCCCGATCTGGAGATTCCTCGTCCTACGGTATTGGGACTGGGTGGATTTGTTGGTGCATGGTGTGTGGTCGGTTTTATTATCTGGCTCACACAACTACTGGCTAACTGGGGTTAAATGGGTTTCTGCGGTTCCTGAATAATCATAAAGACAATCGTGGTCATTCCACCTTACAGAAAAAAAGAGCGGCCTTTGGTAAAAGACCGCTCGAACGTTTGCTATCCGGTCCACTAGAAACGATCTTCTCTATCGGTCTGATCTTAGAGGAGATCTTTCCAACCTACCGGTGAAAAGGTGTATGCGGAATCGTGGAAAGCCCGGTGCAAGGTCAGGCGGTCGAAAGCCACCTGCAGTACCAGGTGGTTGCGTACCACCGCCGCCTGGGGGCTGATTTCCACCGCCGCCTGGGGGTTGATTACCGCCGCCGCCTGGGGGTTGATTACCGCCGCCACCAGCTGGTGGCCCAGGTTCATTTTCATTTCCACCACCGGGAGGCTGGTTTCCGCCACCACCGGGAGGACCGGGATTAACGTTTCCACCACCACCACCAGGGGGAGGACCGGGCTGATTACCGCCTCCTCCGCCACCGGGTGGTTGATTGCCACCACCTCCGCCACCGCCTGGTGGTTGATTGCCGCCACCACCGCCGCCACCGCCGGGGGGTTGATTACCGCCACCACCGCCGCCACCTGGGGGTTGATTGCCACCACCTCCACCACCGCCTGGTGGTTGATTACCGCCGCCGCCTGGTGGCTGATTACCTCCACCACCGCCGCCGCCGGGTGGTTGATTGCCGCCACCGCCGCCGCCACCTGGTGGTTGATTGCCACCACCGCCGCCGCCACCGGGGGGTTGATTACCGCCACCACCGCCGCCGCCACCGGGGGGTTGATTGCCACCGCCGCCGCCACCTGGGGGTTGATTGCCACCGCCTCCACCGCCACCGGGGGGTTGATTACCGCCGCCGCCACCGGGGGGCTGATTACCGCCGCCGCCACCTGGTGGTTGATTACCACCACCACCGCCGCCGCCACCGGGTGGTTGATTCCCGCCACCACCGCCTGGTGGTTGATTACCGCCACCACCGCCTGGGGGTTGATTGCCGCCGCCACCACCGGGTGGCTG
>JAYZPA010000083.1:0-8852 GCA_036150515.1 Planctomycetota bacterium
TCAGGTTTTATCGTTTTCAAGGATTCCACCGATCCTATAAAAAATCAGCCAGCACTCCCCTCAATTGCCCATTAGGCCTTGTAATGCTCCACCTTTATGGCAAAATAAGTGGTTTCCCAGTAGAAAATACGCTGAGCTAGGTTCAGAATCTGGTCCTGTTTACGGCATCTTTTCTCGGGAATGATGCGATTTTTTACACACCTCCTGATCCCCTCAGCCCCTCGTTTATCTTAGGCAAGAAAATGTGCGGCACAGACGGAGCGGGTTCCATTGCAAAAGAAGGAAGAATTCCATGGCGGAATTGTTTCAAACCAATTTACGTGAATTAACCGGTAGTGCCAATGCACGGCGTCTGCGTCGAGCGGGTGACATCCCTGTAATTTTATACGGACATGAAAAAGAGACCATCAGCCTCTCGGTGCCCTCAGTACAAGTCCAGTCCGTGGTCCAAAAGCGGGAAAAACTTGTCAAACTTGAAGGAGCGGTTACTGAGAATGCACTAATCAAAGCCGTTCAATGGGATGCACTCGGGTCCACGGTCACCCATTTGGATTTAACACGCGTCCATGAAGATGAAACCGTTGAAGTCACGGTCGTCATTGTTGTCAAGGGTGTCGCTGCAGGAGTCGCACAGGGTGGACGGGTAAACCGCACGTTACGAAGAATTCAAATACTTTGCCCTGTGATGAATATTCCCAGTGAACTTGAACTCAACATATCTGAGTTGGAACTAAATGGCGCTCTGACGATTGCCGACCTTGAATTGCCGCCTGATGTCAAGCCGATCGATTCTCCCGAAACCGTCGTTGCGACGTGTACCGAGATTGTTATTGTCGAAGAACCGGTCGACGGAGAAATCGATGAAGATGGCGAAGGTGAACCGGAATTGATCGGGGCAGAAGATCAGGATGACGTGGATGAGGCTGCAGACAGTGACAATGACGAACCGGCACCAAGTGACGAAGAGGCGGGAGGCGACGAGTAAGGCCATTGGCTTAGACGGGGCTACTGTCTTTGTTTTCAGCACTTTTGCAAGCACCCCTGATACAAACCAAACCGTGATAGTCCATAGCGAACCTATCAACTATGAAATTAATTGTTGGATTGGGAAACCCTGGAAAACAATACCAGGCCACTCGTCACAACATTGGCTGGCAGGTGCTGGCGTTGCTTGCGAACCGACACGGTCAAGGACCTCCTCAGGCCAGGTTTAATGGAGAAATTGTTCAGGCACAGATAAATACAACAAAAAGTCTATTGTTGAGTCCGCTGACTTACATGAATGCCAGTGGAAACAGCGTAAGGCCAGCTAGCGATTTTTACGATTTACCACATGACGATATCGTCATTGTGTGCGATGATATAAACCTGCCGTTGGGCACTCTTCGCTTTCGGGCAAAGGGCTCGGCGGGAGGCCAAAAAGGATTGAAGGATATCCTTCAACAACTGGGAAGTCAGGAGATTCCCCGATTGCGGATTGGAATCGGTCAACCTCCCCCGCGGTGGGACACCGCTGATTATGTATTAGGAAAATTTACCTCCGACGAACAGGTAGTTGTGCAACAGGCTGTTGAACGGGCAGGCGATGCGATTGCCGACTGGGTCGAGCATGACGCAACCTTTTGCATGAACAAATACAATACAACGAATAACCATTAGAACAAGATTATTATTGATTTTATGAGGAGAATTGAATTGGCTTCAAACGTTTACGAATGCATGCACATCCTCGATTCCAATCGATATGCCCGGGATCCCAGTGGGGTGCAGGAGTCGATCGATGGAATAGTTACGAAATTTGGCGGAGAAATCCTGGTTTCACGACTGTGGAATGAACAGAAGCTTGCCTATCCCGTCAACGGACATCGTAAGGGGACCTACTGGCTAACCTACATCCGAATTGAGGGGAATCGTCTGGTTGAGCTGGAACGTGCCTTTAAACTCAATGACAACGTTCTACGAAGTTTAACACTGAAACTCGATTCCCGACTGGTCGACCCGATGGTCGCTCATGCTCTCGGTGCAAAAACATCCGTCGTTGCCAACGAGACAAGTGAACAGACAACATCGGAATCGAAAGAAACAACCGAAGAGGTTACCGAAGAGACCACCGCAGAAGCATAAATCAGATTCGGCAGCTGGACAGGCTGTTTGCCTTTCCCTTTCTGCTTTGATACATTGCCGCCAATGGCGAGGCACCCGACAGCGGTTGCCGACCCTAATAGACAATTCGTTGGTTTTCCAGAGTGAATAAGTAAAGCAGGCTGCAAAGGAGTGTTTTAAATCATGGCTAGTTTTAACAAAGTAATCCTTATGGGGAATCTCACGAGGGATGTCGAATTAAACTATACGTCTGGAGGTACGGCCGTTACTGAAATCGGACTCGCCGTAAATGACCGACGAAAGGATGCCAATGGACAATGGCAGGAAGAAACGACGTTTGTCGATATCACTCTGTGGGGCCGCACTGCAGAAGTTTGTAACGAATACCTTGGGAAAGGCTCGGGAGTCCTGATCGAAGGTCGGCTCAAATTCGATACATGGGATGATAAACAAACAGGACAAAAACGCAGTAAACTGAGAGTAACCGGAGAGCGAATGCAGATGCTGCCTCGTGGCGAAAACCGAGGAGGAAGCGGCGGTGGAAACTATAACCAAGCCAGTCAATCTCAACCGGCTCAACAAACACCCGCGGCAAATCAACAGGATGAAGGTTTTCATAATGCACCACCAACACCTCCTCCTGTGGATGACGATATTCCCTTTTAGGGAATTTCGCTCGGATTTTGATGGCGTGTAACAATTACCTCCTCCTTTAATCACTCGTGACCCTTTTTTTAAGTGACTTTCAAAATGCCCAGAAGCCCTGAATCAAAACGATCGTTTAAACGACTTCCTAAAGGTCCCAATGGCGGGATCGAACTGCTGTTAATTCAATCGGTCGATCACCTGGGCCACGCTGGTGATATTGTGGAAGTAAAACCCGGCTTTGCATTGAACTACCTAATTCCACATGGAATGGGCACCATTGCATCAGAACATCATAAACGAATGGTTGAAAAGCATCGTGCTAAGATCCGCGCACAGGCTGAATCAAGATTGGCGGGGTTACGTGAAATTGCTGAAAAAATCTCCGAAGACAGTGTGACGATCGAGTCCAAAGCCAATGAAGACGGGATCCTGTATGGGAGCGTTGGGATCAGTGATATCGTTAATCACTTACGCGGAAGTGAATATAAGGTCAATAATGAAAATATCATTCTCGACGGTCAAATCAAGGAACATGGCCTGTTCACTGTCAAAGTACATCTACATCAGGATATCGACGATGTTGACTTAAAAGTTTGGGTCGTCCCCCCCTCAGCAGAATGAGTACTAAGTGACGACAACGTCAGGCATCATTTAGTTTCAAACAAGTCAAAGCCCGTCCGTTAACCCGGCCGGGCTTTTTTTAACAACACCGACGGTTAAACTACTGGAATTGACTCTGTGGCACGTTACAATGATCACACTGCTCATCTATTGAGTCAGCCCAAACCCTTTTCTGAATGACCGTTTCATGGCAATGGCTCCCCAACAACAATCCCTTGGCAAGTTCACAAATGCCGCCGATATCCTGGAACGTCAACCGCCTTATGATCTGAATGCTGAACAGGGGGTACTCGGCAGTATCCTGCTGATGCCTGATGTGCTTGACGAAGTCCTGTTAAAGATCCGGACAGCGGATTTCTATGATGAAGCGCATCAAAAGCTCTATGAAACCATGAAAAGCATGCATGACGACGGTCAAAAAATCGACGCTATGCTGTTGGTTGATCGGCTCAAAAGTCAGGGGCATTATGAAGTAATCGGTGGAGCCGCGTTTCTGGCGGAGATCGGCAAAGCGGTGCCGAATGCGGCACACGCAGTATATTATGCCGATATCGTTCGGGAAAAATCGACCTATCGTTCCCTGATCGATGTAACCACCGAAGTATTAAAAGATGCCTATGACCAAAGTGGTGATTCACGCAACTTGCTAAGCCAGGCAGAACAAAAGATTTTCGGCATTGTCGACGATCGTGGAAATAATACGGTATCACCACTGAACGATATCCTGCATGAAGCCATGGATCGCATGGAAGCGAGGATGAGCAGTACGTATGTCGACGATGCCGTGCAAACACACTTCCATGATCTGGATCGTATCACCGGAGGACTGCATGCAAATGAACTCGTGATCCTCGCCGCACGACCCAGCATGGGGAAAACCGCACTGGCCATGAATATCGTTGAAAATGTTAGCGTCCTCGGTAAACAACCTGTACTGTTTGTCAGCCTTGAGATGTCCAAACTCGAACTTTGTGATCGACTGCTCTGTAGCGCTGCCAAAGTCAACGGACAGAGATTACGAAACGGAACCATCAATAACGAAGAACGTAAACAACTTATCGATAAAGCCGGGGAATTGAGCCAGACCCCCTTGTATATCGATGACTCACCCACGCGTACGGTTAGCGAAATCGCTGCCTCCGCCCGCCGTATCCGGCGACGCGAAGGCAAATTGGGGCTCGTCGTTGTCGACTATCTCCAACTCATTCAGGAAGACAATCCACGTGATCCAAGGCAGGAACAGGTTGCAAAAATGGCCCGCCGTCTGAAAGGGCTTGCGCGTGACCTGGCTGTGCCTGTACTCTGCCTATCGCAATTGAACCGGCAAACCGAAGGGACGGGAGACCATCGCCCAAAACTAAGCCACCTGCGGGAATCCGGAGCTATCGAACAGGATGCGGATGTCGTGATGTTCATTCACCGTGAAGAATATTATCAACATGGTGAAGATGCCGAACAATACGCCGGACTGGCAGACATTATCATTGCCAAACAACGAAATGGTCCCACCGGTGAAATAGAAATGCTTTGGCAAAAAGATTATACGCGATTTGTCGATAAAGCCCCCGAACGACTCGAGGCTTTCGACCAGTATAATGCAACTTCGTCAAATGAACCCTTCTGATTACGAGTCCCTTCACTGCTCATTATTCTTACGGGAATCTCCCTCTTTTGCTGCCGCTGCCCTGATACCTACAGCCAAAAATTCATCTTGCTCCATCTACGGTTTTTAGGTACGTTTTCCCGATGTTTGCTGCTTTATAGCCTCGCCCGTCAGTGGTCGGAATGTGAATAACTATCTAGACAGCACTCTTGATATGTTGATCGGTAAAAAGGATACCAGCCCGTTTTACCTGAATCAGGAAATGACCTGTATGAATCGCTCCACGTTGATGTACTTTTTAAGATTATCCCCTCTGATTTTTCTGAGTGTGTTTGTCTTGTTTGTTTCGACAGCACTGGCACAAACCGTACCAGCACCTGCAAACTCAGTCCAAACAGCCAGCGGTATCTTTGAAAATGGTCGTGTCCGACCACCGACTGCCAGTAGTCTTCGCCGCCAGCCAGGTACGCCAGGTACGGCCGAACCGGCTCAAAGTTTTTCACCTGAATCATCGTCTTCGAATAACCACGAGCAATTTGATGGGAAACCCGTTGCATCCATCGAATTCAAAGGAAATCGATTCCTGACAGATCAAAAACTGTATAGCTCTATTCAAACTCGCATTAATCGCTCATTTGACTCAGCCATCATTAAAGAAGATGTCCGCCGTCTGTACCGCACAGGCCTGATTCGAGATGTCCGATTATTGACCCAAACCTCCCGGCAAGGACTGCATCTTACTTTTGAAGTGTTTGAGAGACCCACCATCGGGACCGTACGATATATCGGAAACCGCATGTTCCTCGATAATAAACTGACAAAACAGACAAATCTCCATGGCGGTGACGCACTGGATATTTTTACGATCGAAGATGCAAAACGGAAAATTGAAGAGTTGTACCATGAAAAAGGTTTTCCTAAGGCTCATGTCACCATCCTCGAAGGAAATAAACCCAACCAACGGAATGTTGTCTTTTATATCGATGAAGGACCACGGGAAAAAATAAAACTCATCGAAGTCGTCGGTAATGATCCACGTCTCGCCACCGATGCTCGCTTAAAAACACTGCTTCAAGCCAAAGACAAATTAACCAACTGGATCTATGGTGGCGATTTCATCCCCGCCGCGGTGGATGCGGATATTGAAAAACTCATCAGTTACTATCGAAATCTGGGGTACTTTCAGGCAACCGCCGGACGCCAAATCGAATATGACCAGACAGGACATTGGGTTACGCTACGCTTTATCATTAACGAAGGTGTTCGGTACAAAATCAATTCTGTTTCAGTTCAAGGAAATCAACGTGTCAACGCTTCTGTCCTGAACCCGCTGGTGACGATCAATAACGGAGACTACTTTCATCAAGGAGATCTAAGGAAAGTCCTGGAATCTCTAAATGACGTCTACGGGAAACTGGGATATATCTATTCGACTATTACACCCGATATACGCTTCAAAGAAACACCCGGAGAGTTAGATATTATTTTTCAGATCGATGAAGGGGAACAGTTCACCGTCGGACGGATTGATGCCCATATCTCCGGTATTGCTCCCCATACCAAAAACTCGGTTGTTCTAAATCGCCTGTCTTTGATTCCCGGGGATCTTGCCAATGATCAGGAAGTTCAGGCCAGTGAACGACGATTACGCTTCAGTAGCCTCTTCAATGCTGATGCAACAAGAGGAACGCCCCCCTCAATTGTCATTCGGTCCGATGAAATACAAACACGCGAAACTTCCAATACCACACCGTCTGAACATCCTGCCAGCGAATCTTTCCGCGGACAAAGTCCTCGTAGTCCCTTGCAAATCTACAATCCGGCAAATCGTACTTCTGCCTTTCCTCTTCGTTACCCTGCCGGAAAATAAATAGGCCTGCATATGCAATCATTCCGTTCCTCAAAATTGGCCCTTCGCGGTTGGATTTGCTGTCCAATTGTGGCGATTGTCTCATTGTTCGGCTGTTCTTCCTTGACACCAACAACACTCCATGAGGGAGTGCTGGAGCAGCATCAGGATTCTCAATCTAAATCCAACTCTGATTTACCCGCGTCTAATAGCACACCGACACCAGCGACCAACCAGGACGATTCCTACAATACCGTCCCTGTATTTGACGATGCGGGCACCAATACATTGCGACAAAGTAACTTGAAAACATCCACAACTGATCATGAGAGACCATCCGGTGATGCCGTCGTAATACGAGGTCAAAATCCCCAAACCAATGATCCGCTTCCATCCAGTAACGACACAATCCAACCACGAACCAATGATTTTGTTGTTCTCGCCAACCCGGCACGCGTCTTGAGAGTTGATGATCAAGTAACTCCCGTTTCCACTCAAATAGGACCGCTCGCACCGAATGATGAATCCGTTTCCCCCTTATTTGACCCAAATTCAAACCTGAATTCCGTTCCCTTTGATGTCTTCGTGGAAGAAGGTCAAACCGGACGATTTGTGTTCGGAGCCGGAGTTAATTCCGATGCGGGTGTTACCGGAAATATTGTTATCGATGAACGCAATTTCGATTATCAGGCCGTTCCCAGAAACTGGGATGACTTTGTCGAAGGACGCGCTTTCCGCGGAGGAGGACAGGGATTTCGACTCGAAGCCATGCCCGGTCAATACTGGGATCGCTACATGCTGCAATACTCCGACCCCTATTTCAATGATACGAATATCAGTTTTAATACAAGTGCCTTTCTATTCGATCGAATCTATCAGGATTGGGATGAAAATCGAGTCGGTGGCCGATTCGCTTTCGGATATCGACTTACACCCGACCTCTCCGTAAATGCCGCCATCCGAGTCGAACAGGTCGAAGTAACGGATCCCAGCACCATCGGCGTTCAGGATCTTGATGAGGTCCTCGGCAACAACTCGCTCGTTGGGTTTCGGGTAGGACTCAATCACGATACGCGTGATACGCCGTTTCTCGCAACCGAGGGACACTATTTTTCAACAAATTTTGAACAGGTCGTCGGCGACTTTGATTACCCTCGTGGCTCCGTTGAATATCGTAAATATCATCTCATTCGTGAACGTGCCGATGGGTCAGGGCGACATGTCTTTTCGTGGAATCTGCAACTGAATGTCTCCGGTGACAATACACCAATCTATGAACATTATTTCGCTGGCGGATATCAAACAATTCGTGGTTTCCGATATCGCGGAGCTTCACCGGTGCTCGGTGGCGTACAGGTCGGTGGCCATATGAGATTTCTCGGATCCGTACAATACATGTTCCCTTTTACCGCAGATGACATGCTCAAGGGTGTTGTTTTTACCGACTTTGGGACTGTCGAAGAAGATTTCTCTATGAGCAGTGATGATTTCCGAGTTGTTGTTGGAGCGGGGCTTCGAATCGCAATCCCCTTTATGTCACAAGCTCCCTTTGCACTTGATTTCGGATTCCCCGTCAATAAAGCCGATACCGATGTAAGGCAAACATTCAGCTTCTTCATGGGGATTAGTCGAGGCTAGAATAGCAGCAACATGATGATCATCGTCAAGACAATGATCAGGATGCTGACCGTCCAAAGTATGACATTCTTATTCCGCTTGAATTGAGCTTTTTCTTCCGCACTGCGACTCGTCAACTCACGTTTGTTGACGCCTTGGCCCACCGTCCGGGGCTCGTCGGACACCCGGACGTTAACCATCATCCCGGCATCTTCTACTGCTGAGATACTACGCCTCCCTGCTATGCTCGATTCAAGCAACGCCTCATCAATTTGAAACTCCGGCGGTAGTAATTCGTCAATGTCTTCCGTTGATTCACTGGCTAACTCTTCCGGCTCAACCTCTTCCGGCTCAACCTCTTCCGGCTCAACCTCTTCCGGCTCAACCTCTTCCGGCTCAACCTCTTCCGGT
>JAYZPA010000084.1:0-9381 GCA_036150515.1 Planctomycetota bacterium
ACACTTGGCAGAAAAATAGCCTAGGAAACGGAGAATTCGAAACATGTTTAAGGCCCAATTCACTCGTCGCGTAGCCCTGTTTGGTATTGCAGCAAATGCTGTTGCCTTGCCGTTTACCATCAGCGCATCTAACCGTAACTCGGGCAAAAGAGCCTTTGAGTCGCTGGATCGCGAAACGGTTGATTTCTTCGCGGCTAAAAAAGCTGGCTTGATTGATGTCATGTTCATCCCACGCAGCAGTAAGTCGGCGAATATCATCATGAAAAACCGTACCAATCGTAAGATTCAGGTCAAAATGCCTGATGCCTTTGCTGGAGTTCCCATTCTTGGCCAATTCGGCATGGGTGGTGGCGGCATGGGCATGGGTGGCGGCGGCATGGGCATGGGCGGCGGCGGCATGGGCATGGGCGGCGGCGGCGGTATGGGCGGCCAGCAAGGTATGGGCGGCGGCATGGGCATGGGTGGCGGCGGCATGGGCATGGGCGGCGGCGGCATGGGCGGCATGGGCATGGGTGGCGGCGGCATGGGCGGATTCCAGAATATTGAGCCCGGCCGTGTTCGTAAAATCAAAGTGGCTACCGTCTGCCTGGAACATGGAAAAAAAGAGCCCAATCCACGTGTCAAGTACGATATCATCCCCATCGAGAATTTCACGCGAAACGAAGGCGTGATCGAATTATGTCGTATGCTCGGCAGCGGCAAACTGGATCAAATGTCCGCGCAGGCAGCCGCATGGCACTTTTCAGACGATATGTCCTGGCAGGAACTGGTCCAGAAAATCGGGATTACCCACCTCAACGGAACCAGTGAGCGATATTTCCACCCCAATCAAGTTGCCATGGGAATGCGATATGCACAAATTGCCACTCAACGGGCAAAACTTCGTGCTGCGGCAACGGAGAAAACTGACTCTCTCTCGTCACAGTAAGTCGCCGTTACAAGAATTACGACAAACTCAACGGCTCGTGGAAAAATATTTCTACGAGCCGTTTTTCTATTCCCTGCGGATGACCCATTCAGACTGTTTCCTTCAACCTAATTCAGCTACGACGTTGTTACGATCCAGATCAGAAATCCACTCCACGCAACCAACAGCGCCACCGTCAATCGCAACAGGTATTTGTTAGGGCGCAGCGGCTGCACATAACTTTCATCATCCGCTTGATCCCTGTCGTTAACCGGGGAAGATTTGCTCACAAGCTGAATTCCTGAACACTAGATCTCACAGTCACCTGCTATCTGGATCTCATATCCTTTCACAAATGCCGTTTTAAAATCATAGACATCTTCGAAATCTGTCTTTGAGTCGGTCTGTGATTGCTTCATCATTCCAGCATCGATCATGTTATATACAATTTCACCATAATCCATCGTTTTGTGAATTCCCCAACTATTCATCACGGTTTTTGCCATAAAACCAAACTGTAACAAACTGAATTGCCGAATGGCCTCACAAAGTTCTTGCCCCGTCAAATGGGCCTCTGCCGGGATCTCATCGTCCTGAGTAAGCGCTGCAAGCTGTTCCGGAGCAAGTTGTCCTAACTCCATCACATCGTGAGCATAGGCTAATGCCGCACGTACAAACTCGTACGCTTCGGGCTGATAACGATCATCCCGGTCCAGTAATTGAAACAGTGGATTCGATATTCCATTCATGACACTGTACCACCGTTCTGTTGGCCACCACTGCGCAAACTTAAACCGCCCAACCTCTGTGTGACTCCGTAACGAGTGATATATCTCACCATAAAACGAGCAACCCGTATTGAAAAATCTCTATCAGGCCGCGCCCTTAACGGTCGCGGCAATAGGATAACGCCAGTAACGAATAGCCGGTAACCAGATTTTCATCACCCTCAAGCCAGCGTGGATTTCGATGATTGAACCAGGATCCATTTCGTCTCTGCCGGCGTCCTAATTCCGAAATCAATTCACTGCGCCAATGGTGAACCTGCCCCCGTTCGCTTTCAATTTCCTCGACACCCAACGCATGCAGTGTCTTGGCAAACGTGTGTAAATAGTAATAATGTCCGGCTGAACCCATGCCGGGATTCTCAGCCAGATCATAGTGTTTTTTTATCCACGTCACCGCCGCCCGGACACGCTGGTCATCTTTGTCCACGCCGGCGTAAATCATACTTTTTAATCCGGCATAGGTCATCGAAGCATAACTTCGTAATCCCCCATTGGAAGTCTGCCCTGCCTGACTCGTGCCCCCTGCCGCAGGCGTGTAGTAGAAACCACCGTCGTTGATCTTCGTCGCGAACTCCGTCGTATTGTGTTCGGACTCTAAATTTTGAGACCGCGATACAAAAATCAAAGCGCGTTGGATGGCTTCATCGTCCGCCGATGCACCGGACGCCCGCAAGGCATCAATCAAGTACGTCGTATTACTCAAATCCGGTCGCTTATGTTTACCATACCCGGAACCACCAAATTCCGTCGCATTGCGCTCAATCGCTCCGTCGCTACCCACTTGGATCTGTTTTACAAACGCCGTCGCACGATCAATCAATCCGTCATAGCGACCTTTTTCATTCGCCTCGACCAAACACAGAATGGCCAAACAGGTTTCATAATTCCGATAAACGGTTCCCGTTTGATAAATTCCTCCGTCAGGACGAACAAAGCTAACTACATAATGGAGCGCTTTTTGTACCATCGGATCCTCAGCAGAGCGGCCATTTCGCAACAACGCCAAGGTCACGATCGACGTGACACCAGGTCCCGACTCACCAGAGAACGATCCATCCTCTGCCTGCCCCGTACTCCGTAAATACTCGACAGCACGTGATGTGATCAATTCTATCTGATGACTGTTGCGGGCACTGAGCAACTTGGGTTTAGCCGTCTGAGCATTCAGAATCTGACTGCCACCGGCGACTCCCCATATCATTCCCACAGTCAGAATCACCACCATTTTAGATAATCGATTCGACATTGTTTGAGGTCCTCATCAATATAAAAATTCAACCATCCATTGTGCAGAAACGACTTAAAGCGTCATGCGTAACCCATGCTCCTAGAGCCCATCCGCTCGTATCGGTACATATCACCATTCATTATAGGCAAAGTTGACAGAGACGACATCCTTTATGAGACACACGCCAACAAGATACTTTGCCAACATGGCGTCTGTATTTTAGTCGAGGATTGCAATGATACTGTTAACCGACATAATCAACAAATCTTCATCAGCAACCTGAATTTCAGTCCCTCCATAGGACTCAAACAGGATACGATCTCCCTCCGAAACTTCCGGAGCCTGCCGCGTACCGTCTGCCAGCAGGATTCCATCACCAATCGAGAGCACTCGGCCTTGCTGGGGTTTTTCCTGTGCAGAATCCGGAAGGACAATTCCTCCCGCTGTAACCGCTTCTGCGGCAACTCGTTTCACTACGACTTTGTCGCCTAATGGCACGACGTTCATATTTATCAGCCTTTTGAAAAAAATCAGAAATAAGGACCAAAACGTTGATCTTGCTAACTTTCAATCTAGCCCACAACGTACTCTGGTCAACAGGTAATTTTGTATTGCATTTCTATGAAACGGCAAAACGATCCCTTCGTTCTATTTACCAGCCATCGCTGTTTTTGCTGCCTGAACAACCTGACTGGCCGTAATTCCAAAGTGTTCGAATAATTCACTGGTAGGAGCCGAGGCACCGAACCCATCCATCCCCACAAATTGCCCATCCGCACCAATATAACGATCCCAACCCATGCGCAATCCCGCTTCCACTGCAACTCGCGCGGATACATCAGGTGGTAGAACTTCATGACGATAAGCAGCATCCTGTTCATCAAACAATTCCCAGCAGGGCATGCTTACCACACGAGCAGCAATTCCTTCATCGGCCAACGTCTGCTGTGCGTCCAGGCAGATTCCAACTTCGCTGCCGCTGGCTAACAATAACACCTGTGGAGCATCATCACTATCGCTCAAAATGTAGGCACCCTGAGCGACACCCGTAGCGGCAGCGTACTGTTCGCGACACAATGTCGGCAGAGCCTGTCGAGTAAGCACAAGCATCGATGGTTGTTGCCCCCGCTGAAGCAGTGACCGGTAGGATTCAACCACTTCGTTAGCATCGGCAGGCCGAAAAACCAACAGCTCAGGAAGGGCTCGGCACGCTGCCAATTGCGAAATAGGCTGATGGGTGGGGCCATCCTCACCTAATCCGATGGAATCATGCGTCATGATATAGATCACACCCTGCCGCATAATACTACTTAACCGCATTGCGGGTCGCAGATAATCCGTAAAAATAAAGAAGGTTGCACAATAAGCACGTAAGCCGCACAAGGACATGCCGTTGCTGAGTGCTGCCATCGCATGCTCGCGAATACCAAAGTGAAAATTACGGCCAGCGGGGTTTTCAGCACTAAAATCTCCCGCTCCGGAAAATGTCAACGTTGTCATCGTTGAAGGAGCCAAATCAGCCGAACCACCAAGTAACCATGGATGTTTTTCTGCTACGGCATTGAGGATCTGCCCGGAGGACACCCTCGTGGCAAGACCCTTTTCATCCGCTTCAAACGGCAGAAGCCCCGCTTCCCAATCATCAGGTAAACCACCGGAAAAAATCTGTTCAAGTTCCGTGGCTTCAGACCGATGGGCTGTCGCATAAGCCTCAAAATCCGCGTTCCACTTCTCCGTGAGCATTTGACCACGCTGACCAATCCCTTGTTGGAAATGGGCAGGAACTTCTGCCGGAACATGGAACGGTGGATCGTTGGGCCAGCCGTAAGCCTCCTTGGTCAACGCAATCTCATCGACGCCCAACGGAGCACCATGAGCCGCATGCGAATTCGCTTTGTTAGGCGAACCGTACCCAATCACACTCTTCAAAATGATCAACGTCGGTTGATCTGTTGTCTGCTTGAATTCAGTCAATGCCGCGCGGATGGCCGGTAAATCGTTGGCGTCCTGCACCGTGATCGTTTTCCATCCCAGGCTACGATACTTGGCGGCGACATCTTCACTGTAGGCTAAATCGCATTCCCCTTCGATCGTGATATTGTTGTCATCGTAAATCCAGCACAGATTAGAGAGCTGAAGATGACCTGCCAGCGAAGCCGCCTCACAACCGATACCCTCCATTAAATCACCATCACTGCAAACCACATACGTGTCAAAACCAAACAGGGACTGCGCATCCCGATCATAGTTTGCCGCAAACCACTTACCTGCAACGGCCATGCCGACACTCGTTGCGACACCCTGACCCAAAGGCCCCGTTGTCATTTCAATCCCCGCCGCCTCTCCATGCTCGGGATGACCGGCACAGGGACTGCCTAATTGGCGAAAGTTACGAATGGCGTCCAGTGAAATCGCAGGTTGCTGACCAACCGCCTGGTCGGACGACTGTTGCTGGACACCTGCTAAATGTAAAATCGAGTAGAGAAGCATCGAAGCATGGCCACAGGACAGTACAAATCGATCACGCGACGGTAAGTCCGGATTGGCCGGATCAAATCTCAAAAACTCATTCCATAGTACATAAGTAACCGGTGCCAGAGCCATCGGCGTTCCGGGATGGCCGCTGTTGGCTGCCTGTACCGCATCCATCGAGAGTGTACGGATAGTATTAATCGATAGTAATTCGATATCTGATGAATTCAACGTTCGTACTTTCTGTCTTTTTAATGAAAATGAAATAACTAAGGGCAGTTGGTAAATCGCCGGGTTACCACGGGTTTTGCCATTGTTCTCGGCTTGATTTCCGCTGCGTAACTCCCCACTTTGACACTCGCTTTATTAAACAGAAAATGCAGTCAGGGGTAACCTTCAAGTTTACCACCGAAATTCACTCCTGTGTAGATTCCTGCCTTCTGGGAACCCTAATGCTGTAAATCCACAGTTATTTAATTGGTTAAATCGTCTTTGTTCACTAGAATTGAAGTTCACCTTTTCGTCAAATTGGATGGAGCCTGTTTATGGCACCTGCACATATCTGCATTGCTCTGGGACCTTTGGCAGTCTATTTACTGTTCATGGGCTTGTTGAATGCTCTACGACGGCCATTGATCACAACGGGTACAAGAGACCTATTTTCCTTATCCATCGCGTTGGCCGGGCTGATTATGATCGGTCCGATCAACCTATTTGTCCCGCAGCATACATTATCTCTATTTGGTAGCTGGACGTGGCTGTTAATGGCAGCATTATATATTTTTATAGTTTTGCTTATTAGCTTTTCTATACGCCCACGTTTGATCATTTACAATCTTTCCGCCGAACAACTGAAGACGATTTTGGGACGACTCGTTGCCGAACTCGACCCGGATGCACGCTGGGCTGGGGACAATGTCGAACTCCCTAATTTGGGGATCCAACTGAGTCTGGACGCTCGTAGTTTCATGCGTAGTTGTCAGATCACATCCATCGGTCAGGATCAAAGCCCGTCAAGTTGGCTGAAATTACAGCGTGCATTAGCAGATGAATTAGTGAAAATACGGGTGCCAACCAATCCCTATGCCATTTCCATGATCGCCATCGCCACGATGTTGGCTACCTTAATTGCACAACAGATCATTCAAAACCACACTGTGGTATACAACCAGATCCGTGACCTGTTGCAATTATAAAAGTAAGATCACCTTGCCGGATTTCATGGTTTTTTGTAGAGTCTCGGCAGGCTTTCCCTACTCATAGCACGGACTTGACATGCCATGTCTGAAACATCTCCTCACCGGAAAAAGCTTGAACAACGAGCAACGAATCTGGATACGTTGTTCAGCCATCTAGAGAAGACAGTGGTCGATCTTGACGATGTTGTGATTGATGGAAAAAAGAAAATCGAAGAACTCTCTGACCGAGTGGATCATCTGGAAAAAAAGATTCATTCTCAGAAACATGATTTCCCTGACGAGATTCGTGATTTGTTATAAACAGGCCATGTTCAAAATCTCTTTCTGAATTGAAATATTATCATGTCTGCCCGCCTCCCTGACTTCAATGGATCGGATCCAGATCCGCCAACACTTGCGAAAGCGCTGGGAAAGTGGTCCGCCATGGCTATGGTAGTCGGCGCTGTCATTGGTTCAGGGATTTTTGCTAAACCCGGTGCCAATGCACTGGTCGGACAGTCGGTCGGACTGATTATGCTTGCCTGGTTTGTCGGCGGCGTCATCACCGTGATTGGTGGTGTTTGTCTTGCTGAACTTGCGCTGATGATGCCCAAAGCCGGAGGCACTTACGTTTACATTCGCAAAGCGTATGGTCGTATCCCTGCTTTTCTAGCAGGCTGGAATGAATCTGTATTCTTTCAATCTTCGGCCAATTCAGCGTTGGCGATCTTCTTTGTGATGAATCTCAGCACGCTCATTGGAAAAGAGTTTTCAAACCCTGAAATGATTATGATCGCCCTGGGGCTCATCACTTTGCTGACGATGGTGAATTGCGTCGGAGTCTTTTGGGGTGGATTAGTTCAGAATATCACCACCATTATCAAAGTCGGATTTCTGGTCCTGATTGCGTGCTTGCCCTTCTTGGTTCTGTTTATCGATACACCCTCTTTTGACAGTTCCAACTATACGACTAGTTTTACCAGTGTCGAAACGCCCTCCACCATGCTCATGATGTTTACCCTGGTCATGCTCAATGTCATGTGGGCATATTCCGGCGGCTGGATGGTGACAGGGATTGCTGAAGAAATCAAAGATCCCCAAAAAAACCTGTCCTGGGCACTTGTCGGCGGGGCGGTCGTCCTGTTTGTCATTTATGTATTGGTGAACATCTCATTTCACGGCATCTTATCTCTGGAACAAATGGTCGACATTGAACATGACGATCTACGACAGGTTCCTCAGGAAGCTCTGGGCGCTTATCTGGAGCCTATCGGTCCGAATCTGGCAAAATTCGGCAAAGGTCTGCTAAGCAGTATCATCCTGGTGAGTGTTTTCAGTGCTTTAAATACCGGATTATTGACTCCCCCCAGGGTCCTGTTTGCCATGGCACGCGATGAGATGTTCATCCCGTCCTTTGCACGCATCCACCCTCGCTTCAAAACACCCCATGTCGCGATCATCGGTCAGGGTTGTGTCACGGCTGTCGTCATGCTGGTGGTTTCCGCCTATGTTATGTTTCAGAGTCAGGAGTCGGGCGGCGACGCTCCGCTTCCCCGGGGATCTGCGGCAACCAGTATTTTTGAATACCTAACCGGCATTGCTGTTTTTAGTTCCACCATCTTTATCGTTCTAACGGTGGCTTCTATTTTTGTATTACGCAGAAAATATCCGGATATGGAACGACCCTATAAAATTCCCGGATATCCTATTGTTCCGGCCATTTCATTGTTGGCCAATGCAGTTTTCCTGATACTCGTGGGAATGAATGACCTGATCATCATTCTTTTCAGTGGCGCTTTCCTGCTATGCAGTCTCCCCCTGTACTTTCTGTTTAGTAGAACTTATCGCCAGAGTGACACTTGAGCTCGTGTGATGGATCGCCGTATCAGGGTGTACCCAAATCCAGCAAATCACCCAAAACCATAACGGTTCTGGGTGCCGCGCCGGGAGAAGAGGAGAGCATCCCGGATACGCTGTCGACTGTCTTTTGAGCATATCTTAAATACTCGGGATTGCCTAATTTAGAATAGAGATACAACAGGTTGGCTGCCGACACGCTGTTGCCCGACGGCCGCACACTGTCAACAGGGTTCTTGGCCCGTGCAATCAGTGATTCATGGTCACTCGAAGTAAAGAAGAAACCACCATGACGGTCATCCCAGTATCGATCAATCTGCGATTGAGTGAACTCCTCCGCCAACATCAGCCACTTTTTCTCACCGGTCGCCCTATGGAGCGACAACAGACCTTCCACCAGATAGGCATAATCGACCAGATAAGCATTAAACCGCGCTTCTCCCCGATTGTAGCTATGAAGCAATTGACCCTCATCATTACGCATATTCGTGACAATAAAATCAGCAGCTTTTTCGGCAGCTTCAATGTACTTTGGATTATCCAACAGCCGACCTGCATCGGCAAACCCACGAATCATCAGTCCATTCCAGCTAGCTAGAATCTTATTATCCAACAACGGTCTGATACGCTTATTACGTTCGGCAAGTAATTTTTGGCGAATCGGCATTAGTTCTTGCTCTAACTGCTCGATGGTAACCGCCCGCTGCGTAGTGAACTCTGCCCGCGTTTTACTCATTGATAATGCGTAGAAATGTTCTTCAAAGTTAGGGGCCCCTGTGACACTATAAACATCCGCCAGCAATTCATATTCTTCCGCACTTAGCAGTTCTTTGACTTCATCGCGAGACCAACGATAGTACTTCCCTTCGATCCGTTCACTATCCGAATCATTCGCTGAATTGAACCCGCCATTCTCGTCCGTAATCTCTCTTAACACAAATTCCAATAGCT
>JAYZPA010000085.1:0-22216 GCA_036150515.1 Planctomycetota bacterium
GTTCCGTGTTCCAGCAAATAGGTCGGCCGGCCTGTCGGGTCATCCAGTGTCACCCGATCCGCACTGATCCCTAAATTATGATATAGCGTGAACAACACGTCCTGATAGGTAACGGGGCGATTGACCGCCTCACCCGCGGACCGGTCGGTAGCCCCAATCACCTGCCCGCCGCGCATTTTACCGCCCACCATAATCGCCGGGCTTACACGGGGCCAGTGATCGCGGCCTGCTTTCTCATTAATTTTCGGAGTACGTCCAAATTCACCCCACAAGACAATGGACACATCGTCCAGCATCCCCCGGTCTTTCAGATCATTCACAAATGTCACGATGGCATGATCCACAATAGGCAGCGTATACTTCATGCGGTTGAAGTTGTCACTGTGCGTATCAAAATCACTAAACGTCACACTCACACAACGCACTCCTGCTTCAATCAAACGCCGCGTCATTAATAATTTCAGAGCGGCTTTGGGTTCATCTGCAGTCGCAAACCGCGAGTTGGAAATCTCATGTTGGGGCATATAACGTTCAACAACCTGCGGATCTTCCTTGGAGAGATCCAGGGCATCCGCAAAGGTCCCTGACAACAAAATGCCCGTTGCCTGTTGCGTAAAACGATCCATCGCATCCATCATGCCACTGCCATCCACTTCGCGCCGTAAAGAATCAAGGCTGCCGAGCAGGGTATTACGATCCGAAAGACGATCTGCGCTAATCGCTGCATTCAGTGCAAGGCTTGTTGTATGGTTAGCGCCCAGTCGGGCAAGCTCGCCTTCCATCCCCGTTTCCAGCGGGCGGCTGAACAGTCCGGACAAGTCCGGGCGAAACGGTTTAAACGACGGCCCAAGAAATCCGGGCCGGGCGCTGTTACGAACTAAAGGACGGCCCTGCATCAAATCAACAAAAGTGGGAGCGGGATCGGTCACCTTGCCCAGTAGTTTATTTAACGCACAACCCATAGCAGGGTATCCACCCAGACTGGCCTTATCACCAGTTGCAAATCCGGATTGACACTGAAAGGCATCGTGGCGACCCGCGGAACCGACCAGGCTGCGTATCAATGCAAAATCTTCCAGCTGAGCGGCCATCTGTGGCAACAATTCACTAATCTGAATGCCAGCCACCGAAGTCGACGTAGGCAGGAATTCTCCCCGCGTTTCCCGCGGACCTTCAGGTTTTAAATCAATGGTATCCATCTGCGGGGGGCCCCCGTCCAGATGAATGTTCACGATCGCCTTGTTGGAAGAACCGATTCCCGCAAGGGATTCCAATTGGAACAGACCCGCAAGCGACAAACCGACCATCCCCGTACTTCCTGCAGTCAGGAATTCGCGTCGGCTTACGCCGTCACAATGGCTTATCGGTTGTCCCTGGATTTTCAACATGACCTTGATCCAATAATTACATCCACTCTCTAATCAAACGCCCCTCAATAAGTCGTACCGGACGACCATCGGGTGCATGGGCTATCAAATCTGTTGGCAGGCCCAGCTTGCTATATACCGTCGTTGCAATATCTTCTGTGAAATACTCATCTTTCGATACATACCCGCCTTCGGCATCGGTTGCACCCAGGACCAGCCCACCCGGCACCCCGGCACCGGCCATCACGGCAAAGCCAGTACTGGCCCAATGATCCCGCCCGCTGGCAGAGTTGATTTTTGGTGTGCGGCCAAAATCAGTAAACCAACAAACCAGCGTTGTATCCAACATCCCGCGATCCTGAAGATCCATCAGTAACTGGGGTAAGGCCTGATCCACCGGCGGAACGCGACTCTTCAATCCCGTAAAGTTATTCGTATGTGTGTCCCAGCCACCATCCGTGACCGTCACAAACCTGACACCGGCTTCCATTAAACGGCGTGACAGCAAGCAGCTTTGCCCAAATCGATTCTTACCATAAGCCTCACGTAGCTTTTCATCTTCCTTTTCCAGATCGAACGCCTGCTTCGTTTCCGGAGCCGTAATCATATTCAACGCGGCTTCATAGTGTTCATCCAGCACCGAAAACGCTGACTGTTGAAGGCCGGCTCCACGTTGCAAAGCATCAAACCGTGACAGGGCACTCTTACGACGATCGATCCGCTCAAAAGAAACTCCGTCCGGTGGCGTAATGTCGCGAACGCTGAATTTATCCGCATTGGGATCCGCATCAATTTCAAATGGCATGTGCTCCAGGCCTAAAATACCCGAACTCCCTCCGCCAAATCTTCGGTCAACATTCGTACCCAGTTGAACAAAGGGAGGCATCGCTGTGCGAAAGCCATGGAAGTGACTGATGACACTGCCAAAAGTCGGATAGGAAACGGCCTGATTAAACTTCCGGCCACTCATCACATACTGGTCTGCTGTGCCATGACTTCCGTTACGGGGATTCCAGCCTCGCAGAACAGAAAATTTATCTGCGTGTTTAGCCATGTTCGGACAGATCTCAGTAAATTTAACTCCCGGAATGGCCGTAT
Source organism: Planctomycetota bacterium (assembly GCA_036150515.1). GTDB lineage: Bacteria > Planctomycetota > Planctomycetia > Pirellulales > Pirellulaceae > UBA721. The sequence goes on from JAYZPA010000085.1 coordinate 2,466, forward strand.
CAATCACACTATATTCACCACGGACACTCGTCGGCGCGTTCGGCTTGGGATCTAACGTATCATGGTGACTCGTCCCGCCTCGTGTCCAAATCAAAATACAATTTGTCGGCGACTTTTCAGCGGCATTGGCGGTGCGGCGAAGATAGCTTGAAAGGGAAAGCCCTAATCCGCCTAAAGCACCAATCTGAAGAAAACTTCGCCGGTTCACTCCGTCGCAATAACGGTCTGCGTGATGCTGAGTCACCATATCCAACAACTTTCGTGTAATTACCTTTTTGGATCACTTAAAGGAACAATCTAATAATATCAAAGGATAAAAACGGACACTAGAAGAATCGGCGTTTGAGACCCCGTGAACCGACCGCAAAATTGCCAAACCACCTCGGTTGGGGGGAATCCCCACTTATTTCACCTAGAATTTTATTTTTCCCCACTCCCTTTGGACATTCTTTATTACGCCAATAGCTCGGTTACGAGACGGCTTTTGTCCGTTTCAATCAACTTTCGCTCTTGTCCATTGTGTTCAAATGCGAGTTGTTGATGATCCAATCCGAACAAATGCATGAGTGTGTGATGGTAGTCATAGTGATTGACGATCTGATCCACCGCCTGATGGGAGAATTCATCTGTCATGCCATGTACATGCCCCGCCTTAAATCCTCCGCCGGCCACCCACATACTAAATCCCTTGGTATTATGATCCCGGCCCACATTGCTGTCACCCGTATCATTTTGGATCACCGGCAGCCGGCCCATTTCCCCACCCCAGTGCACGATGGTCTCATCCAGCATTCCTCGGCGTTTGAGATCCGTAACCAGCGCAGCCGAAGGTTGATCCACTTTCTTGCAGGCCGCCGGCAAGCTTGTCCGAATTCGACCGTGATGGTCCCAAAACTGGTTCTGTGTAAAGACCTGAACAAACCTCACGCCACGTTCAATGAGTCGTCTGGCAATGAGGCACCGTGCCCCAAAGTCCTGAGTTGCCGGATCATCCATTCCATAGTGTTTTTTTGTTTCTGCTGTTTCCTGACTCAGATCCATCGCTTCCACAGCGGACGTTTGCATGCGGGCGGCGAGCTGAAACATTTTGATCCGCGCCTGATAATCCAGTTCACCCGGTTTCACTGTCAGGTGCTTTTGGTTGAGTTGTTCCAGATACTTCAACAACTGCCGTTGTGGCTTACCTACTAATCGTGCCGGAGGAGTTAAATTAAGAATGCGAGGTTCGGTCGGTCGCACCACCGTTCCCTGAAAAATCGATGGCAGATAGCCATTATTCCAATTGGCCACACCGTCCACGGGCAATTGTCCGGGATCGATCAGTGCCATGTACGCCGGAAGGCTATCGGTTTCTGCACCAAGCCCATAGGTAAGCCAGCTTCCCAGAGTGGGCTGCATCTCGGTGATCGTACCCGTGTTCAGCGCTCGAATGCTCTGGCCATGATTATTCACACCCGTGTGCATCGATCGAATTAATGTAATGTCATCCGCGATCGATCCCATGTGTGGAATCAGTTCGGAAAGTTCCATTCCGCATTTGCCATAGTTTCGCCACTTCCATGGACTGGCCAGTACTTTGGAGCTCGCCTGAGCGGCATTATCATATTTCACTTCCCCTGGAAACGTCTCGCCATTGAGTCGTTCCAATTCAGGTTTCCGGTCAAACAAATCAACCTGACTGGGACCACCCTGCATCCACAAAGAGATCATTGCCCGAGCTCGATGGGGACGCATGGGCGCTTTAGGGGATGTGTCGTAGGAAGGTTGAGTAAAATCCGGCTTCTTGGGATTCGCGTGGAGTTGTTCACGTTGCGTTAGCATGGCTAAGGCCAAACTGCTAAGGCCCCATGCACCGCTGGATAAAAAATGCCGTCGATGGCTACGTTGAAAATCGTTCATAACCTTACTCTATATAAATAAACCGGTTGCTGCTGATTAAAGCGTGACAAAACAGCGCAAGGGCGTCCCGCAGCGGATCCTCTTTGAGCCCTTTCGTTTTATAATCCTGCTGAAGCGTTGCTTCCGCTTCTCCGACAAATTGAGTTGCGGCGACCAGCTCGTCCCTTTGAATGACTGAACCGTAGGCAAGTGTCCAGCCCAGCTGTATCCGTTCCTCCATGGTCGAAGCCGATTGCATCAGGCGATCAGCAAACAATCGTGACTGTTCGGTAACAAACTGACTGTTTAACAACTGTAGAGATTGCGGAGCAACGGTGGAATTGGATCGACGATTGCAGTTAGGCGACAGCGTGGGTAAATCAAACGGCTCCAGCACAGCCAGAGGTCGGCTACGACGAACCTGAATATAGATACTCCGGCGATGCTGTTGGCCTTGCATGTCGATCACTGCACCGGGGCGACCCGCATTCAGATTTTCTTTGCCAATAACCCACTGACCACTGCGATCGGCCATGACAGGTACCGCAGGTCCCTGAGCCTGCTGATTCAGCATCCCGGACGTGGCCAGAATGGAGTCGCGAATGATCTCTGTTTCCATGCGGCGTACGGGCATCGACCATAACAGCCGTTTTTGCCGGTCAATCGCATTTCCATGATCATGCCGTGTCGACGACTGCCGATACGTCGCTGAAGTTAAAATCAGCCGCTGAATATGTTTCAGGCTCCAGTCATTGGCAATTAATTCTGCGGCTAACCAATCCAGTAGTTGTGGATGCGAAGGTCGGCCACCCAAATATCCAAAGTCACCGGGAGTATCCACAATCCCCATACCAAAATGATGCATCCAGAGCCGGTTTACGATCACACGTGCCAACAACGGATGGTCATCGGACGTAAGCCATCTTGCATAGCTTAAACGTCTGCCCGTCGTCGGCAAATGATCACCACGGCTGGAAAACTCCGTTTTGTCGGCCAAAGCCAACACGGTGATCTCACTGGGCTGGACTTCTTGCAACGGAGAACTCAGATTCCCTCGGGAGAAAACAAATGTTGGAGGCGGTGCCTGCTCCGCGGGTTCGGTTAAACAGCGGACGAATTCCTCGACAGGAATGGTTTTACGTAGTGTCGCCTGACGCTCGTCATACGTTTTAAGATCCTCTGCCGCTTTGGAATCAAACAAATATAGATTTCCTGGGGTCACTACGGTGCTGGGGTATTTCTTAATCAGTGCTTTTTGATCCTCCGTGCGGTCCTTCTCGTTCACATCATGCGCTCCGCGAACATCTTCGCGAATTTCCGCGGGTAGTTTTGCAATCTCTTTTTCAAATGTAGCCGTGATATATTCCTGCTGTTTCGTGGCCCGTTCGGCAGCGATCACTTTAACCTTCGCCTCGACTTCCGCTTTCCGAGCCCGATCCGCATCGGTATACAACGTTATCTGCCGCTGTGCGGGTGTTCGCCAGGCTTTCCAGTTATATGCCGGCTCGAAAATTGCCCGTAGACGATAGTAGTCTTCCTGCGAGATAGGATCATACCGGTGATGGTGACACTGGGCACATCCAACGGTAAGGCCAACCAGCGATGAAGTCACCAGTTTAATGGTCTCACTGACAACGGCATTGCGGGCCACGTCGGTAGCTGCCCCTGATCCCGTTCCATCCGGCGCATTGCGTAAAAATCCGGTTGCGATCAACGGTTCGCGTTCCCGTTGACTCAAATTAACAAACTCTTTTTCCAAAAGTTCATCGCCCGCAAGTTGCTCCACAATAAATTGGTCGTAGGGTTTGTCGCGGTTAAAACTGTCAATAACATAGTCCCGATACTTGAATGCCCATGGTCGCTCGGCATCGGCATCCGTATAGCCCTCGGAGTCGGCATATCCGGCGGCATCCAGCCAATGGCGTCCCCATCGCTGTCCGTAAGCGGGGCTCGCCAGAAGTTGATCTACGAGCTTGTCATAAACATCGGGTTGCTTTTCCGGGGTATAGGTTCGTAGAGCAGCGGGCGTCGGAGGCAACCCAAGCAAATCCAGATAGACCCGGCGGATCAGCACAGAGTCTTCCGCTGCCGGAGAAAAGGTTAAATCATGATCTTCGAGCTTTGCGGCTATAAAAAAATCAATCCCGTTTTCTACGACCGTGGTTTGAGAAATTTTGGGAAGGGAAGGACGCACGATCGGCCGGAAGGACCAAAAGGAACGTTCCTGTTCGGAAATATAAAACCCGTTCCCCAGCGATTCCGGCTCGGCTTGCTCCGTCGGTGCACCCTGTGCAATCCACTGGATAATGGTTTCAATTTGACGATCGGTTGGCCGGTTTTCAACCTCTTCCGGTGGCATTAAACCGTCGGTCAAATACTCAACCATCAAGCTTTCAGCGGGCTTGCCTGCCGTAATGGCCGGCCCTGATTCTCCCCCTCGAATCATCAGTCGGGTCAGACGCAAATCCAGTTCACCGGACAATTCTGCTGATTCGCCATGACAATGAAAACAGTGCGCTTTAAGGATGGGGCGTACATCCTTTTCGTATGTAACTACGTCGGGCGCAGCTGCATGTGTCAAAACGGTACTTGCCTGGAGGATAGCAAGCGTGAACAAAGACAGGCGGGAAAACATGATGCCTATATTATAGCCTGCTGAGAACAACATACATACCGGGATTTATGAGGAAGCTTAATGCTGGCGTTTAGAATCCCTAAACATCGCACCAACGAACCGCTTCTATCAGGCCTTGAAGCGGATCCCCGGTCGGAATAAACTCATGACCCACATAACCCTCATACCCCGTCTCCACCAGTGCCTGCATGCACGCCGGGTAATGTATTTCCTGATCATCATTTAATTCCCCCCGCCCGGGATTTCCTGCGGTATGAATGTGGCCAATCACATCGGCATGCTGATGAATCCGCCGGACAATATCACCATTCATGATGGAGACATGATAGATATCAAACAGTAGTTTTAGGTTTTCTGAACCGACGGCCTTGATAATGTCCACGCAATAATCGACATCATCACCCTGATAGCCCGGATGGCCTTTCATCGGGTGCGTATCATCCCGTGTATTAAGATGTTCCAGACAAATCGTAACCCCTCGTTTTTCAGCATAGCCCACTACTTTTTTGAACCCTTTAATGCAATTGGCCGCTCCCTCTTCCTTGCTCAGGCCTTCGGCAAATCCTGTAAATGCAATCACTTTCTTAAATCCAAATTCATGGCATGCATCGATGGACTTCTTGGTCGCATCAATCACCAATTCATGATATTTCGGATTGTTATAGCCTTTCATAAAAGGGGGGCCGCCAATATTTACTGAGGCGATGGCACACTCCAAACCCTGCTTTTTGATTTCAGGAAAGTGTTGCGGTGAAATCAACTCCACGCTGGAAAGACCAAGCTGTTTGGCAATGGAGATTAGCTCGTTTGCTTTCCAATATTGACTAAAGCACCAATTCACGACGGAGTGTTTGATATTGCCTTTTTTTGCTACTCGGGGGACGGGCTGCTTCACTTCATCTACCTCTTGTCCGCTGGTGGTTTGGCTGACGGCCAGTGCACTGCCTACGGAAGCTGCACTTGCCAGTAATTGTCGACGAGTCAAAGGTTCCATTGAATTCTCCATTGATAATTAAGACCCCGCTAGTGCTTCCATGATTGATTTTGACAGCTGAACCTGCAGTCCCGCTTTGCCATAAAGAAACTTCGTCTTACCCGGTACCGTCTCTTCGCCAATGAGCACCAGTGGACGCGGGGCATTCAAAGCTAAGATCGCCGGTAAATCACCGTACTTGATCGCACCGGGAAAAAACTGAGGGTCCAGATAAGACGTAATGGACTGAAAGCGAAAGCCTTCGGTGTCAATAATCGCCAACTGGACTACGTCTCCGGCAATCGCACCCGCAGTCGCGGCAACCGGCCCCGCCCCGCCCGTTCCCACCAAAATGATCTTTTCCGGTCCATGCTCGTCATGCGCCACAAACGAAATCAGCGACATCACATCATGCACTCGCTGGGCAAACAGCGTGTGATTGTAAGCAAACGTATATGCCGGCACTTGCCGGTTCGTGGTGGTTGCCTTTCGCTGTGTTTCTAATGTCTGGCCTTTCGCTAGAAATTCCCCCTGATAAAGCATGTCGATCCCAATGACCGCAATGCCATCAGCGAGCGCACGGGCGATGGTTTTATTTGGTTTTCCATCTTCACTGTACATGCCGGCTTTCCCTTTTCCATCCACCCACAGGATGACGGTTCCATTCCAGTCCGTGGCGACGGGATAGAAAGAGATCGCGGGTAATTCCTCGCCGGCAGAAGTATGTCGCAAAATTTGAGTAAACTCCAGAAAATCCGCATGTTCTACCTCGCCAACCTTTTCTCCTTGAACCACGCCGGCATCCGGCAGACCGCGGATCACAATCGACCTGATCGCACCTCCCACAATGTGCTGCACGGTTTTGACCGGATCCTCGGCTGTATTTACCAGCCGGGAGATCTGTTGTTGAGAAACGCGATCGATGCTGGCAAGCAGCTTGACCTCGTGTTCCACCCCGGATTCCGGCTGCGGATGCTGATCATCCCAGATCGTTGTTTCTGCCGTGGTTAAGAGTTTGTAATCATCCTCAATAATTGGTTCCTTAAGCCCTAATTCCAGATGCTTATTAAACCAGTGGTACATGACCTGACGCGTCACATAGTTATAGTTATGTGGAAAGTGGAGAAAAGAAACGCAAAAGACATCTTCCTGTTTTCCATAAAGCCCGTAGAGCTGTTGTAGCTCAGGATATCCCTTGGTTTGAATTTCTTTTGTCCAGTCATTCGCTCCGGTCATCGCCATAGGTCGGGGTGCAAACAACCCGGCCAATTCCACATTACCGGTATCCACTCGCAACAAACTGCAATTCTCACATGTACATCCACCCTGCATTGCGGTGGAAACCATCCCCTGAGGAAAGGAGACAACGGGACGTGAATCAATGGCACCCAGCAGAATCGTTTGCGTGCCTCCCCCGCTACCCCCGGTAATGCCAATCCGTTTTCGATCCACATCCGGCAGTGATTCCAGGAAATCAAGTGCGCGAATCGAGTTCCATGTTTGCACTCCCATGACACTCTGCAGTCGCATTTCGGCCTGCGCCGAAAAGAAACCCCATCGCTCGCTACTTTCCAGATCCGGCCGGCGATCCGTAAGACGATGCGACACCGGCATAGGAATTTGTACGGCATCCGCATAGCCTTCCATATCGAAGATCAGCGTCACACATCCCATTCTTGCGAGTTGTGCACAACGAGCCAGTTTTGGAAACCGCCCTGACGCAGCATGCTTTTCGTCACCACTCTTGATTAAATCGTGAATCTTGTCACCCAGATCCATCATCCGGCCTCCATGGCCGTGGGGTGACAACACCGCCGGATGTTTACCTGTCCTGGTCGGGCGAAACAGCAAGCCAGTCACAAAGTGCCCGGGATAGCTTTCAAAGTAAACCTTTTCAACGGTAAACCCATCCCGCTCTACTCGTCCAAAGACCTTCGCATTGAGCGGGGTTCGCTGCGGCAACGGCCAAATTCCATTGGCTACCAACAATCGAACTCGCAACTGCTCCTGACGTTCTTTCCAGCTCTCCAGAGTTTTAGGAACCTCAAAAGGAAAGTAGTTGTTCAGGTGCCGCAATTCGCCTAATCGACGATCCGCGGGTGTCTCCCCATCCGGATAAACCTCCAATTGGCCCTGGAGCATTCCTGCACAACTGAAAATTAGCGCGCAGGAGAAAACGACAATGCTTTTCATGATCCACCTCTCTATCGTGATTACCCGATCCGCCGAGCTACTTTAGCTCTTTGATTTCAATATTACGGAATTGAACCGCATCATTGTGACCGGCAAAACCAAAATGGCCTTCGGTTCTCGTCATGCCGGGATGCTTTTTCCGAATGCCTTCGTTGGTAATCTTTGCCAGATCCGTATCAAGAATGACGGAACCATTCAGTTCAACTTTGATGGTCGAACCTTTCACCGTAACAACCTGATAATTCCATTGGCCTGCCGGATGCAAGTATCCCTGAGCCGCGGGTACCATTCCATAAGCCGAGCCATGATATTGATAGGGAGCTAATTTACCCGGATACCCCGTGTCCAGAACCTGTAGTTCTGTCATCCCCTGATAGGCGGGGTTTCCTGACCCCGGATAGCGAATCGCCAGGCCATTATTTCCGCCGGGCGGTGTTTTGATTTCCAGTCGGGCTACAAAATCTTTGTAGATCTTTTCCGTAAACAGGTTGCCCCCTTTTCCTTTCAGGCACTGGATCGCTCCGTCGACAATTTCATAGTTGTCCACAGCCCCGGCCCAGCCGTCTAGGCTTTTCCCGTCAAAGACGGACTCAAACCCCTCTGCAGACGACGATTCCCGCAGGATACTCGCCGCTTCTTCGGCACCAATTTCTCGTACAAAAATATTTCTCCAGCGAATTTCGCCACCATGCGTCTGTAATTGAATGGGTCCATGGTGAAACAATGGGCGTTTACGGTCAAAGTAGTTTTCCATAATGGCATTATCAACAACCAGTTTTCCATTCATCCATACGGAAGTCCGGGCTCCGATTTGACGGATTTTAAAGCTGTTCCACTCGCCAAATGGTTTGTCAGCAAGTACCAGCGGGTCTTTTCCCGGCGCGCCTTTGCTGTTATTCCACAAACCACCGGAACCTTTATCTCCGCCAATATTGAATTTAGCCGGATCCGTTGAGTCCCAAATCTGGACCTGCGGAACGGCCTTCAGATAAATGCCGCTATCCGCCCGGGCAACCGTCTTATAATCGATCATAAGTTCATAAGCGCTGAATTCCTGCTCCGTCGTTAGATACAGGCCATGGCCATCATTGATCAGTTCCCCATCTTCGACGGACCAATGCTGATCAATATCCTTTCGGCTTTCCGCTTTATAGGCAGCCTGTTCATCGGCAGATTTTGCCCAAAGCTCTTCGGGGTTTTGGGTTTTCCAGCCATACCACCCCGTCGTATCTTTCCCGTTGAACAAAGCCGTCCAGCCCTTAGGGGGCACGTTCAATTCGCCAGCAAACAATGGGTTTGTAAGAAGTGTGATTACAGCTAATAACAAAATGGTTTTGTGAAAACTCAACGTTCTAACTCCGTGAGAAAGGGTTGTCTAAAAGATATCCTTGTAGAGATTATCCTAATCCGCCAACCGCCTGAATTCCATCATTTGATTCAATATTTCTGAAGAACGCCATCGGGTCATTTTCAGGCAAGGAGCTCTCGCAGCACATGTCCATGCACATCGGTGAGTCGCCGATCGATGCCGTTGTTCCTAACCGTCAGTCGCTGATGATCGATTCCCAGTAGGTGTAACATTGTCGCATGGACGTCGTAGACGCGTGTGGGATGGTCGCGATCCTGTGGCTTGAATCCCTGCTCATCCGATTCGCCTGCGGTAACTCCCCCTTTGATTCCACCGCCACAAAGCCAGTTCGTAAAGGTAAACGGATTATGATCGCGACCCGTTTTACTTTGGCTGCTGGGCATTCTTCCAAATTCGGTTGTCCATAAAATAATGGTGTCCTCCAGCAACCCACGTTGTTTAAGGTCTTTGATCAGGGCGGCGGTTCCTACGGCCATGCCCCCGGCCAGTGGTCCATGATCACGCTTTACGTCTTCATGGCTGTCCCAGTTCCGCCGCGGGAATCCGTTATCGTTGCCTGACCAAATTTGCACAAACCGCACACCCCGCTCGAGCAGTCGTCGCGCAATCAGACATTTGCGACCAAAATATTCTGCTTCTTCGGGCACATTAATCTCTGCTCCATACGTTGTGCCCGCATTTTGAAGGCCGTACATATTCAGGATATGAGCCGGTTCTTTTGATAGGTCCATCGCCTCCGGGGCACTGAGTTGCATTTTAGCAGCAAGTTCATAGCTGCGAATCCGGGCATCCAGCCTTGAATCTCCCGGGCGCTGCCGGTTGTACTGTCGATTAAACCGGTTCAGCAGTGCCGCACCCGCTTGTTCACTACGGTCGGTCACGTAGGAGGCCTGGGGTAACAGATTTTCAACAGGGTTCTCTCGTTGGGGAAAAACCGTGGTTCCCTGCGAATGCGCCGGCAAGAACGCGGAACCCCAGTTTTTCGGGCCATTGGATGCATAGCCGCGGTGATCCGGCAGGACAACAAACGTTGGCAGATTATCATTCATACTGCCCAACCCGTAACTGACCCAGCAACCCATGCCTGGAAACCCCGGGTCCTGAAAGCCCGTCGCCTGAAGGAACGTCGCCTGACTGTGAACACCGGTGGTACCCGTCATGTTGTGAATGAAGGCCATTTCATCAACAACCTCACCGAGCGGCTTAACCGCATCACTTAAATGCTTGCCTGACTCGCCGTAGGGACGGAACGGGAAATAGGATTTTGCCCAGGGCCCAAATCCGCTTTGGAAAAGCTCTATTTTTTCTCCGAAATCCGCCTCTTCACCATGATGTTTTTCCAGCCAGGGCTTGTGGTCCCACAAATCGATATGGCTGGCCGCTCCCGACATAAACAACTGAATCACCCGTTTTGCTTTGGCCGGATGATGCAATACACCGTCTAACGCTCCATCGGCCCTGAGCGATTCTTCACCCAACATCGATGCCAGCGCAATTCCGCCCAATCCACCACCGGATTGCCAGAGAAAATCCCGTCGGGACAAATTCGAACTTGTTGAATGGGGATACATCATGTCGACTATCGACTACTTTCACTTAGTCCAGATAAATGAACTCATTAAAATTGTACAGGAGGCGGCAGAGATTGGTGATTCCATGTTCTTGCGCGTAACCAACCAGTTCGGCGTGTTCTTCTGCTGTCGGAACTCGTCCCGTCACCCGACGGAAGGCCCGATCCACCTGGGAAGCCAGCGGTACATTCTGTGCTGACAAATCCGCCTTGAAAAACTCTGCCATGGCTAAATTAAACTTATTGTTTAACAACGCCAACGCCTGAATCGATGTTAGTGTTTCATCCCGAACCGGGGTGCTTTGGGAAGAGTCCGCGCAATCCAGGATGGTCATAAACGGGTCGGGCTGACTGCGTACAACAAATCGATAAACACTGCGTCGATGCGACTGGGGATCTGCAGGATCGTGTTTGTGGTATTCATAATGAGGAGAATGTTGTGGATGTTCCAGCACAAACAGATAAAATCCGGGACCCCCCATGCGTTGATTCAGGCGTCCACTTGTGAAAAGAATGGAGTCCCGAATTTCTTCCGCTGTCAAACGACGGCGATTCATCCGCCATAAAAATTGATTGCTGTCATCCCGTTCGTAATTCGCCGGGTGATGGTGCGACGACTGGCGATAAACACTGCTCTGCACGATCATTCGATGCAATGCCTTGATCGATTGACCCTGATCTCTGAATTCCACTGCCAGCCAGTCAAGAAGTTCCGGGTGGGTGGGCGGTTGCCCCATTCGCCCAAAATCGTTTGGGGTATTAACAATTCCCCGGCCAAAATGATGCTGCCAAATCCGATTGACAATACTGCGCCAGGTCAGCGGCTGGTCCGGACGGGTTAACCATTGGGCAAGTGCAACTCGCCGATCCGCTTCATCGTGATCCGTCGGTAATTCAAATTCACCCGTGTTTGAGAGTACGGGTATGGTTCCCGGCGTTGCCACCGCGCCGGGACGAAGTATATCCCCGCGACCCAATACGCGTATTTCCCTGGGCGTGCCCATCGTTGGCTTAAAATTCGCCAGGGTCTCAAAGTGAGTAGCCGCAGCGTAGACCAACGCGCCGGCAGGTTGTGATTCCAGCTCCGTTTGAGCTGCTGATAACTCAGCTCGCAATGCTTCTTGTCGCTGTTGCTGCTGTGCCGTAAACGCTTTGTTCCAGAGTACCTGCGCCGCCTGACCGGCCACTAGCCATTTTTGAGCACCGTCAATATCCGCTGGCGTTGGCCACAGTCCATCCGTCGCATTCTTTTTCCCCCACCGATCCGGCGCTTCGATCGAACTGGATGCCGTAACTGCCTTCCCTTGTGCCAAATTGGTATTGGTTTTGTCCATCACCGCTATTTCGGACAACACCATGATGTAATCATTTGCTCGTTTTGCAAGACGAGTCGCTGTGATCCGCACATAGCGTGCATGACCGTCGGCAAAGGTGGTTTCAACAAATGCCAGTTTCGGGTTGGAAAAATCCGCCGCGGTTTGATCAAACACCACCGTAGCCGTTTTAAACTCAGGGTCGGAAGATATCGAAATACGGAATCGCACTGGGAAACCAAACCCATCTCCAATCCCTCCGAAATCATCGCTCGCCGGATAAAGACGGATTTTCGATACGGCCAGAGAGCTTCCCAGGTCGACTTGTACCCATTCCGTTGTATTCGCCGATTTTGAAATTTTACTGTGAAATCCATATTCCACAGGTCGCGTCAGGCGTTTGATCGCAGGTTCCCATTTCTTTTGATTATCCCGGGCAGTTCGATACGCCTCGCCGGCGGCATTTTGACGCTGGGCTTGCAAATCACTTATGGCTTTCGTGACAGACACGATTTTCTGCTCCAGCGCCACTTTTTTCCGTTCGACTGCCGGGTCCAGATCATACATCCGGTTCGCTTTGTCCACCGCCGCAAAAACAGACTGCAAATTATAATAATGTTGCTGGCTAACCGCATCAAACTTATGGTTGTGGCAGCGAGCACACTGAATCGTCGTGCTGGCAAAGGTGTTCATGGTGTTGGTCACCATTTCGTCACGGTCAATATTTCTTGCAATCTGTCCATCCAGCTTCTGTTCGGCTACTTCCGCATGCCCAATAAAATCCCAGGGTCCCGCAGCAATGAATCCCAGGCCTAAGATGCCGTCTGCCGTGTTGGGATACAGTTTGTCACCCGCGATTTGTTCCCGTGTAAACTGACCATACGGTTTATCTGCATTAAAACTGCGTATGACATAATCCCGGTAGGGCCAGGCATGCGGTCGTAGTTTGTCTTTATCGTACCCACAGGTATCCGCATATTTCACGACGTCCAGCCAGTGCCGGCCCCAATGTTCTCCATAGGCCGGGGATGCCAGAAGCCGGTCAATCAATTTGTCATAGGCCAGCGGATCGTCGTCGATGACAAAACGAGCAACCTCCGATGGGGAGGGTGGCAGTCCTGTGAGATCATAAGTCACCCTGCGTATCAAATCCCGGCGACCCGCGGGAGCAGACGGGGTTAGCTTGTTCTCCAGTAGCTTTTGTAAGATAAACTGATCCACGGTCGTGCGGATCGGGAAAACCTCTGCAAATGGGTTGGCATCCCGGGGAACGTCCGGTCGCAGCAGCGGATTCCACGACCACCAATCCTTATCGCTGACGACGGGTTGCTCGAGAACCAACCCGACCGGCCAGGGTGCCCCTAGTTGAATCCACTTTTCAATCGCCGCCAATTCAGCCGCATCCAGCGGCGGATTATCTTTAGGCATAGCCGCTCGTTTACCGTCGGCGGGCTTCAGTACCTGAAGAAGGTGGCTGGCCTGAGGATCGCCCTCTACGACAAATCCACTATCGGATAGTTCATGAAGCGTTTGTAATGAAAAGTCACCTTTTTTGTCCGTGCTATTGTGACACTCAAAACAATGCTGCTGCAGGATCGGAGCGACATGGGCCTGAAACCATTTTTCACCCTCATCCACATTTGCAGCAAATGCTGGATGCGCTGACATAACAACAATAAAAATCGCTTTGATTCTCATAGCATCCAAGATAACACACTCATCCAGCGACTGTCATCTATAAAGAAAGCTCCGATTCCGGCAAACCTTCAAATACCGCCTTTCGCGACTCTACATCCTTCGTGTTGACCAGCAATAAGATCAACGACGTGGAAGCCGTTAACAATCCCATGGCGATAAATGTATCCGCACGTCCAAACATTTTTTCCACGCTTCCGGCACTATAATTACCAATCACATGGCCAATATTGGAAAGCGTCATATAGATGGTAAACATCGTGGCAGATGAATTCGTCCAGGACAGCTTCATCGAATCGGCAAGATAATTCACAACAAAAACAGCCAGCAATGCTCTGTAGCTAACGGTATAAATCCACACGATATGATTATCCCAAACCCCGTCTGCCGCAAATGTCGTTTCAATTCCCGTGCCCCATTGACTAGCCAATAACGCAAACCCGATCGACAGCATCCCATAACCGACTAAACCAATCGTCATAAACAGTTTTCGCCCATACCGATCGCCAAGCCAACCGGCAGTAATCGCGACAATACATTCCGGAATCACCGCGTATCCCATGACATGCGATGTATGTTCCGCACTCCATTTGATCTGCTGGTTACAGATGGTCTTAAGAACCACCTCCATGACCCCCCAGCCGATCAGGCTCACAAGAATCATCAGTGCATAGGCGGCCGTCGTGCGCAAAGAAAACCCGCGGATTAAATCCCGCACAATCTCCAGGATAGGGCGCGTCGCAATATTTGCTGTTGGTTGCTCACTGTCCGTGTTGCCTTTGCTCCAAGGAAATCGCTTCTCCCCTTTTCTCTCAATAAAAAACAGGGGAAACAACATGATCACAAAGAGGGTTAGCATTTGTGCGATCACGGCACCTCGGATGCCATACTCGTTCATGATCGTCGCCAACAACGCACCACCGCCGCCCAACCCCAATAATTTGCTGGCCCACATCAATCCATTCACTCGGCCCTGCTCGTTTGCCGGCAATATATCGACAGCCATTGCATCCGTACACACATCCTGCAAAACGGCAAAAACGTTGTGAATAAAAAAGACCACCAGTAAATAGCGGTACGATAGTTCAATATCGATGTTGTCGCCAAACATATACGGCTCTGCCCACAAGATGGCAACCAAACTAATCGTCATTAATAACTGGGCTAATAAAATCCAGGGGCGTCTCTTTCCCATGGACTTAAGCTGTATCGAATCGATCACCGGAGCCCAGATAATTTTGAATGTCCAGGGCAACAGGGTCGTTGCTGTCAATTCACCAACCTGCTGTGAATCAAGCCCCTGCTTCGACAGATAGTTTGCCAAAGTAATCGTCATGAATCCCCAGGGGATTCCCTGAGCCAAATACAAAACACAAAGGGTTGAGACTCGCTGAAATCGATTGTCGGCAAGAGCCATAGCGTACTACCAGATAAAAAAGAGGAGCCCTTAGTATCCAACATTTTAATTCATAAGTCGAATCGTATCGCTGGCCACGGGTGCCCTCAGTTTTCAGCCGCGAAGGCCGCCGCGTGGAATTTCATGATTTCCTGACCCTGTTTTTGATATATTTTCTGTGCGCTGTGGGGTGCACCTTCCACAATCATTCTCTTAAAAGGAATCTGCAGGCTTTGTAAAAACTCCATATACTGCAGATTATTCTCATAGTTAAAACCCTGATTGCCCACAAAAACAAGAATCTTCAGCGGCGGTGGATTCTCTCGTTCAGCATAGTTGCGAGCTAAGTCCCAGGTATTATCGCCAGCCGTAAACTTGAGGTTTTCATTTTCCCGGCCATCGTTTTCAGCGATTTGTTTCTCGGTGGCGTAGCCTCCGCCACCGGGAGCTGCGCTACAAAAAAGCTGGGGGTGTTTAAACATAATTCTGGCCGTACCTCTACCCCCCTGAGAAAACCCTTCCAGTCCGCGGCCACCGCGAGTGGCAATCGTGCGATACGTCGCATCAATATGGGGGATCAGTTCTTTGACAAAAACATCCTCTCCCATCGCCTGTTTGCGATCCGGCAGATTGTAGTGACTCACCGGACCCCCGTTTACAAAAACATAGATCGTGGGGGGGATCACGCCCTGCTGGATGGCCTGATGCACAAAAGCTGCCAGATTAACGCTCTTGGCTTCACTGCCCGGGCGGCCACCATGTAAATAGTAAACGACGGGCATCCGTTGTTTGCTGGTCTTATACCGGGGTGGCAAATAGATAAAATATCCAACCGCCCGCTTCATGGTCTTACTTTGAAACGTCTGATGTTCTACGCCGGGAAGTTTCGAGACGTCCCTTGGATTCACCCACTTAAACGCCGGTCGAGGCGAATTGGGCTGCCTTGTCGTCGCAGCCTGCTTCACGGGCGGCTTGTCCGCGATCAACGGACGACCCGGCAGTGGCGTCAGGGTTCCCATCAGTAAAAGCGTTCGGAGCAAAAAACTATAAGAAAATCGCATCGCTTGCATACTTCCCTAACACGACCGGGGTCCTTGGAAAACACCCTGGTTCGGCACGCCGATTTTTTATTACCGCGCATAAAAAAACGACCTGCGATTAACAGGTCGTTTTTATTTTGTTATTAGAATGGGTTCTGTACATAACAAATATACAGACCAAACAGCGACGCACCTTCAATCAGAGCGGCGGCAATAATCATGGCCGTTTGAATGTCCCCGGCCTTTTCCGGCTGACGTGCCATACTTTCCACAGCCGAGGCTGCCAGTCGGCCAATTCCCAGGCCAGCACCGATCATCACAAGCCCTGCACCAACAGCACCTGGAATCTGTACTCCGCCACCATCCTGTGCAAATGCGGGTACTGCCATTACAAACAGAACACCGAGGCTCAACATTGCAATTTTTGCAAATTTATTCACGAAACTATCTCCTAAGAAATCTAATGTCTGGACGTGGTCTTATTCGCGGCTGATCCGGCCACGAACCAAATATATTGTTGCTTTTCTAACCGTGTATCCGGTACGAATCACCGACTCATAAACCAGCTGGATGGTTGGTGGACTGTCCCTTTTTCTGGTCGAAACCACTAAACTACTTGTCCATGCCACCATCTGTCAACCACCCCTTTTCAAGAGATTCGGTAGTTTTATAAAAAACTGTTGGAATTGCCTATTCTGATTAAGCGACAGCAGGCTTTAGTACTTTTTTCTTCATCTGGTCAATCAATACCGCAACGAGGATCAGTCCTCCGTAGATAACCTGCTCCAGCCCCATTTTCTGAACTCCTTCCAGCCCCAGATGTGCTCCGGCTGTATTCAGACCATTTTCAATCACCCCCAGAATGAGCACGCCAATAAACGTGCCAAAGATTTTACCTTCACCACCCATCAGGCTGGTACCGCCCACCACAACCGCAGCAATGGCCTTAAGCTCAAGCAGGTTCCCGGCGCTCATCAGGCCGGCCTGATGATGCGATGTTTCCAATATGCCGGCAAAACCTGACAGTAAACTGCAAATCATATAAACGGAAATGACCACAAAGACAACGGGTACCCCGGAGAGCCTTGCGGAAGTTGCATTTCCTCCGACGGCATACACATATCGGCCATAAGCAGTATGGTTCATTAAAACATGCGCCATCACGAACAACAAAATCATAATGGGAATCTGATTTTGAATTCCAAGCAGATTTGAATCATACAATAGATTATTTGCATCCACTGACGAGAGCGGAATCGCCGATGCTTCATCGGCAATAAAATAGGCGGCCCCCCGCGCCACCATCATCAATCCCAGTGTCACGACAAAGGGCGGCACTTTAAATACGGTCACAAAGACGCCCACCAGGACGCCCACACCGGCACACACTAATATTGTCAAACCATAGGCCAGCGTCACATCCATTCCACTTGCACTGGCCCCTCCCAGAAAATCTCGAATCGTGATCGCGGTGATCACCGACGCCAGTGCCACCATGCTTCCAACCGATAAATCAATTCCCGCCGTAATAATCACAAGCGTCATTCCAATCGCGACAATCGCGGTCGGCGCATTTTGATCAAGAACCTTCCGCAGGTTGGATGCGGTTAAAAAAATGGGCCAGCGCTGGCTTTTGGGACGCACTTTCCTTACTTTCTTTAACGAGGGATATTTTGTTCCTAATGCCCTGAGTTTTTCCGTGTGCAACACGCCCCAGTTGGATGAAAAATTATGGGTTGCGATATAGTCCACACGAATGTTTTGCCTGCCAAAGTCCTCCAGTCGCTCGCGGACACTGCGGGGGTTGCCTAGCTCTACGCCCAGTACCGTCACACCATTGGCCTGAAGCTGCTCCTTCAATTCCAAAGCAAATGCTTCATCGGAAGAGGGCACATCACGTGCGACGATCAGAACATTGATTTTCGTTCCCGCCTGGCTGGTCAACTGGTTTGCAAGTTGATTTCCAGCCGCCGCATCCGATGGATGGTGATCCGCAATCGTGACAATGCTGACCAACGCGCAAAGCGCAAGCAGCACAAAGACCATCCCATAGTCTCGAAACAGAGCGCGCATGTACTTATTGTTTTTCATCCCTGCATCACTGCTTTCCGGCCGGCGTCAGTTCCTGTGGCCAGTTTCATCACATCTTCCTGCGATATGTCCCTGTTGACAAGACAGCCGGCGGCTTGCCCTTCACGAATCACCAGAATACGGTCGCTCATTCCCAGAATTTCGGTTAGTTCCGAGCTAATCATAATGATGGCTTTGCCCTGACGTGCCAACTCATTCATCAGCAAATAGATTTCATACTTTGCTCCCACATCAATTCCCCGCGTCGGTTCATCGAAAATAATCACTTCCGCGTTTCGCTGTAACCATTTAGCAAGAACGACTTTCTGTTGATTACCTCCGGAAAGCGTTTCCGTAATCTGGTCACCACTGGTTACTTTAATTTGAATTTGGTCGATGTACGATTTGAAGGCGGACGTTTCCTGTGACCTGGAGATGAACGGGCCCTTCATAAAATTTCGCAAATTTGGGAGTGCAAAATTTTCCTGAACGGTATGCCCTAACACGAGTCCCTGGCCTTTGCGGTCTTCGGTTAACAAACAAATTCCCTGAGCAATTGCCTGCCGCGGTGATCTGATTGAAAGTTCCCGGCCATCCAGTGTTATGGATCCGTCGGTTTTCCTGTCAGCGCCAAACAACAGTCGCGCCATTTCGGTCCTTCCGGCACCTACCAGCCCGGCAACCCCCAGAATCTCCCCCTCACCAACCGTAAACGAAATGTCCTGGACTCGATTACCCCGACTGAGATGTTCCACCACGAAACGCGCTTCACCCACGGAACGTTCTTCTTTAGGAAATTCGTTCTCGAGTGAACGGCCGACCATCATTTCAATCATTTCATTGCGACTCAGCGCTTCTGCATCGCGCGTGCCTATATGCCGACCGTCCCGCAGGATCATAATTCGATCTGCCAATCGATCAATTTCATCAAGACGGTGACTAATATAGATCACCCCGATATTCAGACGCCGCAGTTCATCGACGATGGCGTAAAGACCTTCCACTTCCTGTGGGGTCAGCGCTGCACTTGGTTCATCCATAACCACGATCCGGGCATTCAGAGCCAGAGCCTTGGCAATCTCAACTACCTGCTGCTGGGCCACCGTCAGGTCCTGGCACAGCGCTTCCGGATCCACCTGAACGCCTATCCGGTCAAACAATTCCTGCGCTTTCGCATGCTCGTCGCTTTTTTTAATCCAGCTCAGACTCGACGGCTCCTGCCCCAGAAAAATATTCTCGCGGGCACTCAGCGCAGGCACTAAATTGAATTCCTGAAAGATGATTCCGATGCCGGCCTGTTGTGCGCCGGTTGGCGACGTCAAATCAACCATGTCGCCATCGATGCGAATCGTTCCGGCATCCGGAGCATACACGCCGCCAAGGACCTTGATTAAGGTACTTTTCCCTGCTCCATTTTCTCCCAGCAGAGCCAGCACTTCACCGGCACGAAGCGTCAGATCCACCTGATCCAGCGCACGGACACCGGGAAAAGACTTAGAAACCCCTGTCATTTCCAGCAGGCGGGTGGAGTGCTCGGAGGTCGCGTCTTCGGCCATTTACTTTCCGTTTTGTAGATCGGGATCAATTTCCGCGTCCGCTTTTTTGTAGAGCTTGGTCGG
>JAYZPA010000086.1:0-46239 GCA_036150515.1 Planctomycetota bacterium
CACGGTTCTCGAGTCCTGCCAGGCTTTATTTCCTCCGCACGAAACTCAGTTAGCATTACCAATTCCAACATAAATCCTCGCTGGTGGTTGGCATGCAATTACGAACCGGTCGCAACGGATGGTCAGGGTCTGGCTTGGGAAATTCGTGGACAGGGCGTGAAAGCGATGACGGAAACTGAGGTATTTCAGGATAACCAGGGACCCGCTAAGGCCGCTCAACAGGATCCTGCGGCTCAAAAATGGGCAACCATGATGACCGAACGCTACGATACGCTCAGTAAGGCCGATCCGATTTTTGGCGAGTTGCGGAATATCATGGATATGTGTGTCGCTGCAGCAGTGATTCGTAGCAATCGTTTGCAGGAGCAGGCCAATATCGAATTACCCTATCTGCTAGGGAAAACTAAATCCATCTCTCCTCAAACATGGTTTACTCCACGACACGTCAGTACGGAAACCAGTTTCATCAAATCAACTCGGGGATTGGTCATTACTGCTTCCGGAGGAGTTGATATTGACTATCTAACACCGACGCAAAACCCTGAAATTAGCGCCAGCATTAAGAAAATCTGGGACAAGGTCGAAGCATCTTCTTCCGGCGGATCATGGTGGAATTAATCAGAGATCGCTAAGGTCTCGGCAGCATTTCGTCTGTTGAAAATAAAACAAACCCCTCGGCTATGCTTAGGGGTTTGTTTTTTGTAGGGTATTCAACACATCTTTTAGTTGATTCAGGACAGCAATGATGCCTCGGATACTCGGCTTGGACATTGGCGGCGCAAATCTCAAAGCAGCGACTCACGATGAGCAATTCATTCACAGTCGTTTCTTTCCGCTATGGACCGAGTCCCGACACCTTGCCGCAACACTCGCTGCCATCATCGACAAGGCGAAACCCGATTTTGTCGGTATCACCATGACGGGCGAGTTGGCAGATTGTTTTGAGTCCAAACAGGCGGGTGTACGATTCATATGTGATCAGGTTGTCAGCGCCGTCGGAACCCACGAATCCATTTTCTTTTATCGCACCGATGGTAAATGGTCTGCCGCGGATCAATGCCACCACCACTGGCGCACGCTCGCTGCTTCCAACTGGCATGCCCTGGCATCATTCGCTGCGGCGCAAACAAACCACGGGTATCAACTACTGATCGATGTTGGTTCAACCACGACCGATATTATTCCTCTGGCCAACGGCCAGCCCCTGAGTAACCTGCTGGAGGATGTCGATCGACTGAAGCTCGGCCAACTGGTCTATTGCGGCATGGAACGCACACCTATCTGCGCTTTACTCAGTGAATGCAAAATTGATGGCGAGATGATTCCGCTGGCCCGGGAATTGTTCGCCACGACACTGGATGCGTTTCTTCTTACAGGAGACCTCCAGGGAAATTCGCACAATCTGAATACGGCCGATGGCCGACCCGCAATTCTATCGTGTGCCCACGCTCGATTAGCACGTTCTTTCTGCCAATGCCCGGGATTGTGGGAAGAAGAACAAACCCGGCAAATAGCCATGCAGGTCAAGCAGGCTGTGATCGCACTCATTACCGAGGCCATTAACAGGGTGATCCAATCGATGCCCGAACCTCCGACCCATATCATGGGAACGGGTGCGGGCGTTTCTCTGTTACCTGCGCTCGAACTTTCGCTGGAAATCCGTCAGTGGCTGCCCAAAGACCTTGCACCCGTTGCCCCCGCCTATGCCGTTGCAAAATGCCTCGAGCAATATCTGAACCGGACTCTGGCATGAACCCACCCCCACGGATCCAGGTTATCAAAGTAGGGGGAAGCCTGCTTGCGAATCGCACGGCTTTGCTTTTTGCACACAACTGGATTCAACAACAGACCAACACACTTAATGTCGTCATAACCGGAGGCGGTCACGCCGTGCAATCCCTTCGAGACTGGCAAATTCCTTTTTACCTGGCCGACTCGGATTGCCATCACAACGCCCTGCAAATGATGTCACTCACGTTGAGCCAACTGGCAGTGCGATGGAATGGCTTATCGAGAATCTCAGAATTTACTGAATTACAGAAATTCGCCAAAACGTGCCAACCCGTAACTGTGCTCTTTGATTCACGATCCTTTATCCAAAATCCCCCAACGACACTCAAAGGTTCCGAACCTCACGCCAACTGGGATTCAACGAGTGATTCCATCGCTGCCGCCCTCTGCCGCGCTCTCCATGGCACGCGACTGGCATTATTGAAATCTGCACCCGCCCCGACTTCGAATCTGGAACATTTGGCGTTTACGAATTATGTCGATCGGGATTTCCCCCGGATGGCGGCGCCCATTAAATCAATCACGTTCGTTGATTGTTGTCCAAGGTAAGGCACAAACGAAGGCAAATTACATAACGGCTCAAAAGATGATGTAATCCGCGTATTCAATTCAATCAGAAACACATCATCCGCAGATACAATCAAGTCCAGACTGATCCATCCGGTTGAATTGTGTGTGGGAAGTTTTGAAAAAACCTGAAAGGCAAATTCACTCGCTCGCCGACACGTACTTTCATCCACAAGTAATTGTCCGCCCACGTATTGAAATCCACCTTCACCTCCGAGTTCCTGATGCCAGGGAGGCACCAGGCTAAATTCCGTCACCGTAAAAACAGCGGACACGCTAACCGCAATTCCCTCAACAAACTGTTCCATAAATCCCCTATCCCCTGGGATTTTATCTGCATGCGTCCACCGTCGCACACCCATTCCTCCGGTTCCCGTCTGTGGTTTGTAAAGAAGGCTCTTCCTGATTTGGGGGATTTCAACAGCCCCGTTGTTAACCTCCGCATACCAGGGCATCCTGACATCATTCTTATCCGCCCAACGGTGCAACGCCAGCTTATCGACACCTAATTCCAATAAGGTTTCCGCCGGCCCTACCAAATTCCCGTGAACCTGACGACATTGACCGATCGCTTCCTGCAACAGGCCCCCCAATTCCGGCGCGATGATCATGGTTTGATCTGCGTCCTGACATGCCCGACTAAATGACGTCCAGGGCACCCCCGGGTCTGCCTGCCGCACCTCAACTCCCTGGTATGACAGAGACGCAGCCAGTTCTGTTAAACGCTGATCGACGGTCACACAGGGCTGAATATCATCGCGGTCATGGCAGAGCATGCAAACCGCACGTAACATCGAAGCTCCGTCGGCCACAAGCTCCGGAACATCGAGAAAATCGTCGATGGCTTCCAATTCGCCATGACGGCCAGCGGGAAGGGCAGAGCCGCCACCACAGATCATTTCATAGATAAACAGTTTCACAGTGTAATGCCGCGGGATCGAGAAACCAGACGGAATGAACTTTCAAAAAATACCTAACTGATCCCGGGCATCATCCGTCATCAAATCCGGTGTCCAGGGGGGATCCATGACGACTTTGACTTCCACCTCCTCGACCTCTTCCAACGTCGAAACAACCTGTTTACTGTTACTGATCAACTGCGGGCCGGCCGGGCACATAGGGCTGGTCATCGTCATATCAATCTGCACGTCCTGTTTTCCGGAGGTCTCGTTATCCGATAAATTTACCGCATAGATCAAACCCAAATCCACAATATTGACGAACAATTCGGGATCGATGACGTTCTTCAGTTTTTCCAGAACGTGATCTTCAGTTACCGTCATTTGATTTCCTTTCCCAACAAATCAAAAAGGATGCTCACATGTCATTTATCTTAACAAACACTTCACCCTGTTCGACCTTCACTTCGTGAGAAATTGTAGCACGGGTCGCGGGGAACGAAAGAGCTCGTCCATCGCGCACATCGAATTTTGCACCATGCCGTGGGCAAATCAACTGACAACCATCCAGCACACCATCGGCCAGCGGGCCATTGTCGTGAGTACAGACATCATCGATACAGAAGAATTCACCCTCCAAATGCACTAGCACCACAATGCGGTTATCAATCTCCAGCATAACCTTTCCCGGGTCATCTAACTCGCTTACCGCCAATGCGCGCTGAAACTCCCTATCCATCTTTCTCCCTTCTAAACGTGACTACTCATAGTCACGTACCCTTCGGGCAATCGCAAGGCCTAAAGAATCGCGTACACTGTCAATCGTGATCCGATCAAATATTTGTTGGAAGAAACCCGTTACGATCAGTCGAATCGCTTCTTTGCGGGTGTAACCACGGCACTGGGCATAATAAATCAACTCCTCATCCACCATGCCACTGGTACTGCCATGAGTACAGCGGACATCATCCGCTTCGATTTCCAGGCCAGGAATGGAATCGGCGCGTGCTTGCGTGGAGAGTAACAAATTATCATTTCGCTGGTATCCATCCGTCCGCTGAGCGCCTTCATCTACCTGGATCATCCCCCGCCAAACCGTATGGGATTGATCCTGTAAAGCCGTTTTATAAAGGAAATCACTGTACCCGTTCGCTACACGATGATGCTGTAACGTGTGGTATGACAGATGCTGTTGCCCTTCGGTAAACAATACGCCGTTGACTTGACAATGAGCACCCTCGCCGTCCAAAACAACGTGTTGATTCACTTTGGCAAGCCGACCCCCCATCGCTGCTGAGGTCCATTGCAAATTGGCGTCACGACCCAAAATCGCTTTTTGCTGAGCAAAGTGCCAGACTTCCGAACCCCAATTCTGTAGATTGACGTATCGTAACGAAGCACCGTCTCCGACAATTAGCTCGACGGCTCCGCAGTGCAGTCCTCCGCCATCGTCGGCTTCACTGGCGGTTTCTGTCAATAACGTCGCACTGGCGCCATCCTCAAGGATTACCAACGTATGGCCTAAATCCGTTGCGTCATTACCAAGCGCTGATAGACAATGCAAGGGCTCGGTTACATGGACACCCCGCGGAACGTACAGGAACTGACCACCGGTCCAGCAGGCGGCATGTAATGCGGCAAATCGGTCAAACTGAGCGTTGAACGCGCGTTTCAGCAAAACGCGTTCCAACAGGTTCTGATGGTCGCCAGCCAGTTGTTCCAAACTGCCGAAAACGATGCCCTGAGCCGCCAGCGAATCGTCTAACGCCGAATCGATACACTTACCATTGAGCGAATGAACATGCCCCCCTAACTGGACTCCCTGATCCAATAGTGGCGTAAGGGATTCCGGTAGCTGAGTCTCATCATCCAGCGACAGACCGTATTTCTCAAGCTTGAACAAACGGATGTCCGTCCGCATCCATTCTTCGTCTCGGCGCCCCGGCCAGTCCAATTCACAAAATTGCGTCCATGCATCACGACGATTCTGGGTTATCCAGTCGGATTCCTGCCTGGAAGCAAGAAACTGTTGAAAGCCCTCGGTATCAAATCCGGCTTGTTTGACGATATCGATCATATATCTTTAGTGAAGTAGGTACGTGGTGTAGATTGTATTGACAGTAAATTATTCGTCGAAACGTTGCGGGAGCGTCAACCGCTGAGCAGTAGGGAACCCCTGAAAACCGGTATTAACCGAAATCGCTTACCCGACAGAACCTTCCATTTGCAATTGGATCAGGCGATTCAACTCAACGGCATATTCCATTGGTAGTTCTTTTACCAATGGTTCAATAAATCCGTTGACAATCATGGCACTGGCCTCTGCCTCACTCAATCCGCGACTTGTCAGGTAAAACAGCTGTTCCTCACCAATTCTCGATACACTGGCTTCATGGCCAATCGATACGTCCTGTTCCATGACTTCAATATACGGATACGTGTCGCTGCGACTTTCCGGATCCAGGATAAGCGCATCACAAACAACATTGTTCCTGGCTTGATGTGCACCTTTTTCCACCCGAACTAAACCTCGGTAACTGCTGCGGCCCCCATTTTTGGAAATGGACTTCGAAATGATCTGACCCGTTGTATTCGGCGCTACATGAACTAATTTTGCTCCCGCATCCTGATGCTGTCCGTCACCGGAAAATGCAATTGACAGAATCTCACCATGCGCACCGGGTTCCATCATATAAACCGCGGGATATTTCATCGTCAAACGACTTCCCAAATTGCCGTCAACCCATTCCATCGTCGCATCGGCCATACAAACGGCACGCTTGGTAACCAGATTGTAAATATTATTAGCCCAGTTCTGAATCGTCGTATAGCGACAACGGGCATTTTTCTTACAGATGACTTCGACAACGGCCGAATGCAGACTGTCGCTGGAATACATCGGTGCGGTACAGCCTTCCACGTAATGAATCTCCGCCCCTTCATCGACAATAATCAATGTCCGTTCAAACTGCCCCATGTTCTGTTCGTTGATACGAAAATAAGCCTGCAAAGGGAAGGCGATTTTGACACCAGGAGGCACATAAATAAATGAACCTCCGGACCAGACTGCAGAATTCAGGGCTGCGAATTTATTGTCCTGAGACGGAATAATGGTTCCAAAATACTCGCGTAACAACTCCGGATGTTCCTGCAATGCCGTATCCGTGTCCGTGAAAATTACTCCCTGTTTTTCCAGGTCTTCTGAAACACTGCCATACACCACTTCACTTTCGAATTGTGCTTTGACTCCGGCAAGGTACTTTCGTTCTGCTTCAGGAATGCCCAGACGATCAAAGGTCTCCTTAATCTCCTCTGGTACGTCATCCCACGATCTTCCCTGACCCTCGGTTGGTTTGAGGTAATAGAAGATATCCTGGAAATCAATATCGATATTGCCACCCCACTCCGGCATCGGCTTACTTTCGAAGATCTCCAGAGCTTCCAGTCGAAAATCCAGCATCCACTGAGGCTCGCCTTTCATTTCGGATATCTGACGCACGATGCCTGCGTTGATTCCCTTTTGAGCCTTGAATACGGCTTCGGTTTCCGTCCGGAAATCATATTTGTTAATTTCGCCTACGACCGCCGGATCGTTGGGAGGAGTGATTTCTGTTGCCATCTTGAAAACCTATTTCTATTAATTACACATCGTTACGTTTGATCTGGTTGATGTCGGTCTGCTCTCTGGTCAATGGGTGGTCTCACTTGAAACCATCGCTTCATTTTCAGCTTCGGCCTGAGGATAGGCTGCACGAATCCGTTCATAGCCGCTCTCATGCAGTTCTTCGGCCAATTCCATACCACCGGTTTCAACAATTCGCCCACCAAGCATCACATGCGTGAAGTCCGGTGGATTATGGACTAATAGTTTGTCATGGTGCGTGATGATCAGTAATCCCATCTCTTTTCCACCGATCTTGGCAATACTCTCACTCGCTAAACGAACTGCATCCGCATCTAATCCACTATCCGTTTCATCCAGTATTGCGAACGTGGGTTGCAGCATTGCCAACTGTAGGATTTCTGCGCGTTTCATCTCCCCACCGGAAAAACCATCATTCACATACCGGCGAGCAAACTGCATATCCATTTCAAGATTCTCCATGTTACTCTTGAGTTCCTGTCGGAACTCCTTCATCGGAATGAGATCTTCACCCTCTTTCCGATCCGGATTACGGACATTGGTTGTGCTGTGCCTCAGGAAATCCGCCATTTTCACCCCGGGAATCGCAACAGGACGCTGGAAAGCCATAAAAATTCCCGCGCGTGCACGAGCGTCCGGCTCCATGGCCAACACGTCCTGATCGTCCAGATGGATGCGGCCTGCCGTAACTTCATACTTGGGATGCCCCATGATGGCCATGCCCAACGTACTCTTACCCGACCCGTTGGGCCCCATCAAGGCATGGGTCTCTCCCGCCGCCAGACGTAGATTCACCCCTCTCAGAATGGGTTTTTCTTCTACCGATACATGTAAATCTTCAATTTTTAAAACACTCGTCATAATTGACCTTATATTTTGTTATTCAATCTTTCACCGTTGAATGTCGCTAATTCGCTTTACCCGATAAACATTCGCAAACTCCAGCAATGCCATTTATCCGCCCAGCTTCTCCATCGCCGAAATACTATCTAGCCAACTGCCTATTTGCTGTTGATTTTTTGATGGTCTCGCACCAATTCCCGCTCATCCTCGGGCACAGCGACGAATCCACTGTGATGCGGCAGCGGCAATTCGTCCGGTGTCTTAATCCCACGAGTTGCAAAACCGGAACCGGAACCTTCTTTCTTGGAAATGCGATGCCCACGAATCTTATCCTGAATACGCATTAATCCTTCCAGCAATGCTTCCGGACGAGGAGGGCAACCCGGGATATAAACATCCACAGGAACGACCAGATCCACGCCTTTGACAACGTGATAGCCCCACTTAAAGTAAGGACCTCCGCCGATCGTGCATGCACCCATCGCAATTACAAATTTGGGATCTGGCATCATGTTATATAACCGGCGTACCCGGCTCGCCATCTTATAGGTTACCGTTCCAGCAACAATCATCAGATCTGCCTGACGAGGTGTCGCACGAAATGCCCCGGCTCCAAAACGGTCCATGTCATATCGACTCGCTCCGGCGGCCATCATTTCAATCGCACAACATGCCAGACCAAACGTCATCGGCCAAATACTGGCCTGTCGCGCCCAGTTAATCGACTGTTCAACGGTCGTAACAATCACGTTCTCTTCAAAACGCCCTTCAATCCATGGCTGAGGATGATTCATTCCTGTACCCTGTTTCCTTTTTGTTGTTTGTTAATCTTTTCATGTTCCGTCCCTAGATGATCGGTAACGACGCATCCGTGTGGGAAGTATCGGTTGTCTGAAATGTGCAACTGCAATCACCATCTAAACGGCATTCCGTCAGCTGCAGGGTCTCGCCGATTATCTCCGAAAACAATAATCGCTCCATACTACATACGGTCGGATCCTGTTCCGCTAATTCCCGATAAGGACAAGCCTCTATACTGAGGGCCGCGCCGCCATCCGTCTCCATTATTTTTACCGGAAGTCGACGTTCTGCAAATACCGCAGCAAGCGATTTCATGCGTTCCCCTACGGAATTACCCTGAATTTTTTGCGCATAACCCTCTGCCATCCGATGAGATATCCGTTTTAACAACCCGCGGCGAATTTCCTCGTCTTCAATGGCTCGTATCTCCTGCCATAATGCAATCGCTAAATCGCCAAAATTTTCACCACTGCGACGGCGACCTTTGACCGTCAATGAATACCCATGGGACGGTCGGCCACGACTGGAACGTATCGTGGCACGGACAATGTATCCTTGGTCGAGCAATCGATTCAGACGCTGGCGGATGGCCGTACCCGTGACACCCATCAGTTCAGCTAACTCACCAACGCGAAGCTGACCGCGTTTACGCAAGATATCGAGAATCGTGATGTCTGAACTTAATATGGCCATATTTGTTTGTTACTAACTGCCTTCATTACCAGATTCACAGAATCAGCAATCCAATTGCAATCGATAATCACACCGACTGCATTACCCTCAAGACCACCCTAATATTATCGAAAAAACGGATTTTATACAACAATAGGTTTGAAAAAGATTTAACCTTTAGTTGTTCGCCAATACAAGCCTACTATCACCGTATTTCAATAGGTTATAATCGATGACTTAATTCAAGCCATCTTTGTTTGGCATGACCACCTTTTTACTTCGTTTTTCTTCAGTAGGTCACCTCTTCAATGCACCGTTTTCGATTTAACAATACAAAGCAATTTGTCTTCTGGGCTTTGTTACTTTCAACCGGTCTGTGGACTGCTGTGACGTGGGGTCAAAACACCGCAAGGCCAACAAATGAAAATGCATCCACAACGGTTACCGACGACAATGGATCAGGTAGCGCCGAGGCGAATCCGACCGCGAGTACTAGCGTCATTACCCCCGCCCAGCAGCAGGAGGCAGATTTTACCATCGCTGAATTCAGCGACAAAGTATTTGGTGCCGCAGTAGAGGGAATTGGAAAAGTCCTGTTTTTTAGAGTTTTCTCTACCGACGTTGAAACCGTTCAATTCAAAGAAGTGGAATACTTCTATCGCGACAAAGGATCTGCTACAACCGATTTTGAGAAGCTGACCTCCGGCGATTCTCCTCCATTGACCGAAGCGACCGTCCGCGCGGGGCTTCTGGCAGGCGAATACAACGAAAGCAAATTGGCGGATGGAACTTTGACCGATTCAGCCAGTGGCGATTCATCCCTTGCCGTTGAATACGTTTCGAACACGGTGAAATCACAGAAATACGAATGGGACAACGAACTTGATTTGTTTGTAGCGTCTAAGCCCAACCTTCAGCAAGTCGATACAACCGACACCATGACGCGTGATGAAGTTAAGCAAGCATTGCTTGCCGGTAATATTGTCGTCGACGACGACGGAAATCATATCGTTATTGATACGCGTGGAATGCCTTTTGTTGTTCTTTGGCTAGCCTGCGGTGCTGTGTTTTTTACGATCTTCATGAAGGGCTTTAATATTTGGGGAGTTCGTCATGCCATTCAAATAGTCCGCGGTAAGTACGACAATCCCGACGAAGCGGGCGAAGTTACCCATATGCAGGCATTGTCCTCGGCGCTGTCGGCAACCGTCGGCCTGGGGAACATCGCCGGAGTCACGATCGCCATGTCCATGGGTGGTCCTGGCGCGTTCTTCTGGATGCTCGCTTGTGGTTTCTTCGGCATGACCAGCAAATTCGTGGAATGTACGCTCGGACAAAAATACCGCAAAATCAAGCCAGACGGATCGGTAATCGGTGGTCCGATGGCCTATTTGCCGGAAGGCCTCCGTCAAATCGGCCTGGGACCCCTCGGAGTTGTTCTGGGATTCTTATTCACCGTGATGTGTATCATGGGGAGTTTTGGTGGTGGAAACATGTTCCAATCCAATCAAGCCGGTTCACAACTGCTTACCATCTATCACGCCGCGGAAGCGGAGCAGATCGCCTCATTAAACGAGCAAATCAAGACGGCAAACGAGGCACAGGATCCCGAAACGGTCACTAAACTCGATAAACAAAAGCAGGCTTTAAACGCCACGATGGAATCCTCGGCTACAACATTCAAAGCCATTTACGGACTTCTCATGGCGGTTCTTGTTGGCGTTGTCATCATCGGAGGAATTAAGAGTATTGGTAGCGTCGCGGAAAAGATCGTCCCGACCATGTGTTTAATTTACGTGCTCGCCTGCTTGTTCGTCATCGCCAATCATCTTACCGAATTACCCGTCCTCATCAGTTTGATCTTTACCGAAGCCTTCAACCCCAATGCCTTTGGTGGTGGAATGGTCGGTGTATTGATCATTGGCGTTCAACGTGCCGCATTTTCAAATGAAGCTGGCGTCGGTAGCGCCGCCATTGTCCATAGCGCCGCAAAGACCAGCGAACCGATTCGCGAAGGTACCGTCGCTCTACTCGAACCTTTTATCGATACCATTGTTGTCTGCTCGATGACTGCCCTTGTCATTTTAATTACCGGAGCGTGGGATAACGCCGCGTGGATTGATGAAGGTCTTGCCGGAACTGCATTGACGAGCAGGGCTTTCGCTTCGGAAATCAGTTGGTTTCCCTATGTCTTAACTCTAGCCGTCGTACTCTTTGCCTATTCCACTATGATTTCATGGAGTTACTATGGTGAGCGATGTTGGGAAACTCTGTTCGGTTCAAGCAAAGCAAGCGTATACACGTATAAACTGTTATTTGTCATCGCCGTATTTGTCGGAGCAACCGCTCAACTCGGTACCGTATTAGACTTCTCCGACATGATGATTCTCTGCATGGCATTCCCCAATATCCTCGGGCTCGCGCTCTTGTCGCCCGGTGTGCGGCGCGACCTTATGGACTATTGGGAGCGTTTCAAGAACGGCGAATTCACAGAGTATCACTAACACGCTGCGTTGGTCGCCTATCCGCACGAGGAAAGTACTCCTCAATCACGTGATAAAATTCCGCGGCAGTTTCCATCTTGGCCGCGTGCGTTCTAAAATGTCTCGCACCGGGCTTACCAACCGCATAGCAACAGGCATATTTTCTCATCAATACCGTTCCGCGTTGTTCACCGAAGCGGTCGCACACCAACTGATAATGCCGCAACATGATTTCTTTCTGCTCACCCAGCGTTGGTTCCGCCGGAACGGGATCTCCCCTGAGTGCCGCTGCACACTGAGCAAACAACCAGGGCCGCCCCAGTGAGGCGCGGGCGATCATAACTCCGTCCACATCGTATTTTTCAAACGCACTGAGAACCGCATCAGGAGAATCAAGATCCCCGTTTCCAATCAACGGAATTCTTTTCAGATAAGGTTTAATTGCAGAGATTCGATCCCAATCCGCTTCTCCGCGAAACATGTCCTGAGCCGTACGTCCATGAACCGTTAGGGCTGCCGCCCCCGCACCTTCGACGACCTGAGCAATGTCGATGAAGTTCATCTGATCCCGCGTACATCCCAAACGAATTTTGGCTGTCACCGGAGTCGGTGCACAGGCCTGGACAACGGTTTCAATGATACGACCCATACGATCAGGGTCACTCAACAAGTAAGAACCGCTTTCGGCCTTTTCGGTAACTTTTCGAACCGGACAGCCAAAGTTGATATCCACGATGCTGACGTTATATTCCTGCGCCAAACGTTTACCAACTTTTGCCATGGCTTCGGGTTGGTTATCCCAGATCTGGACTGCCAGAGGTCGACTTTCTTCCTTGACTCCCCATAATCGGGAAGGGTGCTCCGCTTTGTGCTGTTCCATCCAGACAAAGCCGCGTGCATGGACCATTTCTGTCGCCTGCAAACCTGCTCCACCGAATTCACGAACCATCTGCCTGAATGCATAATTGGTGAACCCTGCCATGGGTGCCTGTAGCAACGGCGGATCCACCAGACAATTCCCAATATAAAATGGTGTTGGCATACGGTATACCAAAAAGAACACGGGTCATCAAAGCAGCAACAGCAACGGCAATGGCAATGGCTTCACCTGATGATACCAACGACTCGGGTTATTGCCGAGTCATCCAGCGGTCATTTTCCGGATCCGGTACGGATGAGTCCACCGATTCATCAAATGCCGGTACGGTAACCGTCTGGTCCGTAGCTCCATTTCCGACCGAGATGCGAATGACTTCCTGATCATCCGCAGTAGAATTCGTTTCACCAACCGGCTCTTCATAAGAAATCTGGCGACCCTCTGGATCCGTCGCAATCTGCATGGGCTGACGGGCACGTGGAGACCAACTATCCGTACCCTGAATTGTGTTGCGATCGTTTGGTGTATAATCAACACTCGGGGTAACCGTAGAAGCCGATCCCGGGGAATAATATTCCTGTCCGGCCAGTTGAGTCCCCGGTGGCGGAATACGAGTTACCATCGATTCGGTGGTTTGGCATCCTGTGAGCAGGATCCCCAAACATACGGCCGAGCTTGCAAAAAACCATCGTTTGAGATACCTGTTTCGCATTTTTTGTCCTATTTTCAATCAATCACCGGGTGAATTACTTACACCTCAAGTGAGCAGTAACGGCTCCATCATCCCCAACACTCATTTAAAACGTAAATTTACTGGTTTTTACTCTTCCAACCAATATCAGTTTCCATTCCCCGATGACAGGCAGCGTTCGTGACCCCTATTGAATTGACCGCCGAATTGAAAAAGAAGGCTTCGAACCTCGGTTTCCAGCTCACTGCCTGTTGTCCTGCTGTCACACCCTCCGGCATTCATCAATTTCATGAGTGGATTGAACGCGGATATGCGGGCACGATGGACTATCTACCTGACCGGAAGGCAGCCTATGCCCACCCGAAGCATGTCATGCCGGGGGTCCGATCTCTGCTTGTGATGGCCATGCATTACGGTCAGGGAGATCCCGCGGACGCTTCCATGGGCAGTGGAAAGGTCGCACGCTACGCATGGGGATCTTCAGATTACCATGATGTCATTCATGATCGGCTGAAAATCCTCAAGCAGTATCATCAGGAACTTGTTCCCGAAGGTACCTGCCGTGGTGTCGTAGACACCGCACCTCTATGCGAAAGGGACTTTGCTCAAATGGCCGGTCTGGGATGGATCGGAAAAAACACGCTATTGATTCATCTGGAGCAGGGGAGTTACTTTTTTCTGTCAATTCTATTATCCAGCGAGGAACTACAATACGATTCGCCTCAGGAAAAAGACCACTGCGGAACGTGTACCGCCTGTCTGGATCAATGCCCAACGAACGCCTTTCCCGAACCCTTCGTGCTGGATGCGACAAAATGCATTAGTTATCTGACGATTGAACACCGAGGGGTGATTCCTGATGAATTGAAGCCGGGCATGGGAGACTGGGTCTTTGGTTGTGATATTTGTCAGGACGTCTGCCCGTGGAACCATCGCGGTGCACAATCCACAGAAAAAGAGTTCGCGGCAACTTCCCGCTTCAATCGTCTGGATCTACCTCTCTTGTTTGAAATGGATGACGAGGTATTTCGCCGGACATTTCGAACCACTCCGCTGTGGCGGGCCAGGCGGGACGGCATCCTTAGAAATGCCGCCATTGCCCTGGGCAATCAGAAAGCATCCCGGCATTTAGACGTTCTCCGATCCGCCGCCCAAACCGAATCACCCGCTGTTCAGGACGCGTGTCGGTGGGCTATTGCACAAATTGAATCCGTGCAAGAATGACTCGCTAGGAGTACCCCGTGATTCAGCTCAAACCTCTGCAGCTCGACAATCTCCAGATCGACTTCCCCGTCGTGCAGGCGGCTTTGTCCGGATACAGCGACTGGCCGATGCGGTTAATCGCCCGACGTCTGGGAGCATCCTATGGTGTCTGCGAGGTCATGTTAGATCAGTTCCTGGTCAGCATGAACGACCGCCGTAAAAAGAATAAGCATTTCTTATTCATCAGCGATGAAGAACGACCGGTGGGTGGACAACTCATGGGTGCCGAGCCCGAACAATTTGCAGCCGGGGCCGCTAAACTTGTGGATGCCGGTTTTGATGTAATCGACATCAATTTTGGTTGCCCGGTAAAAAAAGTTCTTGGCCGGTGTCGCGGTGGTTTCCACCTTGGTCAACCAGAAATTGCACTGCAGATCATTAAACAGACCCGCAAAGTTGTTCCGACAGCGATTCCCGTCACGGTCAAAATGCGGCGTGGGATCGATGACACCGACGAAAGCCGTAAAAATTTCTACACCATCCTCGAGGGGGCGTTCGACATGGGAATTGCCGCCGTGACCGTTCATGGCCGCACGGTCAAACAACGTTATGTGGGGCCCAGTCGCTGGGAATTTCTGACGGAATTAAAACAGAATTTTCCCGATCGTAATATCCTGGGCAGTGGTGATTTATTTGAAGCACAAGACTGTCTGGACATGATCGCCCAGACAGGTATTGATGGAGTTACGGTGGCCCGTGGCAGCATCGGCAATCCCTGGATCTACCACCAGACACGTGAATTAGCCCGTACCGGAACACTACCGGCACCACCGTCGGTTCATGCTCAACGAGATATCATTTCCGAACATTTTGAGCTTGCAGCGGAACTCTATGGGGAACAGCGTGCGGCGATCGTCATGCGTAAATTCTGTATCAAGTATTCCGCCTTACATCCTCAGCATGAACAGGTCCGCAGTGATTTCATCAGGATCAAATCCCGCCCGGATTGGCTAGCGGTGTTGCAATCGTGGTATTCAGACAACCAGGAGGGCTGTTATCTGCCTCGCACCATTCATGGTTGAAACAGAGAAAAGAACCACTTCACACCAACTGCGTACAAACTATTGTGACGAATAGTGGGAATGTATCGTCTGCTCAACGGTGCAGGTTCCGGGAATCGACAAATCGGCGGATTCACCGTTGCTGCAGGCGTTAGAATAGGGATGTCACAGAGCATTGTTTGTATAACCATTTAGGTAATGTGGGTATGGAATCGCCGATCTTGATCACAGGCGGAGCAGGGTTTATCGGAAGCTGTCTTGTACGACAGTTGATTCCGTCGGCTGCAGCGCCAATCATTGTCCTCGACAAATTAACCTATGCCGGGAATTTAGATTCGCTGGTGGCGGTTGAAAACGACCCGCATTACACGTTTGTTCAGGGAGACATCGCGGACCAGCCACTGGTAAGCCAACTGCTGACAAAATATCAGCCTGGAGCTGTGATCCATCTGGCGGCCGAATCGCACGTGGATCGCAGCATTGATGGACCTGCAGAGTTCATTGAAACCAATGTTGTCGGCACCTGGCAACTGCTGGACACATGTCATCAATACTGGAAAGATCTGTCTCCCAACGCGCAATCGGCTTTTCGCTTTGTACATGTCTCCACGGATGAAGTCTACGGTTCCCTTGGCGCTACTGGACATTTTACAGAAACCACACGCTACCAGCCCAACTCACCCTATGCCGCCTCCAAAGCTGCCGCGGATCACTTCGTACGAGCATACCACCACACATTTGGTTTGCCGGTGCTTACAACCAATTGCTCTAATAACTACGGACCTTATCAGTTTCCGGAGAAGTTAATCCCTCTGATGATCTCAAAGGCCGTTGCCGGGGAGCCCCTGCCCGTATATGGCGACGGATCCAATGTTCGGGACTGGCTGCACGTTGAAGATCACTGTCGTGCCTTACAACACGTTCTACAAAAAGGACAACCCGGCCGTGTATATAACATCGGTGGCAACAGCGA
This sequence comes from Planctomycetota bacterium, assembly GCA_036150515.1. Lineage (GTDB taxonomy): Bacteria > Planctomycetota > Planctomycetia > Pirellulales > Pirellulaceae > UBA721. Next base: position 16,505 of record JAYZPA010000086.1, read on the forward strand.
ACGCACCAACCTTGAAGTCGTTCAGACAATCTGTGCTGTGGTTGATAAACGAACCGAATCGAACCATGATTGTTCCAAACTCATTACGTTTGTCACCGACCGCCCGGGCCATGATCAGCGATATGCCATCGACTGCACACGACTAACCTCGGAACTGGACTGGCATCCACAATATGAATTTGAATCCGGGTTAGAACAAACCATTCAGTGGTATCTGGACAACTGCGATTGGTCACAACGTGTACTGGACGGAAGCTATCGTGGTCAACGTCTGGGAACCAATCGATAATACGGAACTTTCTTATGTCTGAAACACAATGTAAAAAGGGAATTATTCTGGCCGGGGGTACCGGTTCGCGACTGTATCCACTGACTCACGTCATCAGCAAACAGCTGCTACCGATTTATGACAAACCGATGATTTATTATCCTCTGTCGACTTTGTTATTGGCGGGGATACGCGATCTTTTAATCATCTCTTCCCCACGGGACACTCCCAGTTTTCAAAAACTATTGCAGGACGGCCGTCAACTGGGCATCAACATTCAGTATGCCGTCCAGGAGAAGCCGGAAGGACTCGCACAGTCATTCATCGTTGGTCGGGATTTCATCGGCGATGATCATGTCGCCCTTGTTTTAGGGGACAACATTTTTTATGGACAGGGATTTCGAGACATGCTTTTCCGTGCAGGCTCCCGGCCTACAGGAGCGACGATCTTTGGTTATCCCGTCCGTAATCCAGAACGCTATGGTGTCGTCACGTTCGATGATCAGGGCAAGCCAATCGATTTGGTGGAAAAACCAGATAATCCGGTATCCAACTATGCGGTGCCGGGCCTCTATTTCTATGACAATCAGGTTGTCGAGATCGCTGCGAATCTAAAACCGTCCGATCGCGGTGAGTATGAAATCACGGACGTCAATCTTGAATACTTACGCCGCGGGCAACTCCACGTGGATTTATTCACACGTGGTTTTGCATGGTTAGACACCGGAACACACCAAACCCTGATCCAGGCCGGTGACTTTGTGCAGACGATTGAACAACGACAGGGATTAAAAATTGCCTGCATCGAAGAAATTGCCTTTCGCCAGGGTTACATTGACGCCAAGCAACTTAGACATTTAGCCACCAACATTGACAATGAATCTGGCCAGTATTTACGTGATCTTCTGGTCTACGGTGGGAGGCAGGATCCATCGACCGGGTCTGTTCAGGCAGGCGTCCGGTGATCGTAACGGATCAGAAACGGTTTCCGGTGAATCCACCGTCAACGTAAAATTCGGCACCTGTGATAAAACTGCCTGCCTCGCGTGAGCACAACAGCAAGGCAGCGCCGACCAGTTCATGCGGATCTCCAAAACGATCCATCGGGGTCTGTGCCATAATTTTCTCAACCCGCTCGGCCTTCAGAATATCCCGATTCTGTTCCGCTGGGAAGAAACCCGGGCACAGCACATTGACCCTTACGCCCTGTGTTGCATATTCTCTGGCAACATTTTTTGTCAGATTCACCACGGCCGCTTTCGAAGCAGAATAGGCAAAGACACCGGACAGGGGTAAGTGGGCGGTCACGCTGCCAATGTTCAGGATCGATCCCCCGTCCTCCTGAGTTCGCATCGCAGACCCAAAAATCTGGCAGCCATGCTGTGTGGCCGTCAGGTTCCCGGCCAGAATGCGATCCCAGTCGTCTGTATCGATTTCTTCATAAGCAACTGCAGAATTCAGACCGGCACAATTCACCAGCACATCAACTTTTCCATGCTGCTGCACCACCTGATCCCGCAATGCCACGATCGAATTCCTTTCAAAGACATCGACTGCCATGAATTGTGATGATCCGCCAGATTGTGTAATCGCTTCGACACGCTCTAAACCGCGCTGTTGATTGCGACCGGCAACCACCACATGACCCCCTGCGGCAGCAAAACCGTCACAGAGCGATCCACCTAAGACCCCCGTTCCTCCAATGACGACAATCATTTGACCGTCAAATCCAAACAGGCGATTCACATATTCGGTGGTATTCATCGTTGGTATCTTTCTAGTTCACGGTTCAAAACTAACTTCGATCTTTCCATTACCAAATATCCCGAATGCTAATCCTGCGGATCTCTTCGCCATTTTAACCATTCGGCATGAAACACACCTTCCCGATCCGTTCGTTCATAGGTATGAGCGCCAAAATAATCACGTTGTGCCTGCAATAAATTCGCCGGCAAACTCGCACGCCGGTAACTATCATAATAAGCCAACGCAGCACTAAAGGCAGGAACCGGAATACCCAGTTGTGTAGCCAGCACCACGACACGTCTCCAGCCCGCCTGGGCATGCTGAACCGCTTCGGTAAAAAAAGGATGCAACAACAGATTTTCCAGGTTAGGATTCTCATCAAATGCTTCTTTGATGCGATCCAGGAACTGAGCCCGAATGATACATCCTCCACGCCACAACAAAGCACAATCTCCGTAGTTCAGAGGCCAGTCATGTTCGGCAGCGGCATGTTGTAATTGAACAAATCCTTGAGCATAGCTGACAATTTTCGAAGCATATAATGCCTGTCGAATATCTTCAATTAAGGCATCCCGGTCTTCCACACTCACCATTGTTGATCCTTCCGGACCCTGCAAAACGTTTTCGGCACGAACCCGTGCTTCTTTCTGCGACGATAAACTACGCGCATAAACGGCGGTGGTTACCAGAGTGCTCGGAACCCCAAGATCCAAAGCGAGCTGGCTCATCCATTTACCAGTTCCCTTCGCCCCCGCCTTATCCAAAACCTTATCTACCAAACGGCCTTCCGCAAGATCATCTTCAACACTAAAGATATCACGTGTAATTTCAATCAGATAGCTTTGCAAATCACCCCGATTCCACTCGGTAAAGACATCGTACAACTCATCATTGTTCAGTCCCACGGCATCACGTAACATATGGTACGCTTCGCAAATGAGCTGCATGTCTCCGTATTCGATACCGTTATGCACCATTTTTACGTAGTGTCCGGCACCTCGTGGGCCAACCCATTCGCAACAAGGTATATCTTCGTTCGGTCCGACTTTTGCAGCAATGGCCTTAAAAATGGGTTCCACCAACGGCCAGGCTGAAGGGCTACCACCCGGCATCATACTAGGCCCCTTAAGAGCACCCTCTTCACCTCCGGAAACACCTGTGCCTACAAAGTGCAGGCCATGTTGTTCAACAAATGAGGTGCGCCGTTCGGTATCGGTAAAATGTGTATTCCCACCATCGATGATAACGTCCCCCGGATCCAGCAGCGGAATCAGAGTTTCAATAATGGTATCCACCGCAGGACCTGCCTTGACCAACATCATCACTTTGCGAGGTGAACTCAAGCTGCCCACCAGTTCTTCGAGGCTATGACAACCGACAAAGTTCTTACCCTGTGCCCGACCCGCCATCAGCGCATCGACTTTTTCCGTAGAGCGATTGTATACCGCCATTCGGTAACCCCGGCTTTCCACATTCAGTGCCAGGTTTTCACCCATGACAGCCAGGCCGATCAGGCCAAAATCTGCTTTTTCTTCAGTCATTTCTACTCACATTCTCTCTTGGTTATTAGTAAAAGGGGCGGGTCCACGAATTTTATTCAAATACTCAGGCATTTACAGGCCAGGGTGGATCCACTGGTAAAAATGAATCGAACTCGTCCAGTAATCTTTGCTGGTAATCGCCAGCAAACTCACCCTGCAAAAATTTTGCAATTCCTTCGTCGAAGAACTTCTGCCAACTCGCTTCCTCCGCTCCGGGATTGATCGGAAAAAACAGACATTGATTTGCCACGGCAGCATTATAGTCACCTGGCGCGTCACCGATCATTAAGGAATGGTGTTCTTCATATTTCGCGGCATTCGTCAACGTTTCTTTCTTGTTCCCTGACTCCTGTCCGCAGATTTCTGTGACGTACTGTAATAATCCGTGTTCACTCCATTCGGAATTCAGGGCATCATTTGGAGTCGCCGAGACGACCAACATATCACATTGCGGATGTAATTTTTCAAGACAATCCCGTACCCGTGGAAAGGGAGGGACACCATGAACCATTTCCGCAACGGTTTCGTTCACCGCCATACTCCACTGCAATGCAACTTCCAGATCCGGATCCGGCTGCGCTGCCACCCGTTCAGCCAAAGCCGGATTACCTAGTTTGGTCTCTTCTTCAAGCCATTGCAGCAGGGATGGTGGTATCTCAATCGTTACCCCACGAGCAGCCACTTCAGGTCGTTTTTGCAGCCATTGAAGTGATTCCACCAGGGCAGGGAACCGATTGATCCCACGGCTTTTCGAATACAGATTGACGAACTCTGCCGCTTCTCTCGCGTATTTGCTGATCGCCTGTAGATCATAGTATTTGATGGTGTTATGAATAAAACATTCTTTGTGTTTTAATTCCATCGTGTCAAAAGCACATCCATCGGAATCAATGCCAACGAAATAGTCTTTGGTAGGTTCAAGTTCGTACATCGTATATTCGCTTTGTCCTAAAACATCGGGTTAACAAAATGTATCTTTTGTGGAAGGTGATTACCTTACCGCTTGGCTTGCGGTTGATAGGGGGCAAGCTGTTGTGTGGCAAACAATGGCTCTAACTGCGTCAGCCGTTGTCGACCACCGATCATCGGCAGGCTCAGCATCCCTTCGCCAACGAGCGGATGAGCATATCTGATGAAATCATCCGTAACATCATTTCCCGCAGGCGTTATCCATTCCGTTGGAAAAGTACGTTCGCTATTAGCCACATCCTCTAATGGAACCTGATCATAATAGACACTGTAGATCTCACCAGGCTTTCGAAGGATCGTGGCCATATTTCCACTTTTCCCGGAAGCGGCCAAAAGGCATGCTTTTTGTCCCGCCAGGTAGGCTTCTTCCAAATCGACCGTCGACGCATAGGCCATGCTGTGGCGTTGATCAGTACCGGGCACATTGCATCGAGCGGCTCCGGCAGCGGCTAAACCGTTTTCATTCAAATAGTTTACGACCAGCTGAGCCACGGTGATCTGACTCGAACTAAAACTGGTATGTCCGAATCCATCCTTTACTTCTCCCAAATCTCCAACATCAAAGCCTTCACTAACCACGACGATACAACGACCATCCTTTTTGAGTTGGTCGTTGATGTTATCCGCCATATCGGACAGGGAACAAGGGCTTTCAGCCAAATAGATCTGTAGCGGCATCTCACGTAACGGATCGGCCAGACGAGCTGCGGCAGGAATGTATCCAATCCGTCGTCCCATGGCCTGAAGAACCAAAACCGGATCGGCAGGCGAGGATCCACGGTTCTCTTCATTGGCATTTTGAATGGCATGCATCCAGTATTTGGCGGTGGAGCCGTAGCCGGGCGTGTGGTCGATCAACTTGAACTCACTGTCTCCCACGTCATTATCGATCGTTTTCGGACCACCAATTCCGACCAAATCTAATCCCTGTTGTTGTGCCAGATTGGCAATTTTATTTGCCGTATCCATCGAATCATTTCCACCGATGTAGATAAAATATCCAATATTGTGAGCGCGGAACACTTCCAATACACGGTCAAAATCTTCGTCTTGACCCGACTTTAACTTATAGCGACAGGTCCCTATCGAACCTGCAGCTGGCGTATAGCGTAATAAGGAAACTTCCTCTGCTGTCTGTGCGGAAAGATCCAGCAATTCTTCCTTGAGAACCCCCTCGATCCCATGGTGTGCCCCGTAGACCGTCCCAATTTCTTCCATTTGGCGAGCGGTTTCAATAATACCTCGTAGTGTATTGTTGATGACCGGACTCGGTCCTCCACTTTGGGCAATGATTAGGTTCTTGGCTTCGGCCATGACTTCCTGTTTCTCCTTTTATCGTTCTTGTATTATAAAAGTCTGCCTACAGACTCTCTTGATGCCAACGAACGGAAACATAAGATTCGGATACAAACCCTCATCCGTCGTCAATTTTAACGCTGCTACTGCGTTCTTACAATCAGAGACGGGACTCTGGATCTGCTGCAGGTCTCCATCGGTCAGCTTGGTAAACGTTGATAGACCATCTCACCTGAATTCACGGTCATCTGGACATCAAATCTTCCATCGTTCATATCAAAAAACACCAGGTCGGCATCGGCCCCCACTTCAAGACGGGGTACCGGACGTTTGAGGATTTTTGCCGGTCCCCAGGTTGCCATTTGGATCGCTGTTTCCAGCTGGACCTCCCCAAATTCCATCACTTTAGCAATACCCACCCCAATCGGGAGTGCCGCTCCTGCCAGTAATTGATCCTGACCCGGTACCACCAGTCGCCCGTCGCTAAGCACTTCCACGTGACCTAAGCCCGTCGTTTCATAGCAACCAGGGGGCATGCCTCCCATGCCCGTAATGTCGCTGACTAAAACGCAACGCTCAGGCGTCTTCGCGCGCATAATTGATTTGACCACGGCTGCAGGTAAGTGGTGCCCATCCACGATCAGACTACACGTTAAACGATCTTCTGCAATTTGATCCCAAATATAATTGGGATGGCGGCGAATTGTACCATGAGCACCATTTCCCAAATGCGTTGACATGGTGGCCCCTGCATCCACCGCAGCACGGATTTGATCAGAATTTGCCGCTGTGTGCCCAATTGCAACGACAACGCCACTACCGACAACCTTTTCTATAAACGATGCCGTTCCTTCATATTCCGGAGATAAGGTAAGAATACCAATGCGACCCAAAGCCGCTTCCTGCAATCGCTCAAATTCATCCCAGCAGGGTGGTCGAACATGTTCCTGCGGGTGTGCACCTCGAGGTCCATCCGCAGCGGAAATGAAAGGACCCTCTAAATGCAGAGATTGACACCTTGCGGCAACCCGTGGATCCGACTCGATCGCAGCGGCCACCGTTGCCATACTATGGCTGAGCAACTCATGTGCTTGCGTAGTAAATGTCGGGCAGAAATGCGTGACGCCATCCTGATCCATGGCTAAACATATTTCGACCACTTTATCCGCAGTCAATTGTGCATCGTTGAATTCCTGACCACCGTATCCATTTACCTGAACATCAATCAATCCCGGCGCGAAATACGGGAGGTCAGGCGTATCATCCGATAGTGGCACCAGCGCAGCAATTTTGCCCTCCTGGAGAGAGACCGTATAGGCGATTCCCGTTGCATAATGCCGCGCGTCAATAGAATTCATAATCATCGATTCTAATACGCGAAACGGATACAAGCCAATGTCACGCAAGCGTATATCTTAAATCCAACCATACACTTCTCTGAAACAACCGACCCTCAGCATCGATCAATCGTGGAGTTGGGGAAGAAAAAAAGAGGCGCCGCCGGGATTCGAACCCGGGATGGAGGATTTGCAATCCACTGCCTTAGCCACTTGGCCACGGCGCCACAATTATTAATGAAAGACGTTAACATCACCTGAAAATACTATCCTAATTACCCCGGACTTCTTTGAATAGACCACCAGACGAAAACGACTTCCAACTCGTTACGTTGGCTACAACCGGTAAATCTTGCCCACCTGGAACATCACGCAGCTTCCCGCCGCAACTGAAGAACCGGACCCTATTCTTTCGATTTAAGCCAGTGAGAACCAACCTCATTGTTATCGCACATTTTCAGAAATGTCGATGAAATACCGACGATTCGGCAATCACCGATCACTCCACCCCCCTCCCATTGCTCCTGCAAGGATCCTCCAAAATGTACCTCCAATCATTAATAAATGCGATCACCGGCCGTTCTCACCTGATGAGTCTCGCAAACGATATTGCCGATTCCTGCACTCCGCTTGTGTGGCAAAAAGTGGAACCACGCCTGCACGGCATGACGGGCGCTCAGGCTCGGGGCTATATTCGCGCCAAGGCGGGAAGAACCGTTCGATTACAACTCAACCACGCGTTGCGCCGAAACCTAGTCTCCCCGAGACAGCAAAATAAATTACTCAAAATGACGATGGACGCCCTGACTCAAACGATCTTGCACAAGCATTACAGCCAACACGTGACACCCGTTGAACAAAGACGCGCCGCCTAGATCATCCGTCAAAGTATCATTTCAAAGGGAGACCCTGTGTCTCCCTTTTTTTGTTCTCACGCCCAGGCTCACATCAACCACCGCACCTTGGTACGATGAGTAGTATCTGTTTTCTGTTTCACTTTGTCCTGTTTGCGAATTTTCCAAGATGCCCAAGAATACCGACATCCAAATCAAGAACCTCCGGACCGGTCTCGAACAAATTCAATATCGAACTCCCATCAAGTTCGGTGGGCGGGTGGTCGACGATGTGACCCTTTTTAATATTGAAATTGAAGTCGAAACCACCGATGGGCGGCGTGGAATCGGTACCGGTTCGATGCCCGTGGGAAATGCCTGGGGGTGGCCGTCTGATACCGAATCTGGTGATCGTACGCTGGATGCAATGATCCAATATGGCGAACTCTGTGCACAGGATACCGCCCAATGTTCCGATCGGGGGCATCCGCTGGAATTAATGCACGATCTGCAAACAACGTTTTCAACTCGCGCTCAACAATTGATTACCACAATGCAATTACAGGAACCCATTCCCAAACTGGCGCAGCTCGTCGCCACAAGTCCCATCGATGCCGCACTGCATGATGCCTATGGAAAAACGCTTGATGAAAATTCATACAATTTGCTCAGCAGTGCATTTATGAATCGCGATCTTGGACACTATTTACAGGGCGAGTTGGCAGGGCAATTTCTCGATGAATTTACACTGCGTGAACCCAAATCCAGTATGGCACTGTACCATCTCGTTGGAGCCCTCGATGCGCTGTCGGAGATTGATGTCCAAACTCCCATCCATGACGGTATTCCCGAAACTCTGGGAGCTTGGATCCTTGCCGACGGATTAACTCACCTGAAAATCAAACTTGCCGGCGACGATCTTTCGTGGGATGTTCAACGCGTCGTTGAAATCGATCAGGTCGCCACCGAAGCCCAACAGCAACGCGGATGTAACCAATGGTACTACTCGACGGATTTCAATGAAAAATGCGAAAACGTACAATACGTTCTGGAATTTCTCGCAAAACTTAAGGAATCCGCGCCCGCTGCCTTCGACCGTATCCAATACATTGAACAACCGACCCACCGTGATCTCAAATCTCATCCGGGTAATGTCATGCATGCCGCCGCAGAAATCAAACCTGTGGTGATTGATGAGTCACTGATCGATCTGGAATCCTTATTTCTGGCGCGGGAACAGGGCTACTCCGGCGTTGCCTTAAAAGCGTGCAAAGGCCATGGCGAAGCTTTAATGATGGGAGCGGTCGCTCAACACTACAATCTGTTCCTGTGCGTTCAGGATTTGACCTGCATCGGAGCATCTTTTTTACACTCAGCAAGCCTTGCAGCACGAATCCCTTCGATTGCGGCTATTGAAGGCAATGGCCGCCAATACTGTCCGCTGGGAAATGCACCCTGGGTTGAATCCTTTCCTTCCATGTTTGACGTGACTCAGGGTGTCGTGGGAACCCATTGTTTGACGGGACCTGGACTTGGCTTCTAACAGGAACGCAGACCAATTTCAGACGACGCCTTTACGGACTGCCCAAACCGCTGCCTGAGTACGGTCACTCACGCCGATTTTCCGCAGGATATGCTGCACATGCTCTTTGACGGTTTCATAGCTGATCTCCAATACACCCGCGATCTCTTTGTTAGTCAATCCATGCGCCAGTTGTTGCAGAACTTCACTTTCCCGATGAGTAAGGGGTACTTCAACATCCGCTGCGATTCGGGGCGTCGCTAACGCCCCGGTAACTCGACGTAACTCCTCCCTGGTCCATGCATTTTCTCCTGTCGCAACTTTTCGTATTGCCTCGATGATCTGTTCGCGTCTGCAGCTTTTTAACAAATACCCGGAAGCTCCTAAAGCAACGGCTCTGGCCACGTACGTTGGATTGTCAAACGTCGTGAACATCAAAACCGGGATTTGCGGATATTCAATCTTGGCTCGACCTAATGCAGCCAAACCGTCGTCACGCCCCATTCGAACATCCAGTAATATGACATCCGGATGATATTGAGCGATCCCCTCAAGGATGTTTTCACCCGAGTTGGACTCGGCGATCAGTTGAATATCCGTTTTTTGAATCATCCGCATGATCCCGCTACGTACGATCTCATGATCATCAATTACCATCAGTCGAATCGGCATTCTGCAATCTCCACGCCCCCCCCTGTGGCAGGGGTATCAAATAGTCCTGTAGTACCCCCTCCATTATGCACAAACCAACTTAGCGCATCTACGACCGGGCGATAAATAATATCCCTGATCGCGCCTTCATGGATCGAGATGACGACGCTCGTCCAAAGACCGGATCATGCCCTCAACCGCGTTTCCCGGGCGCATAAAAAACCCATGGCCCCTTCGGGCCACGGGCTTCTATGAGACGCGTCCAATCCCCCCAACCAGACGATCTCAAATTCTCATGGCAGCTTAATCGAGACTACCGCAGTGTCGCTGAAACCTTTCTTGCGGGTTGCCCCGTCACCGGTTGGCGTAATTCATGGATAATTGTATCCGGATTGACAAGCGGCTGAAACGGTGAAGTCCGAAGCGTTGATTTGTCGAGCTTGTCGATCGTGTTCGGAGCTGCGGGTATTTCAGACTCGATCTTCGTGTCCGGTACTTCCTTTGGAGCCAACGTTGGAATTTGTTTGATACCAGGAACATCGGGTCGCGTCGTATCTAATTGTGGTAATTCAGCCGCAATTCCTTCATCCGGGCTGAGACCCTCACCCTGATCATCGATGGCCTTCGTCTCCTGCTTTTCCATTGGAGTTTCGTTTTTGGAATTTGCGTCCGTTGGGGAACTATCCTTAAAAGGATTCTCCAACAATGGTGCGGTCAATCCCTGCAAGCTCAAATCTTCCAACCCGAAGAACTCGACCATCCCGGATAACGCCTTCGATCTGGTCTCGTGCTTCATTTGTTTATTCGCTTCCTTGTTTTTTTCTTTGATCGTTTCTTTTACATCGACCGGAACATCCCCGTTGGAGTCGATTAGCGGCTTGGATTCCGTGCCAAAAAACAGGTCGAGCATCGGCAATTCAATATCCGGTAATTGAATATCCCTAAGAGAACCTATTTCGGGCAAATAGACCGGCGCGGACGTAGCAGCACTGCTAGTGGTGGTCTTGGCAACCTCTCCCGAATGAGTTGGCGTTGGACCGGGTCGGAATGTCCTCGTGCCGGCGGAATCCTGAATGGTAAGCTCCCTATCACCATCCGTTTCATCCTCAGTCACTTTGGAATCGGCATCCGACGCCGTAAACAAATCAATTTCCGGGAATTCAAACTGAGGTAACTCCAGTTTGGGCAACAGTGTTTCCAGCGAAGGGAATTCAGGAAATGCAGCAGGGGTTCGCGAGGAGGAGTCTGAGGTACGCATTTGAGCTTCTCGCGGAGTTCGACGAATATGAGGTTGTTCGTCACCGTCATCTGCTGCGGGTTGAGGAACACGACGCTGAACCACGGGCTTGTCCTTAGGTTGTGTCTCCGGAAACAAATTGAATTCCGGTATCTCGATTTTAGGTAGCAAACTACTCAAAGTGGGTGTCGTTGAACTGCCGTCCGATGGAGATACCGCGGTTTCCGGCGGAACCTCCGCTGTAGGAGGTTCGGGTTTCTTCGCAAGAACAGGCTTTTCCACGTCAGCTGGAGTAATGATTTGTGGCTTGGTCGCCTGGGGTGTGGTTGGCAGAACGTCCGTTTTACGGGGACGCAATTCATTCAAGTAGAGCTTTTCCAGATTGCGACTGTCGGCCGGTTTGCGTCGAATACTCAATTCTGAATCAGGTGTGTCGTCGGTGAGCAAAATACGAACCGGATCAGATGTTTTTTTTGCCGGCGTCTCTGCATCCAGATTCCCTAGCATTGTGATGCTGATCATCCCCACACCCAACAAAACCCCAAATTTAACCCGTTTATGAAAACATATTCTTTTAATATCGAAGCTCATAACGCTTTCCCCCCGGAAACAAATAATGAGATTTGGCATCTCAAATTCGGACAGTGTAAATCCGCTGTCAATCAGCAGTATGATGACCAAAATCATCAATCGCCCTTATCCATCAATAAGGTTCGGTATTATCGATTATCAATCTGAAACGGGTTTTAACGGTTTTTCCGAAAATTCCTTTTAACTTCCCACCCAAAAGAATGGTTTTAGATATCGCGTCAGGAGAGCACGTCGCGTTTGCTGTATCCAGATCATATCTGTGGATGCCGTGGAATCCATGGGGCTACATCGAGTATCGGCAAGAAAGCAGAGTTCCGGAAATGCCGTCTTAGTTGGATGTACCGTAATATTGTTCGAACCACACACAAAATTGCTGAATACCTTCTGCAATGGGTGTTTTCGGCGTGAAATCAACCACATTTTCAAGTGCCGTTACATTCGCGCTCGTTTTAGGAACATCCCCTGGCTGTAGTGGCAATAGTTCTTTCACTGCGGTTCTCCCAAGAGATTTTTCAATCAATTCAACAAACTGTATTAGTTCGACGGTCTGAGCTCCGCCCACATTAAAAATTTGAAACGGGGCATTACTGGTCGATGGATTGGGAACATCGCCATCCCAATGAGGATTAGCTTGCGGAGGCAAATTGATTAGTCGCCTTAGCGGTTCCACGACATCATCCACAAATGTGAATGACCGCTGCATTTTCCCGTTATTAAATAACGAAATGGGTTCGCCATCGGTGATGGCTCGAGCAAAGAGGCTTAATGCCATATCAGGTCGGCCCCAGGGTCCATAGACGGTAAAGAACCTCAGCCCGGTTGTCGGTAATTGGTACAGGTGGCTATACGCATGTGCCATCAGTTCATTCGACTTCTTAGTTGCTCCGTACAGACTCAGCGGATGTTCGGTGGATTGTTCAACCGAGAAGGGAAGCGTGGTATTGGCACCATAGACACTACTGCTGGAAGCATAGATAAGATGTTTCACATTCGTTTGACGGCAGCCCTCCAGCACATTAGCAAACCCGACAACGTTTGCATCGACGTACGCGGCCGGGTTTTCCAGTGAGTACCGCACTCCGGCCTGGGCCGCCAGATTGATAACAACATCAAACTTCATATCTTGAAACAGACGATTCAGCGATTCGCGATCTGCAATATCTGCCTTATGGAAACTGAATGCTTGCTGCGCATGCAATAATTCCAGTCGCGATTGTTTCAAGGCAACATCATAGTAATCGCTTAAATTATCTAAACCGACTACGTTGAAACCATCTTCCAACAACCGCCGAACAACGTGATAGCCAATAAATCCGGCTGCTCCGGTCACCAATATTTTCAAAGCAAGCTGCTCCCTTAAAAGCGCAGGCATTCAGTTTGATGAACACTGTCTAAAAGAACGTATAAATAAATGGTCCAGCACCGGTACTGGCGGTGAGCACCAACAATGCAATCAGCAAAAGAGAAAGAATGACGGGCGTAAGCCACCACTTTTTATTGTGCTTCAGAAAATCCCAGAACTCGCGCACTATTCCAATTTGTTTTGCGCTGGCGTTCTGTTCAAAATCAGAGACGCTATTTTCGTCATTCACTTGGTTTTCGTTCGTCATGTCATTCTCACCATAAGAACCTTAAAACTGCCGGAAATATCGGTCCATTGTCTGATTGGGTTTGCGTTTTACCCAGTAAGTATTCGCCTGAAGATTCCACTTTTGCTGTAACAGGTCTTTTCCCATTAGTTTTAATATTAGTCCTGTCGGGCACACACAACCGTAATAGACCACTCCCATCAGTACAAACCCGACGACGACACCGATCGGATAGGTTATCAACATGGCTCCCACAAACGGAACCCTTAACCATGCGGCACGACACCAACCAACCACAGCTACCACCATCGCCACGGCTAAAAGCAGCAGGCAGACATCAATATTTTCAGGCGTCCACAGGATCCCCGCCAGTATAAGTGAAAACAAGGGGGTCCAAAACCTGCCAAAGGACGCCAACTGCGAGTGGGGTGGATGAAGGTTGAGTTTAAGCACAGCCATATTGAAAGTTCTCCTGGGTCTTAATCCAGTGGGAATTGCCCTAAATACTGATCCATTTCATGAGTCGGAACTTCATTTTGATCCTGTTTAACAACTACAAAGCGATCCATCACGAGTACATCCATGTTGGTTGCCATGAAACACCGATAGGCATCTTCGGGCGTACACACGATAGGCTCTCCTCGAATATTAAAACTCGTATTAACGACCAAGGGCGACTGGGAGTGGTGATAATACCGTTCCACCAAATGGTGAAAACGTGGATTCACATTTTCATCGATCGTCTGTACCCGTGCCGAATAGTCGACATGCGTGATCGCCGGTACGGTGGATCTCACCAGAGAGCGACGTTCAACTCCCTGGACTGCCTGTTCATCCGCCGTTAGTTCTCTTCTTTGACCTTGGGCCACAGGTGCCACGAGCAACATATAGGGACTCCGGTCACCGGCCAAGTCAAAGTAGTCACCGCAATGATCCTCCAGAACTGCCGGAGCAAAAGGTCGAAATGACTCGCGAAACTTAATTTTGAGATTAATATTGGCCTGCATATCAGGACTGCGGGCATCTCCCAGAATACTCCGATTACCTAATGCTCGCGGACCAAACTCCATACGCCCCTGCATCCAGCCCACGACTTGCTGGTTATCCAGCATTACGGCCACACGCTCACAAAGTTCACTTTCCTCATCATAATATTGATAGACAATATCCTTAGAATCCAGAAACTGCCGGACATCATCACCAATATACTGAGGTCCCAACAGGCTCCCGCCCTGAGAATCCCGATCCTCTACCGTACGATCGTTTTCCAGTAATTGGTGCCAAATAAACTGAGCGACTCCCAGTGCGCCGCCCGCATCCCCGGCTGCTGGCTGAATCCATATTTGATCGAACGGCCCTTCATGCAGAATCTTTCCGTTTCCCACGCAGTTCAAAGCGCCCCCTCCGGCCAGGCACAGGTTCTTCTTACCGGTCAAATGGTGTGCGTGGGAGACCATTTGGAGCATGATGATTTCTGTTACTTTTTGAATCGAGGCCGCAATATCCATGTACTCTTGATCCATCACTGCCTCCGGTGTGCGAGCCGGTTTTGCAAAAAGACGATGAAACTTCTCACTCGTCATCGTCAGCCCCTGACAGTAATTGAAGTAAGACATGTCTAAGCGGAACGAACCGTCATCTTTCAAGTCCAACAGGTGATCGAGAATCAAATCGACGTACTGCGGTTCTCCGTAGGGAGCAAGCCCCATTAATTTGTATTCACCTGAGTTAACTCGAAAGCCACAGTAATAAGTAAAAGCGGAATACAGCAGTCCCAAAGAATGAGGGAACCGCAATTCTTCCAGCAACCGAATCTCATTTCCCTGGCCCACGCCAACCGAAGCGGTGGCCCATTCTCCCACTCCGTCAAAAGTCACAATCGCTGCTTCTGAAAATGGTGACGGAAAAAACGCGCTGGCGGCGTGAGACTGATGATGTTCGGTAAATACAATCCGTTTCCGGTAGGCTCCGTTCAAACCCGCTCTAATTTCCCGCGGTAAATGCAATTTCTGCTGTAGCCACAATGGGACCGCTTTTGTAAAAGAACGAAAACCTCGCGGTGCATAGGCCAGGTAGGTCTCTAAAAGCCGCTCAAACTTCAGCAGCGGTTTCTCATAGAAACCAACATAGTCGATCTCCCCGGCCGTAATCCGAGCTTCGTCAAGACAGTAATTCACCGCATGAAGTGGGAATTCCGCATCGTGCTTTCGTCGCGTGAAACGTTCTTCCTGAGCAGCAGCAACGATCTGACCGTCCACAACCAAAGCGGCTGCAGAGTCATGATAAAATGCGGAGATTCCAAGGATTGCAGTCATGGTAGACGACCATTTACTTTAATTCAGGACAAGTCGGGAACTAAAAACGAGACAGATCGGATTATCAACCGACGAACACCCGCTTCATGGAGCGTCCATGCTACCGTCAAAACCAGCATCGAATAACTTTTAATAATGTCGGCAACCATCCGTAGCCACGATTAAAAGAACTGATGGTGCAGGCTACCCACAGAAAAAAGGGTTGCCGGTCGTAGCGATTAAGCAAAAAACGGACTATTTCACACGGGATTTAACCCGAAACAGGGTAAGGATACGTCGGTTAGATAGGCCGTTTCCCCTTGAAAATCTGATCGATTTGTTTACTCGACTCATCCGAAATCGCGATGAATAAATGCTCCCCATCGCTCCAACTGCCTGCCGCAAAGTCACCCGATAACTTCAATTCACTGTACCCTCCGGGGGAGGCGGTCTGTTCTGACTTTAAAATCAAAACCCACAATCGACCATGATCCGTCGACGACAGATCCATTGCCACACACCCCGAATGCTCCTTCAATACCCGCCATCCTTTCACCTGGCCATGGACCTGGGACTCAACCAATTCGCGGGGATAGGGCGACCCGTCCATTGCCAAATCCCATTCGCCCGACGATTCCAGTTCTTCCAACCAGGCCGGAATCATCTGCTGAAGATCCGTATAGGCCAGATAATGCTGTCCGCTCGGCGGTTCGCTAAACGGAGACCACATCAAAACCAGAATCGCACACACACTCAGACCAACCGCCGACAACCAAAGCCGTCGCGGTTTCATCCATGACGCTCCGTCGGGGTCGACCGCCACGTCCATTCGGGGGCTCACCAACTCGTCTTCAGCGACAGAAACCAACGCCTCCGGTACATGGTTCGACAACGAATCAATCAACCGCTGCGACAGACCTGATGGTAATTCCACATCGTCGAATACCGCTGCAATCCCACGATCCCAGTCTGATTGTTGCTGCAGACTCTCCAGCAATTCCGGGTGCTCACGAACAACCTTACGCAGTTCCTCCAACTCCGGCGGCAGTTTGTTTCCATTTTGGAACTCGTGCTCCCATTGTTCTATGGACAGGAGTTGAATCAGATCTGTGGCTTCGATGGATTCCATATTTTCACCTCTTACCTACGCGTCAAATTGCTTCTCGGTTACCCGTAGTTTTGTTTTCAGCATCTTTTTTGCCCGAGACAAACGACTCATGACCGTACCAAGCGGAATTTCCATTTGCTCAGCAATTTCCCGATACGACATCTGCTGTTGGTAATGCATCACCACGACCATCCGAAACGCTTCCGGCAAATCGTTCAATGCGGTTTGCAACCGCTGCGAATCCACTTGCACCGGGTTATCACGGTTTTCAATCTGATTGGCTTCAAATTCCACATCGGTAAAAACCCAAGCCCGCCGCTTCCTGATATCCTTGAGAAACGTAGTTCGGACGATTGTGAATAACCAACTTCGCACCCTGGTCACATCCCGAACCTGTCCAAGTCGTTGAAAAGCAATCAGGTAGGACTGCTGTAAGACATCCTCCGCTAGCCCCGGTTCGCCGGTTAAACGATAGCAAAAACGATAAAGTTCTGCATGATGGTCTGCAATCAGCTCCTCAATCCACCGGGAACGAACTGACAGTGCTAAGTCCTGGTTTTCAACATGCTCATCCGACGAATTCGCATCGGACTCGCTTGCGCTGGGAATTTCGACTAACGCCTCGAATGTTGCCATTTTGTGACGGTCCGGCCCGTGATTCATGTGTTTAGTATCCATCCTTACAGACCCGTCTGAGGGAACAATTATTCCCTAAAACTTGTAATTCCATCACACGCTTACACTCCACGTTTAGGACGGGGGATCTTGGCGCTGTTGGATTTACTCCGGCGACGTCGTTTGGGATCGTAGGATTGAATGTCGACCTCCTCGATCGGCTTTCCTAAACCCTTTTGCAGCTGGAGAATTCGATCCCGTAATGCAGCCGCATGCTCAAATTTCAAGTCCTCGGCTGCTTTCATCATTTCAATTTCCAGTTCATTAATCAGTTCCTGAGTGATATAAACCGTTTCATCGGTACGGCCTACTGCCGCATTGGCTTCCCGGTGGGCGGCTGCGTCACCTTCAATACCCACGGAAATCGTTTTTCTAATGGACTGCGGTGTAATCCCGTGTTTCTGATTATAAGCTTGCTGGATCTCCCGACGTCGCATTGTCTCATGAATCGCTTTGTCCATCGATTTCGTCATCTTGTCAGCGTATAGAATTACCCGTGCGTTGACATGTCTGGCCGCCCTGCCCATGGTTTGAATCAGCGATGTCTCACTTCGCAAAAAACCTTCTTTATCCGCATCGAGAACCGCAACTAATGACACTTCCGGCAAGTCCAGTCCCTCACGCAGTAAATTCACGCCCACCAGTACATCAAAACGTCCTTCCCGTAATTCCTTTAATAATTCAACCCGCTCAAAGGCATCCAATTCCGAATGCAACCATTTGGAGGCAACCCCCTGTTGATCAAGATAACCCGACAATTCTTCCGCCATGCGTTTGGTCAACGTTGTCACCAGCACACGCTCACCTTTCTCAGCGCGATTACGAACTTCGTCTAATAGGTGAGGAACCTGGCCGGTTGCGGGAACCACTTCGATTTCGGGATCTAACAGTCCAGTTGGCCGAATAATCTGCTCCACAACTTCGCCTTCGGTTTTTTCGAGTTCATAATCGCCGGGCGTGGCCGAAACAAATACGACTTTGTGGCCTTTCGCTTCCCATTCATCAAAACGCAAAGGACGATTATCCAATGCACTGGGCAAGCGAAATCCATGCTCCACTAAAGTTGTCTTCCGACTGCGGTCACCCGCCCACATCGCACGAACCTGAGATACGGACACATGCGATTCATCTACGAACAGCAGAAAGTCCTCTGGAAAGAAATCGTACAGCGTATCCGGTGGAATGCCTTCAGCGCGTCCGGCCAGGTGCCGGCTGTAATTTTCCACACCCGGGCAGTATCCCACCTCCTGCATCAACTCCAGATCATAACGAGTACGCGCATTAAGCCGCTGAGCCTCCAACAGCTTTCCTTCCTTCTTGAAATGATCCAGCTGCAGTTTCAGCTCATCACGGATCAATCTTACCGCTGCCTCAATTCGCTTACCCGGCATGACAAAATGCTTGGCCGGATAAATAAAAAGCTGGTCCAGCTTGGTAATCGTCTCTCCACTGGTCGGGTCAATAATCGAAAGCTGGTCAATTTCGTCACCCCAAAATTCGATTCGATATGCGTATTCTTCATACGAAGGCCAGACTTCGACACAATCACCCCGCACACGAAACGTGCTGCGTGAAAAATCAATGTCGTTGCGGTCATACTGAATATCCACCAGTTTCATCAGCATGTGATCGCGATCTAATTCGCTCCCCTTCGTTACGGACACCATCATCTTGCGGTAGTCATCCGGTGAGCCTAAACCATAGATGCTCGACACACTGGCGACGATGATAACGTCATTTCGACTTACCAATGAGCTTGTGGATGCCAGACGCAATCGGTCAATCTCCTCATTGATCGATGCATCCTTCTCAATGTAAATATCACGCTGAGGAATATAAGCCTCCGGCTGATAATAATCGTAGTAGCTAACAAAATAATGAACCGCATTTCGGGGAAAAAAACTCTTAAACTCTGAATACAACTGAGCCGCCAACGTCTTATTGTGAGAAATGACCAGGGTTGGTTTGCGAATCTGCTCAATCACGTTGGCCATCGTGAATGTCTTTCCCGAACCGGTTACCCCCATCAAAGTCTGGTGACTTTGACCTGATTGGATCCCATGGATTAATTTTTCGATCGCCTGAGGTTGATCTCCGGCCGGTTGAAAAGGGCTGACTAATTCAAAATCACGCTGCTGCACGCTAATTGCCTCAATACAGTTGGCATTGAACACTACGACCAATCACTCAGTTTACCAGAGAGGCACTTCATTCGGGGGGGACTGTCCCCGCCAAAACAACGTGATTTCCGCTTTTCGTCGTAAGTTTACTAACCGGTATATATTCGCCAAAAGGAACATCGCGCTTTTACAATGCTGTACCGATGCGATCTAATTCCGGATGCCGAAATCAGTAGCATGTCCCATGAAATGCATTCCGATGAATTGACGCCCCTCACAGCCGCTGACGAGCGTGACGCTCAGGCAACCAGCCTGTTGCAACAACTCGATGCACGACAGGATAAGGTGATGGAAGATCTCGATGACCTCAATGGACAAATCGAGGATTTGATCGACTTCTGGCGGACTAAAAAAACCGACGATTGCCCGGAAACGCCGGAAGATGAATCGCCGACCGCCGATCAAGTGGACGCCGCCTGAGCTCTAGGACTGCTCCCAGTCCAAACCCAGATCTAAGCTTACCGATCCATGCGTCAAAGCTCCGATGCTGATACGATCCACACCCGTCTCCGCAATCCTTCGTACCGTCTCTAAGGTGACGCCTCCCGATGCCTCCAGCTGAACATCACATGACAGAGCGTCACGCATCGATACCGCCTTTTGTAAATGTTCTGCGGACATATTGTCCAACAACACAATGTCCGGCAACAAGGGCAGGGCAGCTGATAATTGATCCAGCGTATCCACCTCAATTTCTACTGGAATGGGCGTCGACCACGCGGGGTTGGCTGCCGCTATCGATGCCATCAGTTTTTCCACATTATCCAGTGCCACACGAACGGCTTGCTGAGAATCTTCCTCCTGCAAAGCACGAACACAGGCAGCCAGATGGTTGTCTTTGATCAATACACCATCAAAAAGCCCGCTACGATGATTTGTCCCGCCACCACAGCGTACGGCATATTTTTCGAGCTTCCGCCATCCCGGAGTCGTTTTCCGGGTGTCGTAGATCACAGCCTGAGTCCCCACCGTTTGGGACACATACTCGGCCGTCCGTGTCGCAATTCCACAGAGTCTCCCCAGAAAATTGAGAAGAATACGTTCCGATGTTAATAAATCCATCGCGGGGGCAGTTAGCGTCATAAGAACGGTGCCCGATTCCAAACAATCACCGTCGGAAACGTGGAGCACCGACTCCCCGGATATGTTCATCTCATCAAACAGCACTCCCGCTATCTCCACCCCGGCTACAATCCCACGGGCACGCGATACCACGCGGGCTATACCGGGTTCTTCCATCGAAACCGTCGCCAATGTGGTCCAGTCATGCTGATCCGACAAATCCTCACGCACAGCTAATCGAATTAACTGCCGAAGATCATCCAGCAACTCGGTTGACCATAATTGTTGTTGAAACTCACTGTTCATCTGCTTATTGGCACCACGCTGACACCACTGATTTAATCTTCACACCATAATAAGGCACAATACACAAGCGGGAATTCGCCGCAAGCTTCATTTGACAACATTATGCTAATTCGAAGTAGGGGGAGTTATGGTCGCAGGCTCTGATTGGAGGCAACTCGTCTTGCGAATAAGGCCTTCATGGTACGAACGACGGTTCACTGAAAGTTTGTTTATTGCGGGATTGCTGATCCTGATCATCTGTTTCGCTCAGTCATTAAATCCTCAGATGAATCGAAACGCGCGCCTACAGAGGCCATGGACATTCCGGCTGGACTTAAATACCGCAACCCAATCCGAATTTGAAATGTTACCTGCCGTGGGACCCCATCTGGCTGCGCAAATGATTGAATTCAAACGACGATTGCCGAACCGTCGCTTCACCCACCTCGAACAGCTATTTCAAGTCAAAGGACTCGGCCCTTTAACGGTGGAGAAAATCCGCAACCACATAACACTTACAGAAGTCCCCTAACGGCCACCCGCTTTTATTTTTTTCCGATGGCATAAAGCGCATTAAATGTCCGCAGGTAAATACGACCATTGGAAACCGCCGGGGATGCCGCCAGTGGTTCTTCGAGGCTGTTTTGGGCCAACAATTCAAACTGTTTCCCGGGCTTACAAACACTGACCACGCCGTTGCGACCACACAGATAAATCTTTCCATCGGCAAAGACGGGGGATGATCGATGTCGGTCACGATTGGTTCGCTCTTCATAAAACTGCACACCTGATTTTTGGTCCAGGGCGATCAAATTACCATTCTGCCGACATAGATATACAATCCCATCAACCGCCAGTGGACTCGGTACATCCGGAGTAATATGAAATTGCCACTTTCGATATTCATCTTTTTCTGTGATATCCCCCGCTCCGTTGGGATTCAGCGCCAGAGTCAATCCGGCTTTCGCCGAAGGTACGACAATCAGCCCCGGAATGGCCAGTGGTGACGAGACAAAGCGCAACGTCGGATCATAACCTGCCGGCGGATGCAATCCTCCACATCGCCATATCTCATGTCCATCATCCAGATCATGGGCGACAATATAGTCAGCTCCATGAGTTAACAAAAACGCACGCTGCTGATCGCGATAAATTGTCGGAGATGCGTACGAGTGCTCATTTTCCGCCCGCGCGGCACTGGGACGTCCTGTCTTCCACAACGTCTTCCCGGTCTTTTTATCCAGTGCAGCCACCGTCGCTTCACGCGTGGTTGGATTACCCTCGCCATGAATCAGTTGTAAATACAAACGATCACCATCCAGTACGGGAGTTGATGTCATCCCAAATGCAATCCGGAATTTACCAAACCGCTGTTGCACATCGACGGCCCATATTTCCGCACCGGAAAAATCATAACAGGCCAATGCGCCATTGGTAAAAAACACCCAAACATATTTTCCATCGGTACACGGAGATGGCGATGCCGCGTTGCCCTCATCACCCCGTACAACTTTATCACCCTGACTCACTTTGCGTTTCCACAAAATCTTTCCGGCGGTGCTGGCTGCGATCAGAACCAAATCATCTCCTTCGGTACTGGTGATAAAAATATGGTCCTTCCAAATGCAGGGAGTCGCACCTCCGGGACCGGGCAATTCCAGTCGCCACTGTATATTTTCCGTACGGCTCCAACGGCTTGGTAAATCCGTTTCCGTTGATATTCCATTCATGGCAGAACCACGCCACTGAGGCCAGTTCTCAGCGTTCAAATCCACCGTAACTATCAACAACAGACAAAGAACCAGCAGGTTCCGTGTTTTATATGTACGCATTGTTTACCTCGCGAAAACTATTGAGCGGATTCCCTTGCATTGCTTCTCATTCAATATAGACAAATGCTAACAAACGTTCCAACTCCAAACGCGTTTCCTCATCCAATTCCCATTCGTAGGGTTGCCGGCGATGATCAGACGTAAACAAACCGTTACGTTTAAGAATGTATTTTTCTACGGCCAAAAAACCATCCAGACCCGCCTGTAGTTGTAACGACACCAGGGCACACAGGGGAAACCAGGCTGTATAAGCATCCTCCATTTGATCCGACTGCAACGCTTGCCAGACTTTTAAAACCTGAGGAAGAAATTCCATGCCGGGAATCGTACCCGTGATTCCTCTTTGATAACTATCGACCAGCGAAATCCCACCGGATCCTTCAAAGATGCTGGCTTGCCCATCGGTCGCATCCCGCAACTGCGACAGTTTTGGACCAATCGGATTTGCCTCCGGTTTGAACATAATCCGTTCCGGTCCATACCGCTGCAACAACCGGCAACTCACCTCCAGAGGAATTTCCGCACCAACATATCCCGAGGCATCCTGAACAAGAACGGGCAGGTCACATACATCAACGATCGCACAAAAGTACGCTTCCAATGCCTCGACCTCTAACGGGTGCTCCGACGGCGGGATTGCCATCACTGCATCGGCGCCGACATCCACCGCCACCTGCGTGTACTTCACGGACTGAAGAACGGATTCGGCGCCAACACTCGCCACAAAACACCGATCCCCCCGATCAAATTCACCCAACCATCGATGTAGTTGATTCCGTTCCAGAGCAGTCAGTCGCATCAACTCCGATACCATCCCCGTACAAAACCCGTCGATTGGCATCCCCAGTGCCCAGTCCATTTCCCGTACCAGACTCGCATGATCCAAACTCCCATCGTCTAAAAATGGTGTGTGGACAACTGGTATCACACCCGCTATCTGTCTTATCATAGAATTAGCTTTTCGGCCGATCGGTTGATTATGAAATAAAACCAACCCCTTTTATAACATCCTCCCATGAAAATAACCGCTGTAGAAACCCTCATCTGTAATGCGCGCATGCGGAACTGGATTTTTGTCAAAATCACTACGGACCAGCCCGGATTAATCGGTTGGGGGGAAGCGACTCTGGAATGGCACACACGAAGTGTGGTTGGAGCGATTGAAGATCTGGCTCACCTTTTGATTGGGGAAGACCCCCGACGTATCGAATATCTGTGGCAGCGTATGTTCCGACAGCATTTCTGGCACGGTAGTGGAATTACCCGCAGCACGGCAATTTCCGGAATTGATATTGCGCTGTGGGACATTGCCGGAAAAATTGCAAACCAACCCTGCCATCAATTATGGGGCGGGCCTGTCCGGGACTGGATCCGCACTTACTGCCATCTGGGGGGCGGTAAAATGGAAGATTTCTATGAAACCTCTCCCGCCGAAGCCACGCAGTTTGGTGAATTAGCTCAAGCTGCAGTGGAGCAGGGGTTTACCGCATTTAAGAGCATGGCAGTACCTCCCACCGCGCCTTTGGAGGGCCTACAGCCAATCCGTCGGGCTGCCGCCGTCGTTGCCGCTATGCGGGACGCCGTTGGTGACGACATCGATATCATGGTTGACTGCCATGCCCGCCCCTCACCAACCATGGGGCTCAAATTCGGAAAAGCTCTGGATGACTACGGACTGTATTTCTTAGAGGAACCATGCTGGCCCGAACAAATCGAAGGAATCGCCAAGATAACACAGGCCCTCACCACCCCCGTTGCGACCGGCGAACGGATCACGGCGCTGGAGGATTTTCGACGACTCTTTGAAGCCGGCGGATGTAATGTCTGCCAACTGGATTTAACCCATTGTGGTGGACTTACAGCAGGCCGAAAAATCGCGGCCGTGGCCGATGCTCACCAAATCCCACTGGCACCTCATAACCCGCAGGGCCCTGTCTCCACCGCCGCTTCTCTGGAGTTTGGATTTTCACAATCGGGGTATATCATCTGTGAATCTGTCCACAGTGATGTTCCCTGGAGAGACGATATCGTCAGCGAAGGCTATACCATTGAGCCCGAGGGCCGAATCGTACGCCCCAATGTTCGCCCCGGACTGGGAATTGAAATCAACGAAGCTGAAATTGCGAAGCACCCGTTCCAGCAGGAACTGCCTCAGATCGTATTCTATCAGGACGGTAGTGTGGGAGATTGGTAACCTCCAACTCCAACAACGCACATCCACCGAACCAACGGTCAGCCTTCTTTAAATAATTCAATGGTTGCATCGCAAAGTTGTTCTAACCCACCGCGGGCAATCACCGACGCATCTTCCTGATAAAGCCCCTGTCCATAACTGGAAGACTGAGGCAGGTACCAACACTGAGAACCATCTGCCAGCGTTCCGACGATCAATGCCTGATCCGGAAATGCAGACCGCAGATTCGTCTGGAGGATGTTGTACATTTCACCATTGAATGCCAACAAACCAATCTCCCCAAACTGCCAACCACGAATGGAATACGGATAACCGGATGCGTCCGTTAAGTCGGAAAAACGGGTTCGTTTCCGTTGCAATCGCTCGATCAACGCACGCTGGTCTCGCCGCTGTGCCGTTGTCTGACCCTCCACTTCGGATTCCTCAAGCAAACGGTCCAAATCAGCCTCCGTCTGTTCAAGTGTACCCAAATCTTCCCGATAGGGTAATTTCGTTTCCCCCGCGACCTTGCGGTAGTTATGAAACTGTTTCAGCCGATCTGCCGTAAACGGTTTGTAGGACCAGGTTCCAATCGTCGCCCCGGACAGCACCGGACCATCATAACTGAATTCAGCCGGCTCTTCCGGCATCGCTGCCAGAGACTCCAGTGTCGCCAGTCCAAGCTGTCGGCCATTCTTTTCCGCAACACCCACATCGCCCACAAATCCTTCCCGCGGACCTACATCTCCTGAAGCTCCCTGAATGAATGGAATCGGAATATCCCCCAACGCATGGCGTAATGTTTGCCGCATTCCGCCCACATAGTCGGGGCTGATCAACTGATTGTCCCAGGCCAGCGTTGTCGGATGACATGCATAGTTCACCAGCACCGCAATCAGCTCTCCCTGTAAGTCAGTAATCCGAATGGTCATGACCGTTGGGTCTGCATCTCCGTCAGGATTATAGCCACAGACAAACTGTTGACGTTTTGAGTCCCACAAATCCCGGTTCGCTGCCAGCGAGCAGGCGCCGGTTGCCCCCGTCAACCACACATCACACAACCTCTCCTGCAACCCTGTCGCCGCAACCGCCAATCGATCCGCCACTTCTGCGAGGTAAGGTGCAATCAAATCACCCCCAGGCAATGAACCCCTTGTAGTATCCATCAATCCAGCGGCATGCGTATGCGTGAAAAACACGACGATTTGATCATCTGCGAATCCCGTCGTTTCAACCACAATCGATTTGATGGAGTCCAGATCTCGCTTCCAAAATAAACAATGATCCAGCGACACGACCAACACCGATTCACCCTGTGCTCCGGTCGAACTTTGAAGCAGCAGCAGATTGGCCTCCAGTGGCTGATGAATCCCC
The DNA here is from genome assembly GCA_036150515.1 of Planctomycetota bacterium. GTDB lineage: Bacteria > Planctomycetota > Planctomycetia > Pirellulales > Pirellulaceae > UBA721. Next base: position 43,068 of record JAYZPA010000086.1, read on the forward strand.
ACCGCCTGATCGTGTAAAGCAGCACCCCACATTCGGTGATACATGTTCTCCACAGGGGTGATGTCCACCGTCACGGCGGCTGCCTGACAGCATCCATATCGAAAGATTGAATCGCGCATAAAAAACTCCGGCTGCTAAAAACAACCAGAGCATTATAGCGATAATTCAAATCGCTTGGAAATCAGAGCCACTCACCGAACACTTCACCAGCCATCTCTTCAATGGCGGTTTCCAGATCCTCCACGGCCCCGGTATCCATGCTGTCCTGATTTCCACCGGTAAACATCGACAATCCAATTTCATTCTCCCGCACCCGCATCCATTCATCGACAACCGCTGCCTCCGGAGCATCCGCAACACGGATATCCACGCCTGCCACATCCGTGTCAATCGTAGCCTGTTCAGTAACCGCTGGAGTAAATTCGCCTTCGGCGATTCCACCCCTGAGTTCACTGCGGTGGTTGAGATAGTTAATAATCGAAAGTGCGTCCATCGATGTAATATACTCGTCCCGATTTACATCCAGACGCTGATCGTATGAAAGCGATTCACCTTCTGCCAGACTTCGCGAGCCGTTGGTGTTGAGGTTATTGATAATATTCAGAGCATCCAGCGCCGTTACCGCACCATCCTGATTGATGTCCAGTTCACCCTCACCACTTCCGCTGGTCACCGCGACAACCAGAGACCCAAAGTTAATATCGTTATGCGCAACAGGAGCTGCCGGGTTAATCGTGAGCGTATCATGCAGCGGCGATGTCCCGGGAACCGGCGAGTCACTGACAATATCTGCCGGATCGGCCTGAACGGTCGTGGTACCCGGATTTAATCCACGGAAATCCACGGTGAATACGGGCTCCGGTGCACTACTGTTGATCACCGATATATCCTGAAAAGCTCCGGCCTCATTAACAAGACCCGGAACCGACAGGTCACCCGACCGTTGGTTGGGGAAGCTTGCGTCAAAGGAAAGGCTGTCGGTGATTATCTGTAGATTATTACGACCATAGATGAGATCAAGATAGGCTGCGAAGATTCCGGCATCCCCTGCAGCAACGGGGCGTCCATCCTGTGTGGAAACCTGAACGGTTACGATTTCGCCGACTTCGATATCGATCGAATCAACCAGGGCACCGCTTGTCGGATGAATCGCCTGAACGATATAGGAAATATCATCATCGGTCGGATGGTTTCCGTCGGTGGTGACCTGAATCGCCACATTTCCTTTATGGGTTTCCACCCCAAGCGCGTTGGTAATGGTGTAGGTTAATTTATCGAGACCAAAGAAACCGGCATTCGGTGTATATCGCAACTCACCACTGTGTATCGATGCCGTTCCGTTGCTGGGACCGTCGATCACCGCCAGCACAACCACAGGATCAGCCTGACCCGAATGATCATTGGCTGCCACATCAATATCCGTGAACAATGGTGCCGTCGCGTCTCCGATAATCACTTCGTAATCATCCACCGCAAACAGATCCGGATAACTTTCCGACGGTTGCAGGTGAACAATCGTTACCGTTGCAACTGATTGATTTCCGGCATTATCCTGAATCGTATAATCAAAACTGTCGCCATCGATATCTCCCAGTGCTGGTTTATAGAGCACATGGGTGCCGCCGGGAGCGATCTGAATGATGGCACCTGAATCCCCAGAAGTCACGCCAACAACGGTGTTCGGAGGTGTACTGCTTTCCAGATCATTCTGAAGTACCAGCAGGGTGCTAAATTCGCTGTTCACATCCACTTCGAAGCGATCATCCACCGCCAAAGGCTGATCTGTCAGGACGCCAATCGCATAATCTTCAACTTCACCGGCAAGGGCAGGGCCATTCGGCCCTAAACCCCGTTCGTATCCGTATCGGAATCGGGCATAGGTATCACCGAGGGTGGCTCCGGCGGGAATATCAAAAGTAAACGTATTCGTTCCGGCAACGACATCCCCATCCGCAATAATCTGCTCATCGGAATCAAACACACCGTCCGCATCAAAATCCAACCAGGCCTGAATCACGCCGCGAGAGATATCGGACGCACTAATCTCAATATCCACTGTAGCAGCCGCGTCGGCGACAAGTGCACTGGTGAACGTCACGCCGTCTTCATCATCGGTATCAGAATTATCATCGCCATCGGCAAAGGCACCGCTTTGAGCATCAACTTCCGCATCAACACCGGCACCCATAAAGAGCCCTTCCACAATCCCGTGGGATGCCGCACCGGCAGCATCATAGGTATCCGGAGCATCCCCAAAATCGATCACCTCATTATTTCCAAAATCAACATCGAGTGACGGGAGACCTAAGATCATCGTAATATCATTTTGACCACCGGCAGGCGCCGTCTGAACATAACCGGGATCCAGCACTTCGCGAATCGTTACAGGACCCGCTTCGTTGTAGACAAGGTTGTAATTTCCATCTTCGTCGGTGATCGCAGCGGGCTCACCAACATCAATCCGACTGTCATTATCTAGATCCGCATAGATGTAGACGCCTGCAATTCCCAATTCGCCGGGATCCTGAACCCCATTGGCGTTCTCATCGCCAAATTTTGTACCGAATATGCCAATCGCCTGGCCGGAAGGTTTGAAACCAAAATCAACATCGTCTGTTGACGCACCCGTCACCACGTAGACGTCGTGCCCACCATCGTTAATGGGGCCACCCTCGAATTGAATCGGATCAGGTAGCGTTTGCCGGAAATTTGTTTGAGGCAGCGCCTTAATCGAGAACGGACCACCCAAATACAACTCAAATGAATAGTTGCCGTCGACATCGGTGATCTGCCACGGCTCCAGCCGCTCATGCGTTCCGTTATCATTCAGGTCCATATAAACGGTGACTCCCGGCAGGGGCGCTTCCGTAACCTGCCGAACGCCGTCGCCATCCGCATCAATAAATATGTTACCTGTGATATCCGCCGGGGTCGGTGGCATATCGTAGCCGGTCAGGATAGGTACCTGCACCGTGGTAAAACCACCGTCGGCTCCAAACCCTAGCCCACGGCGGGAAAACGCTCGCCACAAAGCATCATGGTTCACCCCGCCGGTCAGCGCCTGATCCGCTGCCAGAATCCCATCACGCGCCTGCGTGAAGGTGGGATTAATCATGCTGTATTTCATACCATCGACGAACAACTGCAGCGCCAGATTATTCGCACCGGTGGT
>JAYZPA010000087.1:0-7512 GCA_036150515.1 Planctomycetota bacterium
GTAGGAATCTGCGGTACGGATATTAGTGGGTATCTCGGCAAATTCCCGTTTTACAGTTACCCCCGAATTCCCGGCCATGAGCTTGGCGTTGAAGTACTTGAGGTGGGAGACAACAGCGATAACATCAAAGTTGGCGACCGCTGTAGCGTCGAGCCATACATCAATAATCAAGACAGTTTTGCCAGCCAACAAGACCGGGGAAATTGTTGTGAAGATCTTGAAGTCCTGGGCGTTCATATTGACGGTGGAATGCGGGAACGGTTTATTGTTCCAACACGAAAGCTGCACCCTTCACATGCAGGACTAGAAATGGAACAACTCGCTTTGGTTGAAACACTGGCCATCGGATGTCATGCCCTGGATCGTGCCAACCCAGGTGCCGACGATACGGTATTGATTATCGGAGCTGGACCCATTGGCCTTACCTGTGTCGAATTTACGCGACTCACGCCGGCCAAAATGATGGTCATGGACATGAACGAATCCAGACTTGCCTTTTGTCGCGAGAACATGGGCGTTGAGACTACCATCACCTTTAAAGGGGATCAGTCGGAAGAACAGGCGATTCGTGATGCCAATCAGGGTAAATTACCTACCATCGTCATTGACGCAACAGGGAATGCCACCAGTATGGCGAACGCCATGAACTACGTTGCGCACACCGGCACCCTGGTCTACGTCGGCATTACCCTTGGTGAAATCGTTTTCCCTCATCGCTGGCTGCATGCCAAAGAAATGAACCTGTTAGCATCAAGAAACGCGCTGCCTGGTGACTTTGCTCGTATTATCGAGCTCATTGAACAGGGTCGGATTGATACACGCCCATGGATCACCCACCACACAACACTTCAGGATCTACCGGGAGTTTTCGACTCTTATACTCTTCCGGAAACAGGGGTCATCAAAGCAATCGTCTCGATCCAGGATTAATTTCCATTATCAAAATTTTACCTTCGGACAACCACACCAGACCCAAAGGAATCGTTATGCCCAAATCATGTGTAACCATTAGCCTCGTTGAAGCAGCACGAGGCGGCCCGTTTGTTTTATGGGAAGGACTGGAAAAAGGTTGTCAAACTGCCAAGCAACTTGGATTTGATGCCGTCGAAGTTTTTTCTCTGGGACCTGAACAGGTGGACTCTTCAGAATTGGATAAACTGCTCAACGATCATGCACTTGAACTTGCCGCTGTAGGTACCGGAGCTGGAATGGTGCAACACGGACTATCGCTCACTTCGACATGCAGCGAACAGCGTGCCGAAGCGAAAGAGTTTATCAAGCGAATCATTGATATGGGAGGCCGCTTTGGTGCCGGCGCCATTCTGGGCTCGATGCAGGGCCGCTGGAGTGCGGAACTTAACAAACAGGATGCGCTGGCATTGTTGGCGGAGGCCTGTGCAGAATTAGGTGAATATGCACAACAATACAACACCCCTTTCATCTACGAACACCTGAATCGATACGAAACCAACCTCTGCAATACGGTTGCCGAAAGTGTTCAATTTTTGAGTCAACTCGGTGATAATCACAACGTGGTTATCCTGGCAGACCTGTTTCATATGAACATTGAAGAAGTCTGCATCGCGGATGGAATTCGCGATGGACAGGGACTGATCGGACATATCCACTTTGTTGACTCGAATCGCCGACCCGCTGGACTGGGACATATGGACTTGGACTCCATTACCGCGGCCATCAAGGAAATCGGATATGAAGGTTACATCAGCGCGGAAGCACTGCCGTTTCCAAGTGAATTTGAAGCGGCAGAACAAACCATCCAGTCCTATAACAAATATTTTCGTTAATCCGTCTTGGATTTAATCCTTTAATACCGAAAACAGAAAGCAGCTAATCGTGTCAGAAACTTCTCTTCCTAAACCATGCTGTCTGGGACTGGAACCCAGCTTTGGGTTTGGCGACCGCACCGGTGTCGCAACCCCCGGTCACGTTGCCTCCATGCAGCGTGCTGGCCGTGGAATCCTACCCATCTTTCCTCAGCAATCCATTCGTGAAATGGCGCGTACGTCCCGTACGCCCGTCGGCGTCATGAACGACGCTCTGCAGGGAATGGTGGACTCCGGCTGGACGGGAGTTACCGGCGCTGATGCCGACCATCTTAAAACGACACAGGACGTCGATGTCACTGCGGCGGTGGGGTTTACTTTCTTCACCATAGATCCTTCTGATTTCGTCGACGCTCAGGCTGATAATTACGACGAACAAACTCTGCGTACCAAATACGAAGAAGTCGCCGAGCACGTCGGCTGGGTTCATGAATATCAGGGCAAACAGATTACATTAAATAATGGCACAATCATCGATCTCCATGAAGAAGCCTGTCTTCGCGCTGCGGTCAAATACGGCGTTTCGCTCAATCACGCCCTACAGCTATCTACTTATATTGCCGAAGTACAGGAAGCGGCACAACGCGACTATGAAATCGAACTCAGCGTTGATGAAACCGACCAACCGACAACCCTGGCTGAACATTACATCATTGCCGATCAATGTCTCAACCATGGCATGAAGCTGGTGAGTTTAGCTCCACGTTTTATCGGCGAATTTGAAAAAGGCGTCGACTTTATCGGTGACCTGGATGCTTTGGAAGTATCTCTGAACGATCATGCCGAACTGGCCCGACAACTGGGACCTTACAAACTATCGTTACACTCGGGATCAGACAAACTATCCATGTACGGCTTGTTATCCAAAGCAACTCAGGGCTTGTGGCATGTGAAAACGGCGGGCACAAGTTATTTGGAAGCATTACGTGTCATCGCACTTCACGAAAAATCTCTTTTCCGGGAAATCGTCGACTACTCACGAGAGCGGTATAATACGGACAAAGCAACCTACCACGTACACGCCACGCTGGAAATGGTTCCTGCGCCTGATGAAATCGAATCGGATATTCAACTACAACAGGAGTATTTGGAATTGTGGGATGACGTCCCTCAGGGGAAGGGTTTTACAAAACCCGGCCGCCAAATCCTGCACTGCACCTTTGGTAGTGTGCTGACCCACGAGAAATATGGACCCTTGGTCGCCGATGTGCTTCAGCAACATCCTGACACCTATACGGAGGTTCTCGACGATCATTTCACACGTCACTTGGAAGCCCTGCAAGCCGGCATGTAATTAACAGGAATCATTACTATGTTGAAACATCAGCTCATTCATCCAAAAATCAATGAAGTTCTCGGTCGCGCCGGTCATCACGCCCGGATTCTCATCGCCGATGGCAACTATCCCTGCTCTTCCACACTGGGGCCCAACGCGGAACTTGTAAGCCTCAACCTGTCACCCGGACTACCGACCTGCGATCAGGTACTGAAAGCTCTGCTTTCCGCTATTCCCATCGAGAAAGCCTCGACCATGATGTATGAAACCGAAGGCCCCTATGCACTCGATGGCGACCCGCCCGTCTGGGAAGATTACCGGGCATCATTCAAAGAAGCAGCCATCGATATCGAACTGGAACCCATTGAGAAATGGGACTTCTACCCCGCCGTGGCAACGGCCGACCATGTGCTCACCATTCAAACAGCCGACCAGCAACGATTTGCAAATCTGTTGCTCCACGTCGGAGTGCGAATGGACTAGTTTTTTACGGTCTGGTGGAAAGAGACAACTTATGAAACACCGACATCTTGATAATACGGACATGGATTTGTCCATCGTCAGTTACGGAGCTTCATCGCTCGGAGCAGAGTTTCGAAGCGTCGATGTGGATGAGGCTCTTGCCGCAGTTCCCGCGGCAATCGAATGTGGCATGAATTTCATTGACACATCTCCCTATTATGGGCGTGGCAGTGGCGAAGTTCTACTCGGCATCGCGTTGAAAGATATTCCCCGTAACCAATATTACCTTGGCACAAAACTGGGTAGATATCATGCTGCCCATTTTGATTTCTCAGCTCAACGAGTCATTGAGAGTATTGACGTCAGCCTACATCGACTGGGTACCGATTACCTCGATGTAATCCTCTGTCACGATATTGAATTCGTCGATCGCCAGCAAATCGTCGATGAAACACTGCCCGCCATTCGCAAAATCCAACAGCAGGGAAAAGTCCGCTATGTCGGAATCTCGGGTTATCCGATGAGCAACTTTAAATTCATCCTCGACCAGACAGATCTGGATGTCGTCCTTAGCTACAACCACTATACGTTACAAAATACCATGTTTCAGGATCTCGTACCTTACCTGAAAAGCAAAGGGGTCGGCATTATCAACGCGGCACCCTTCTCCGCCCGACTCCTGACAAATGCCCCCTTGCCATCCTGGCACAAAGCAACACCCCTCGTCCGTGAAACCTGTCAAAAAGCCGCCCAACATTGCGAATCCGCCGGAGTGGATATTGCTCAACTTGCCTTGCAGTTCTCGATCGCAAATCCTGAAATCACAACCTGTGTCACCGGTTCTGCCAACCAGAACAGAATTCGCCAATGGGCTGAATGGGCGGAAACGCCTCTGGATCCGCAGTTACTGCAGGAGGTACTGAAAATCCTCGAACCCATTCATAATTGGTTCTATATCGAAGGTCGACCGGAAAACAATGATCCGCAGCCGACATCACCGAAAGAACATCATGACTCTTAGAATCGATGCCCACCAACACTTCTGGGATTTGTCGCATGCAGAATTCGACTATGAATGGGTTAAAGCCGACCCGCTCGCCGCCATTAACAGAACTTTCCTTCCCGAACATCTCCAGCCACACCTTACATCCGCCCGCATCGACCACAGTGTCGTTGTACAAACGCAACACAAACTGGCCGAAAATGAATGGGCTTTGAACCTGGCGGTGAAATACCCGTTTATTGCCGGTGTCGTCGGTTGGGTCGATTTATCGTCAACCGAATGCGAAGAACATATCTTAGCCCTCAAAGAGAACCCGAAGTTTGTTGGAATCCGGCATGTTACGCAAGATGAGCCGAATGACGATTTTATCGTTGGGGATTTGATCCTTCGCGGGCTGGCCGTACTTGAAAAACACACCGTGCCATTCGATTTACTCTTTTACGTGAAGCACCTGAAACACGCTGTCAAACTGGGAAGGACATTCCCGCAGCTCCCACTGGTCATCGACCATTTGGCCAAACCTACGATCAAAACGGGTGAAATAACAAACTGGGCGTCCGACCTGCGCGCAGCGGCACAGTTTTCCAATATCCACTGTAAACTTTCCGGACTCATCACCGAAGCAACATGGAATGACTGGACCCCGTCAGACCTGCGCCCATACATCGAAATCGCATTGGAGGCCTTTGGCCCCCGCCGTTGTATGTTTGGATCGGATTGGCCTGTCTGTAAACTAGCTGGAAGTTACGAGCAGGTTTACGGAGCGCTGATGGAAGTCATTGGCAATCTTTCCCAGGATGAGCAAGAATGGATCCTCGGGAAAACCGCAACCGAATTTTATCAGCTCAAATTAGAACCCCCGCGTCTTCCTGAATCAGAATAACGACCTACGGAACACCCATTTTGGCTGAAATTCAACCCGTAGCCCCTGTCAAACTCATCGCTGCGATTCTGTGGTCACAGCAATCAACGCTGGGACAGACACTCGATCTGCTCACCGAATCGTTTGGTGCCATCGATTTTCAAAGTGCGGATTATCCTTTTGATACAACCGATTACTATCAGTCGGAAATGGGAGAAAATCTAAAACGACGAATCATCGCATTTAACGACCTGATCTCCCCGGAAACCATCGTCAAAGCCAAACAAATCACAAATACGATGGAAATGACGATTTCAGGTTGCCCGGCACGAACGGTGAATATCGACATCGGCTTCATCGATCACAACAAACTGGTCCTGGCAAGTGTCAAAGACGCCGGACAGAAAATCCACCTCGGGCAGGGCATTTATGCCGATATGATTTGCCGTTATCAGGCCGGTCAGTACCATGCACTTCCCTGGGCCTTTCCTGACTTTAAGGATAATCGCTATCGCAGTGAACTACTTGCCGTTCGCAAGATCTATCTGGCACAGCGTAAAGCCCACCCGCATACGATCCGTTAAATACGTTTATCGGCCTCCGTCTCCTCAGATAATCTGAGGGGATCCATCCAATTCAGCGGCACGGTTCCTTCACGTTGTACCCCTACTCAAATTTCAACGTAAATCGTGGTATCTTGCAGACACAGGGATTGTCAAGCAATGGATCCCGCATTTGGCATCCGGGCTTCCTTTTTGTAGAAACAAGATTCCGTATGGACTTTGGCTTTGGTTTAGAATTTTGGCAACTGCTCGCCATCGGGTTCATCTTTTTCTTTAGTTGCTTTTTGCAGGGCGTCATCGGTTTTGGTGCAGGTGCTTTTGGTATCCCTATTCTCTATTTTGTGGGACTTGACTTAGATACAGCCATCGCAGCCATCACCATCGCTTCGATGACTCAGGCAGGCGTCGGAGCCTGGAAACTTAAAACGTCGATCCAATGGCGGACAACACTCCGCCCCGGACTCATCCGTATCCTGTTTATCATCCCGGGTGTACTGACATTACAGGCGCTGATGGAACATGGCGGTGAGAGCCCCGAGCAAAGCAAACAGGTCATTCAGCAGACCATTGGACTCATTTTGATTCTGATTGTGATCTGCAAAGCGTGTATCAAAGTGACTCCTCAAAAGGAGCTGCATCTGGGTTGGGAATTGTTTGCTTTTTCCATCAGCGGAGTCATGATGGGCTTTATTGGCATGGGGGGCCCTGCCGTCGCGATCTGGGTTATGGCACAGCCCTGGAATGCAAAACAAAGCCGTGGATTTTTGTTTACCATGCTTTTCTATGGCATGATTCCTTTAGCGTTCATTTTGGTCTGGAGATTTGGGATGACTTCGTTCAACGGCCTAATCCTTGGTGCGATCGCCTTGCCGATCGTGTTTGCCGGGACCAGTATTGGCATTTACATGGGGAACAAACTGGATCGCGTTAAACTACAGCAATACGCTCTTCTGGCATTGCTGCTGATCGGTCTTAGCGCCATCATCAAACCAATAATCATGCAATGAATCCGCCTTCTTCTTGCTGATTTCTTCACTTCCGGTCGCGGGATCATTCTGAATTCCTGTATAGGAATTATCCGTACCGGACCCGCTGTCAAAGATCTTAACCAAATCTTCACATTACCTTATTCTGGTCTTCACATCCGGGGCGTAGATTAATGACGAAATGGAAATAGCATTCAATTGATAAGAATCCACAATGCCGATTAGGAGACGACGATAACCATGCCCAACAAATCGATCACAACCATTCTTCTTATACTCCTGCTATTCGGATGTGGCTCTCGTCAGGAGGACGGAAGTGATGGCAGTTCAACAACGATCCGAGTCGAAGGGTCAGATACGATGGTTAATCTCGCTCAGGCATGGGCGGAAAAATATCAGGCAGAGAACACGGATATCACGATTGAGGTATCGGGCGGAGGTAGTGGTGTTGGGATTGCAAGTTTGATACAGGGTTTGGCAGATATGGCAAATGCCAGCCGCCAAATGACCCCCAGA
>JAYZPA010000088.1:0-20319 GCA_036150515.1 Planctomycetota bacterium
AGTTACTCGCTTCAAACCCTTCCATCCAGAGCCAGGTCCAACAATTATACCTGCAACTCTTAGGTCGCCCCGCGACACGCGAGGAGTTAACCCGGGCCCGTCAGTATTACACATTGTTCCTTAAAACAGCGGATGCTGAAATAACCGTGACCACAGAATCTGCTTCGTCTCCCGAATTTGATGCTTTGAAACTCCTCGTTCACAGTATCCTTTCCAGCAACGAATTTATTTACATCCGTTAGTTCCCACGACTCGAATTCACACATTAATCAACTCACCTGGTCTGGCAATGCCCCCCTCTAACTACCATCGAAACATGCCATCCCGGCGCAGTTTTCTAAAATCCACGGCGCTTAAGTCAACCGCTTTGGGATTTGGCCATCTCGCATTGAATTCACTGCTGCAGCAAACCAGTCTGGCCGATGAAGGAAATCCACTGGCGAGTAAACAGACGGACCACCGGGCACGTGCCAAACGCGTTATCTTTTTATTCATGAAAGGTGGTCCCTCACACGTCGACACATTTGATTATAAACCGGCACTTCAAAAATCAGATGGGAAGGAGCTCCCCTTTGCCAAACCGCGAGTGCAGTTTGGCGAGACCAGTAAGCTAATGAAGTCACCCTGGAAATTTCGTCCCTATGGTGAAAACGGTATCATGGTCAGCGAACTGTTCCCACATGTAGCCGGGTGCATTGATGAAATCTGTCTGTTAAATTCCGTACATGGAACGAATGCTGCTCACGGCGGTGCTTCGCTCAAACTCCATACCGGCAGCGACAATTTTGTCCGCCCAAGTATGGGATCCTGGATAACTTACGGGCTGGGGACAGAAAATCAGGATCTCCCCTCCTTCGTAACCATCTGCCCGACGCTGGCTCACGGGGGCGTAAAAAACTGGAGTTCTGCCTTTCTGCCTGCACAGTATCAGGGTACCCCGTTGGGGGTCGCCAGCCAGCCAGCAACCCATGCCGGAGTTGCGTACACGCACAACAAGCATATCACTCGCAAACAACAGCGAATGCAGTTGAATCTGCTCAAGCTGGCAAATCAGGACCATCTGCGCCTGACCGGCCCCGATCCGGCACTGGAAGGCCGTATCAACAGTTTCGAATTGGCCTTTCGCATGCAAAGCCGGGTTCCCGAGATCGTGGATATCTCGGACGAAACCGAACACACTCTAACGCAATACGGGTTAAACGACGAAATAACAAAAGATTTCGGACGACAGTGCATTCTGGCACGTCGGTTCGCGGAAGCAGGTGTCCGATTTATCCAGATTACCCATAGTGATTCCAACGTCCAGTGGGATCAGCATGGAGATCTGGTCAAGGGTCACACCAAAAATGCACTGGAAGTGGACAAGCCCATTGCAGCTTTGCTTACGGATCTTCGCCAACGAGGTTTGCTGGAAGATACGCTGGTGTTGTGGGGCGGCGAATTTGGACGTACGCCTGTGATGCAAGGCACCAATGGACGTGATCACAACCCGGAAGGCTTCACCATGTGGATGGCCGGCAGCGGCGTCAAAGGAGGCTTTCAATATGGCAGTACGGACGAGTTTGGCTACTATGCAGAAAAGGACAAAATGCACGTCCACGATCTGCATGCAACCCTGCTTTACCTGCTGGGACTCGATCATTTGAACCTGACCTATCGCTATGCAGGTCGGGACTTCCGACTGACCGATGTTGCTGGCAAGGTGGCAACCGGCATTCTCGCCTAATCTCCATATACCCATCCGTTCCTATCTGAAAAGACCCCTGTCCATGACTAAGCGGTTCTCCAAAACGAGACTTCAACGATTGAGGGAAATGGCCGACATCGAAGTTCAAAACCAGCAAATCGCCGGCTGTGCGCTTGCTGTAGGTACCGAACGGGAAAGTGAATTCCAATACTGTTGTGGTCACGCTCAAATCGAATCAGACCTGATGGTGGATTCAAACACCGTTTTTCGAATTGCGTCGATGACCAAACCGATCACCAGCCTGGCCGTGATGATTCTCTTGGAACGGGGACAATTTCTGTTGGACGACCCCATTGAAAACTATCTGAGCGAATTTGCTGACATGCAGGTACTCGAAGGGAAACGCGACAAATCAGGAGAATCAATGACGCGGTCTGCAACTGCCTCCATCACCATTCGGCATCTTCTGACCCATACCTCGGGCATCGGTTACAGTTTCTCGCACCCCCAATTAGGAAAACGGTATCGTCAGGCAGATATCCGAGATTGGGGATATCAGGACGGAACGGTAATTCAACAAGTCGTGGAGCGACTGGCCGCTCAACCACTGGCCTTTGACCCGGGCGAGCAATGGTTGTATGGACTAAACTCCGATGTGCTCGGCCGATTTGTGGAAGTCGTTTCCGGACGCTCCTTTGCAGAATTCCTGCAACACGAGATCTTTGACCCGCTGGGAATGGATAGCACCCGTTTTTATCCTAATGCACTACAACAACAACGACTGGCAACGGTATACACACCCGACATTTCAAAAAACATCTACGACAACGTCGACTTTCTGTCTGCCAAAGAATCCTTTCCTGTCGCGGACAATGCTGGACTGCGCCAATTGAGTGCATTGGAATTTGAATCGTTTGTCCATGCGGACTTCAAAGCTGTTGAATCTCCCAGTCAAGCCGAACAGGTGTACTATTCCGGGGGCGCGGGACTGCATTCAACCTTGGAAGACTACAGTCGATTTTGCCAGATGATGCTGGGCGAAGGGGAACGGCACGGGAAACGGCTCGTGAGTCGTACCACAATCGAATTAATGAGGAGTAACAACATTGGTAACCTCACCATTAATCTCGGAGGCGCCATCGGCTCAGATCAATTTGGGTTGGGATTCGCAATCATTCAGGATATCGGCGTTCAGCCTTTCTTGAGCGCTGCCGGGATGTTCTACTGGGGTGGCGCTTATAACACCCGCTTTATCCTGGATCCCGTGAATCGAATCTATGCGATCTCGCTGACCCAACTCTATCCGAATTTTCATTGTGACTGGAACAATCGAATGATAGGGCTGGTCTATCAGGCGCTATCGTAGATAATAATGCATACGTGTGAGCCGATCGGCAAATAACAAATCCAAAGGCCCCGGTAGCTCAGGGGATAGAGCAACGGTTTCCTAAACCGTAGGTCGGAGGTTCGAAACCTCTCCGGGGTACTCTTCATCGACGATTGATTCGCTCAGGGCCTGCATACACAAACAGGCATCGATTTATCGAAAACCGTGCAAACTAGCTTTCCGATTTGGCAGCAGCACGCCGCGCATAGACTTTTTTCTCTTCACGACGTAACCCATAGAGAATTAAACCAGCAACCAAAATCTCAATCATCCAGGCAGATAAACCAGCCAGCAGGGGTTCAAGTATGTTCACAGCGGTAAGTCCTTTTTTGATGCTCTTTTAATACGCTTTAAATTCAGCGGGTTGTTCTACCAAATTCAACTGTATTTGTCGCATGTTTACCTGATTTTTCAAGTATCCGCCAGAACAGATTCTGAGAAAAGTCGTCATCCATATCCACCGCCTCGTCTCAGGATAATTTTGATCCATCATTTTGTCCCTCCTCTTGGCATTTCACCCTACAAATTCAATCGCACTTCGTGGAGTGAACATGTCAGCACATGCCATCAATCCATCACCAATACCGGGACTAAATCAAAGTTATATTCATTATAATCGCACGTGTTTGTCAGTTCAGGGTCGCAAAATCTAACAGTTTTCCACCCAATTGAACTCTAGTGCTTGTATTTTTCAGTTTTAACTGCCATCATTGTAAAAGAGTGCATTTCTAACCAAGACTCACATATAGTTACCCATGGAATAGGTGTTTTATGACATCCGATGCAACAAGATTAGATGTACAAACTGTCAGCGGGATCACCGTTGCGCGATTCATTGACAATCGAATCCTCGACGAGGCAGTCATCCAGGTCGTTGGTGACCAAATGTACCGATTGGTCGATGATCATGGTTTAAAGCAAATTATTCTAGATTTTCAAGCCGTTGAGCATCTATCCAGTGCCGCACTTGGCAAGCTGATCAATATGAAGAAAAAGGTTGATGCTGCTGGTGGAAAGCTCAGCATGTGCAACCTGCGGCCAGAATTGCTGAAGATTTTCAAGGTCACCAAGTTAACCAAAGTCTTTGACATTCAGAAGTCCATCGAAAAAGCGCTGAAGTCCTTTTAGAGTTCGGAAATACACAATCGCCAGCCATTAATCGAAAGTAGCTGTGAAGAATCGAGACACCACGGAAATTTTCGAGTTACAACAATTTGTCTCAAACACCATGCCAGAATCTATGATATACAGTCAGTCATTTCCGAGCGATTTGCAAGAGTCTGCCAGCATTCAGCAGCAGATTCTTGATGTTTGGGTGCAGCATGGTATCAGTGACGGAGATCTACCGGATTTACAATTGGCGTTGGAAGAGGGATTAGCCAATGCCGTGAAGCACGGTAATCAACTCAATCCGGCAAAACTGGTTAAAGTCGAATGCCATCTGATTAATGATTCGGTTATCAAAGTCACCATTGAAGACGAAGGATCCGGGTTTAATCCTGACGAAGTGCCGGATCCTACCGACTTTGAGAATCTTGACAAGCCTAGTGGTCGCGGAATTGTATTGATGACCGCATTTATGGATGAAGTCCTGTACAACGACCGTGGCAATCAGCTCACATTTTGCAAGCGTTGTTCTATCAACGCCTGACCATCGATTCATTTCGGTTGGCTGACCGTGGATCTAAGGATCCCCAAGTTTCTCAAGCTCACGTTCAAATCCGCCTGACAGAATCGGGAAGCGGCACCAGGTACGAGGGTCGAGATTCTCATCATCGACATGAAATGAGGGAGCAAAACGTTCCCGCTTCCATTGATTTCTGGACCATAATCTGAAGAACCTTTTGATCCAGACAATTAATTCCTCCTGACTTGCGCCATGTGCCTGAACGACGGGGTGTTCGGCAATCTGGCAGAGGATTTCAACGGGCATCATTTTATCCCGAATGGCAAGACGTTCGATCAAATCAAGAACATCGTAGGGCATCAGATCTGATTCATCTGTTTGCATTTCTGCAGCTGGTCTCAATTCCGCCGTCGGTTGTTGAACATTCACCTGTTTCAAACCTTCGATTGGAAACAGACCCTGAGGGCCTTCGGTTTCCATCCATCTGAGCCACTGTCTCAAAAAAGCTTTATCGATTCCCGCTATCGGTGCAATCCCCCCGCACGTATCCCCATCCATCGTGGTATACCCCACGGCCGCTTCCGATCGGTTGCTGGTTGCCAGCAACAGTGCATTACGAACATTGGCCAGCATCCATACGCCGGGTGCTCGCACCCGCGCCTGAATATTCTGCAGTGCCAGATCGTCTGTATCCCACTGCAAATCCCGTCCCAATACAGCACTGACCGAATGCGTATAGTCGTTGACAAACGAGTCCACATCCAGCGTATGAAACGTGGCGCCAATCGAGCGGGCAACGCATTCGGCAGCCTCCCGGGTCACGTCGGAACTATTGCGCGTCCCCTGATAGATACACCACACCAATGCGGCTATGCAATCCGGAACATCCTTGACTGCCAACCCAGCCAACGCGTTGTTCAAACGAATTTGCAGCCCATCAAAACCAATATCCTGTTGAGCAAAATGCAACATCAGTGCGGCCAACGTTGCCACGGCCGCCGAATCCGCACCTCCGCTAAGCGATATCACAAAACCATGCGAACGGCTTTTGCGCATGTAATCAAACAATCCCAATGCCACGGCCCGCGTAAATTCTTCTTCCTTCAATTGCGCACTGGACTCCCAGGGCTGAACCTCACACGTCGTTACATTCGGCGGGACATCCGGATAATCCAAATCACAATAAACCACACCGTCCTGGTCATCCAACTGAGGAGAATAGCTATCCTGCCGTTCTCTCGCTAAACGTGTTTTCTGTAAATCAATCAGAGCGGAAGAAACAACACAATCTTGATAGGAGAACCGTGGCCCGCTCACCAACATCTCACCCACGCTGGCAATCATCGTATCGCCATCATAAATCGTTCGGCCCGCTTCGTTTCCCAGCATATTTGCATAGACATACGATACATTCAGAGCTCTCGAACCCTCCAGCACAAACCGCTGTCGCACATGATGTTTCCCAAATGCAAAATGGCTAGCGCTGGGATTCAGCAAGACATCCGCTCCACGACGGGCCAGTGCATTTCCCGGTCGATTGCCAACCCAGGCATCTTCACAGATCTCAAATCCCAATCGCACATCCCCGCACTGAAAAATCAAATCACCCAACGGATAGGACTCGTCCCCCCATTGAAACTCAGCAACTTTTCCCGGGGGCCAGGCTTTAAACCAGCGAGGTTCATAATGCAAACCGTCGCCAGCCAGGTTTTGTTTCGCGGCAAATCCGATCAATTGACCGTTTGAGATAACGGCGGCAACATTAAACAGTCCGCCACCAAAGTACAGCGGCAATCCAACACATACGACTAATCCCTCCGTAGCCGGAATAATCTCAGCAAGGATTTCCAGGGCAGTCTCATGGACACCCGCTGCCTGAAACGCGTCTTCACAACCATATCCGGTAATACACAATTCAGGGCAGCAAAGAATACTGGCCTGTTGGATACGAGCCTGTCGAATCGCTTCGAGAATATTCGCCTGATTTCCGTTCCAATCCAGAGGCGTTTGATTAAGAGCAGCGGCTGCAAGCTTGATTAATTTCATTGCCCAGGCCACCCTATTTGTCCAATCCGCTAAACCCCGTCCCATCAGAGGTTCGCCGAATCCTGAGTCCGACAAAGCGTTTAATTTACTGTTTCTCTTTTAATAATTTGATCGCCGCAGGGAGTTCGGGATCCACATATCCTCGAGCACCACGACCCTCTTCATCAATTCGATATTCAACATCAAATTGAATATCTTCCGTATCCGCCCGCCAGAATGCCTCTTGTTTCGCACCGGCCGGTACAGTCAGGGGTCGCATGATTCTCATCCCTACACCCAAAGCAGGTCCGCTGGTAAACCACCAGGGACTCAACGGGATGTTAGGATCTTCCTGTCGCCACTCATCATCACTGGATGCTAAACGCGCTGCGCTGCGGCAATCGGCCGGATCCACATCATAATATCCACCCTTACAAACCCGTGGATACAGCTTATCCGGTTGAACCAATGCATCCGCAGCGGAAACGCGGCCCCCTTTGAATCGGGCATACCCGTCTTCCGCCATCGCATCTAATACCCATTCAGATACGTTGCCATGCATGTCATGTAATCCCCAGGGATTCGGCAGTTTTTGTCCAACCGGATGCGTCGTTTCATCTGAATTACCATAATGCCACGCATAATCATCAAGCTCGTCTATCTTGTCACCAAAGGACCACGCCGTCGTGGTTCCTGCCCGACAAGCATGCTCCCACTCTGCCTCGGTGGGTAAACGATAGAATCGTTCGCTCAGTAAGGACAACCATTTTGTATACTGCTTGGCTGCATACTGACTCATCGAAACCGCTGGCAAATCTAATTCTTCCCCGTTAACGAACGTAAATGTTGGATCATAAAGATTCGACGGCGCTGAAATAATGCGGGCTTGATGCGCAGCCATTATCTTACGCATCCCATGCGTTTCAAATCCCTTGAAAATGTCATGCACTTCCATGTATGCCTTGTATTCAGCCCACGACAATTCGTTCTGGGACATCCAAAATGGTTCCACCTGTACTTCAAACTGAGGGCCCTCAGACGACTTTCGATCCTTTTCGCTCTCCGGGCTTCCCATTTTCACAATGCCACCTGGAATCGGCAGCATCTTATATTTGACCTTAGTTCCTGGAATGACCGCTTCGTACGGTACCATGTAGCCCTGAACAACCTTAACGGAGCGTCCACTCGATGGCTTCTCCTTGACAATTCCCACAGGTTGACCTGCAACACCTGACAGGCTCCACCCAAGCAAGACCCCCATCGTCCCCATCACGATGGTGTATTTGATTGCATCATGGAATTTCATCTGGTTACTCCCGCGTATATCTGGCATACCAAAAGACATGGTAGTTTTCCGGCGATCTACAAATTTCCGCTACTAGCAGCATGAAATGAACTACCCGTTCTGTCAAGATTGGAGATCCAACTGGGAGTTACATTTAAAGCCGCTTTGTCTGCTCCGTACATATTCCTCTAACTGATCAAGCGACTGGTGTTTGGCACGATTCAGCTTTCGGGGGCCAAACAAATATTGGAGAAACCGGATCCAGGGATCTTCAGATCGATCACCATAGGTTTGCCAGATAATTCGGCAAAGTCCTCCATTTTGTACAAATTCGATTCGGTCCCACTTTGATTCCGGAATCGCATCCCAAACCACACACAACAGCAGCCGCATACAATGCCATTCCTGGCGAATTTCCATATGGCCTGATAAGTCATTTCCCCGCCAGCGCCAAACCTGCCCCAGTCCGGATTGAGGACCGGTAAATTCACTGTGATACAAACCAATCTTATCCTGACAATAGAAGCTCCAGATCTGCCAAGTCTGTAAATCTCGCATCACATTGAAAACATCATCCAACGCTAATGGTACGTCACGCATGACCTGTGTCAGATGTTCACGAGGCAAGCGTGAACCAATCAGTAACACGCTTATTCTTAATAGAAAATAGGTGAGTAATAAAAGTAGTACCCAAACGAAAAAAAAGGAAATCATGATCCAGCTCCTGTCTTATAAAGAACAAAACCGTTCTCATGCAGGCACGCAATTCGGAGCACGATCACTGCCTCTTAAACAGAATCCAATTCTAATGGATCAGACGATTCTCGCACCCGTGCCTCAAGAGATTGCAAACCAAATGTCATTGCACCCATCAGGGACATTTTCCCAAAGATCGATCCCATCAGTCGACCTAATGGATTCCTTCCCCAATTCACTTCATTTTCCCATTGAACGAATGTCACTCCCTCTTTTTCCATAAAACTGATCGTGCAAACCATCGGATCCGGCATCATCTCCATACTCAACTCATAAACAATACGTTGATTCTGCTCGCTTTCGATGATCTCAATACGCCCTGGATATTTGGTTTCCTTCCAAATCCATATCTGCCCTGCTCCACTATCCGGACCCTCGAAACGGCTAAGATACCCCTTCATCCGTTCCGGACTCCATGCACTCCATTGTGGCCAGGTTTTCAAATCATTGATCGGTTCAAATAGATCATTCACGTCTGCCGAGATTTCCCGGCTATAAATCACCGTACCCGCTTGGGGAATCCAAAAACCCACCAAAAAGGCAAGTAGAACCAAAACGACAATACCGGTTCCGACATACAGGCTGATTTCTAACATTTTCTACCAATCCTTCATTCCTGTCACGTATTTTGTTTACTTCACAAGCAGTTGGGAATTGTCGGTTGCACAGTCCTTGGGCATGGCAAACACCGCTACCACACCTAACAGGTAGATATATCCACAGATTTTCCCAACCTGATCATAGTTACCCTCAAAATACGATTTCAGTGCCAACGAGGTGAAAATAACCAACCCGGCGACAATGATCCTTCCGAAATTGAAACTCACCCCACTTCCGGTAGAGCGTACACGCGTTGGAAATAGCTCCGGCAAACAGAGCGGCAGCCACCCAAAGAAAAAACCGCTAAAGAACCCTAACCCACGAACCCAAAACAGAAAATCAGGTGCCGTCGGATCCGGCAGTGCATACAAAAACTGAGTACATATAAAGGCAAGAATGCATAACAGTGCATAACTGAATCGGCGACCCAGAACAAGCGCCAGTGCCCCACCTAGCAGACTGCTAATGGCACCCGGCCAGGATCGGTTAAACGATGCGATGGCTTTCAAATTGGATGCCGTAACCACCGTCGCGGATGAGCTCGCCTGATCGCTGTCCGGATTCGTTTCCAAATCCGGTTTGCCAAGATTTTGCACTTCCGGGCTAACCGTCGCCTGTCGCTCATCATAATCTGCGGCCCAGTAATTCGCCCAGTTGGCCACGCCCCAACCACCAAACAACGGCACAAACGCCAACACAATGCCGATCAGTGTCAATTTGATATGGCCGCCGGAAAAAACCTCACCGAGCCCAACCGGCTCTACAACCTGCCCCGGTTGTTTTTGTTCCGCTAACCATTTTGGGGACTCGGGAACCAGATACCAGGCAATGACTGCTAAGATAATCGGCACAGAGCCTACCCAAAATGTCCATTGCCAATGTTCCGGACTAACCTCGATTTGCATGCAAAGCAAAGCAAACAACATGATTCCAACGTTTGCGGACGTTCCCAGAATACCGGCAAGAATGGGTTTGGCCGTATTGGGCCAGGCCTCCTGCAACAAGGCCATCCCATTAGGCCACATTCCTCCGATGCCGACACATGTCAGATAGCGAAGAAGCCACATCACTTCAATCCTGGGGGCCAGCACCGTCAATGCGGAAAATAATGCATAGCAACCAATGCTCAGCGCCATGGCTCGCGCTCGCCCAAACCGATCGCCCACCCATCCAAAACAATACCCTCCGGTTGCCGCCCCTAACAAAAAAGCGACCACCAGCCAGCCAGACCACTGACCGACCGCCCCTCCACTTGCCTCCGGCCCCAGAAGACTGCGGGCGGCGGGATGATGCACAATGCCATTGATCCCCATTTGTACTCCGGCAAACAACCATCCCAAAAATGCCACGATCAAAATGATATAGCATTCGGTTTTCTTCAGCGGCATGGAATCGGTTGCAGGCATAACGGAATCACGGTTGAGGCTAATGAATTCTCTTCTCCTCCGTAACGATTAGCGGGGAAGGCAGTGAAGGTGATTGTACCGTGAAACGCCGGCAAATTAAAACGATCAACCTGAAAGAGCCTGCTGCTGGTCCATAAAGAACTGATGGCAACGTTGAATGTATGCGGTTGCATCCTCAGGCGTCCGGATCCCAACCGCCTGATGTATGGTGAAAAAACCCTGATAATCCAAATCCCGCAATGCTCGAAAAACCCGGCCAAAATCCACGCCACCGGGCTCCCAAAGGGTTAAATGATCAAACGTAACCGGCCCTCGACAAAATGTGTCAAGTGTATCGGAACCTTCCGGGTTCAGACGATGGTTTTGTACGTACACATTCATGATGTGGGGTGCCAGTTGCTGAAGCGTCTCGTGTCCATAGTCCTGTCCGTTGAGCATCAGATTTGCCGGCTCATAAATGATCCCGAAATTCTCCCGGTTAATCTCAGTCAGGACAGACAGAATCTGATCCACTTCTTCAAACAAGGAAGCGGTGTGACATTGATGTGCTAGCCGAATCCCCCGTTTGGCAGCCTCGTCTGCCGCCTCCCGGGCCCAGGAAATATCATCTTCACACTTCATGCAGATTCGAATCAGGTCACAATTCAGCGATTCCGCAACATCCAGTGATGCGCTGATATTCCGTAAGCTATTGGGTCCGCGTTGGTTGTTCAGGGGAACATCCGAATCCGCAGTGACCATGGAAACAGCCAGTCCAGCCTGCTGAATACGTTGGTTGAGATCGATCCGGTATTGCGGTGAACTTTTGACCCCTGCCGCACTGGCTCGCATACAAATCGCAGCGGCACCGGTACGACTGACAATACTAATAAAATTGTCCATCGGTAGATTCAGCTTGGTTTTACAGGTGGACTCGACAACACGGACTGAGACAGACAGTTGCATAGGGCGACTCCTTGCTCGAGCGTCTATTCTTGTCTTACAGTAAGACCTGCATTCGCCATTGCTGGCGTAATCGATACAAAAAAAGTACCCACCGACCTCATAAGCCGATGGGTATTTTTTATGAGGATGCAGGGACTTGAACCCTGGACCTACGGATTAAAAGTCCGTTGCTCTACCAACTGAGCTACATCCTCCCAAGCGTTTTAGTTGAATAGGTAGTCTGGCATTTGTCAACCACCGCAGAAACCAAACCCCAGGCACCTGGATCTCTTTAATCCGGGCACAATCCGAAGATTATTTTTGCCGAATCGAATAGAGATAATCCGCCGTCCGAATCAGCAATCGATCACCCGCCATCGCAGGCGTCGCCATCGCCATTTCTTCCGGGCCAAGTACATTTTTCCCCACAAACTGATATGAGTCACCCGCCTTGAAAACAAAGGTTTCACCATCTTCATTCAGGCAGAACAGATGACCACGGTAAGCCCAGGGCGAACAGGTAAAGGACCGCCCGCCGTTGATACGCTGTCGGGGAATCACTTCCTGACCGGTCTGTGCATCATAACTGCCCAAAAACCCGCGATCATAAAGCACATAAATCTGACTCTGATACAAAATCGTCGTTGGATTGTACGGAGCGGCTTGTTTCTGACACCAGACAATATAGTCATTACTCGTCTCATTCGGTTGAAGAGTAATATCGCCTGAGGCGCCAGGCCGAATCGCAAATAATGGCTTATGAACATCTAAAATATAACCAGAACTAACATACAACAAATCGCCTTCAGAATAGGCGGTCGCAATAGTAATGCTGGAGTTTCCTCGAAATTCATAAAGCAATTTACCCTGCAGATCATAGGCTCGGTTTGCGTCCGTCCCCGGCAAAATAATTTCGGTCCGCAGCGAATTCTGCCAGACATACGGAGTTGACCAATTACTGCCTTCATCACGTTCGACCTGCCACTGCAGTTCACCCGTGGTCTTATCAAGCATTTGTAACGTTGATTGCTGGTCATTGTCATCAACGACAATGATCCCTTTCTTGTACAACGCCGGTGAGGCCGCCGTTCCCCAGTCATTTCGCATCTTTTTCGCAATACTTTGTTGGCTCCAAACCAGATTGCCCTGCAGATCCAGACAATATAACCCCTGGTGGCCAAAGGAAACAAAAAGATGCTTGCCGTCGGTGACCGGGGTCGGCGAGGCATAACTGTTTTTGATATGTACCGGTGCTGTGGGAATGCCCTGATGCACCTCTTTCTGCCAAATCTGTTTCCCTGTCTTTAAATCCCGACAAACGACATTCCAATGGTGTACACCTCCGGGGGGTCGCGTACGGTCCCCGCCAAAATACAGACCCTTTTTTGCCGCTTCCGTCTCTCCTTCGTTGGCGACCGTCGTATAAAAAATCTTACCCGCGGTCACAATCGGTGACGACCATCCGCGTCCCACCGTGCGTACCTGCCATTCAATATTCTTCTTCGTTTCTAAATCCCAGGTTAATGGTAAATTCGGATGATCACTCGTACCCCGCCCTCCAGGTCCCCGGAATTGCTCCCACTGCTGTGCCGAAGCCGAACCGAGAATCGGGCCAAACCACCCAACAATAAGACAACACATCAACCCCCTGATAATCCCTGGCATGAGGTTCTCCCTGAACAGATCACGTTCTGTAAATAAATAAATGATACGCAAGAACTCGTTTCTCACAGACAACCACAGTATAATAGTTCTCAACCTTACAGGAAATCGAATGCCCTATCAAAATCAGGATCCACATAAAGAAAAAGGAAGATAATATGAAACGGTTCGCTGTCAGTATCTTGAGCACTTTATTAGCCGTGGGGCTGCTGAGTTCAGCCTCGGCGGCGGACTTATCGGTCGGAGATCAGGCACCCGATTTCACCCTTAAAGGGAGTGATGGAAAATCCCATACGCTTTCAAAGTACAAAGGACAGACCGTTATCGTAGCCTGGTTCCCAAAAGCCTTTACCGGTGGCTGAACGGCTCAATGTGACTCGCTGCGTGCCAGCGAAATCAAAACAGCATTCAGCCTGTCTCTTCTGGGTGATCGTAAATTCACGGTTGCGGCAAGACCGCAGGGCTCAGGTTTGGATAAATTCGAGCTCGTCTATTTCACTGCCAGTTGTGACACGACCGAAGACGTGACCCGATATGCCGCCGCTTTAAAGCTCGATTACCCTATCCTGAGCGACCCGAGCCGAAAAACGGCTTCGGCCTACGGCGTTGTCAATGCGGAACGTAAAAATCCAATGCGGTGGACGTTTATCATCGGTCCGGATGGGAAGATCCTGTACGTTGATAAACAAGTGAATGCGCGGACGCACGGAACCGACCTCAGTAAGAAACTAACGGAACTGGGAATCAAGACGAAGTAACGAGAACCCGTCCCGTACTCTAAGAGATCATTTCCTCGAAATCGGATTCCGAGAGAATGGTGACCTCGAGTTTTTCAGCGCGGGCTAGTTTGCCGCCGGCATTTTCACCGGCAATCAGGTAATCCGTTTTTCCGGAAATGCTCGACGACGTGCTCCCGCCGTGTGTCTGGATTAATTCGTGAATTTGAGTTCGTGTAAAGGATGATAGGGTTCCGGTGACCACAAATACCCTTCCTTCTAATCGATCACTTTCCCGGAGTGATGTCGATTCGGTATGGTCCATCACCAGTTCTGCGGCCTGTAGTTGACGAATAATCCCGGATCCGGGCTGCGTGTGCAGAAATTCAAACAGCGATTCGGCGATAACCTCTCCAATTTCATTTACTTCACTCAATTGCTCTGCGGTTGCCGACATGAGCGCATCTATATTGGAATATTCTGCCGCCAAAATCGTGGCAACCTGAGCACCGACATGGCGAATGGACAGGGCATTCAATAACCGCGCCAGCCCGCGTTGCTTACTTAAATCGATCTGCTGTACGACATTTTCGGCAGACTTAACCCCCATGCGTTCCAGTTCGGCTATTTGATTGGGTTGCAAGGCATAGAGATCGGCATAGGTATGAACTAAAC
Organism: Planctomycetota bacterium; assembly: GCA_036150515.1. Classification (GTDB taxonomy): domain Bacteria; phylum Planctomycetota; class Planctomycetia; order Pirellulales; family Pirellulaceae; genus UBA721. The sequence goes on from JAYZPA010000088.1 coordinate 14,751, forward strand.
CGACCTCCACCAGCTGCTGCACGAGTTTTTCTCCCAACCCTTCAATGTCCATCGCGGTACGACTCGCATAATAGCACAACCTTTCCCGCAACTGCGCAGGACATTCGTAATTGGGACAACGAATATAAACGCCGCCCTGATCACGAAGCAATTCCGTTTCACATTGCGGACAAACCGAGGGAAATTCAAATTTGGACAGCCCTTGTTTACGCCGATGTTGCTCAACACGAACGACACGTGGAATGATTTTGCCTGCCTTTTCCACTACAACAATATCACCCTCCCGGATATCCTTCCGTTGGATTTCATCCGCATTATGCAGGCTGGCCCGACTGACCGTTGTCCCGGCAAGCTCAACCGGCTCTAACTCGGCAACCGGTGTAATCGCGCCCGTCTTTCCCACCTGAACCCGAATTTCATTCAGTCGGGTGACTGCTTCATAACGTTCCCACTTATAGGCAACGATCCACCGCGGACTGCGGGTTGTGCTGCCCAGCCGTTCTCGCTGTTCAAACCGATTTAACTTCAACACGATTCCATCGACTTCAAAATCAATGTCCTGTAGCTGTCCCGCTAATTCCTGACAATGTTCCACCGCTGCTTCAAACGTGGGAAAACTATCTACAAACGGGGAAGCGGGTAATCCATACTTACGGATTTCATCCAGAAATTCCATATGCGATGTCGCTCCAATCCCATCGCAATATCCAATCCCATGACAGAACATTCGCAAATGGCGCTGGGCACATATGGCACTATCCAGTTGGCGAATGCTCCCTGCCGTGGCATTGCGTGTATTCTTAAACAGCGGGGCTGACTGCGATTGTTGACGCAGATTTATGCGGCCTAAATCCTGATTCGTCATATAGACTTCACCACGGACTTCCAGCACATCCGGAAAATTTTTGCCTTTCAGCTGCTGAGGTAAATCGTGAATCGTACGTATATTGTGAGTAATATCATCTCCGACCTTTCCATCACCGCGCGTGACCGCGCGGACCAGCTCTCCCTTTTCGTAAATCACCGAAGCAGCGACACCATCAATTTTCAGTTCCACTACCCATTCAGCAGATTCACCATCAAGTAATTCCAACGTACGGTGCCCAAATTTATTGAGCTCTTCGAGGTTATACGTGTTATCAATGGACAACATCGGCTGGCGATGTTCCACGGAATTGAGCGTTTCAACCGTCCGTTCGCCCACGGTCTGTGCCGGGCCGGAGGAAACCGCATATTGCGGATGGGTCTGCTCCAGCCGGATTAGTTCCGCAAGTAATCTGTCATACTGCAAGTCCGTAATTTCCGGCGTCGCTTTTATATAATACAGCTGATTGTGATACTCGATTTGCTCGCGTAACTCAGACATCTTCTGCTTAATGGAATCACTCAATTCAACGACTCCTCATCTGCGGAGACAGCAGCATCCGCATCTGTGAAGGTAACTTCTTCCGGAGACCCTGGCTCAAGTGGCCGATCCCGCAGCACATCCAGTGCCATAGCGGCCACGCAAAACAAACCTAATGCCCCTAACTCATACAGCATGAGTTGAAATCCGTGTTGATCGAGAAAAGTCAACAGCGACGACGGGGTTGCGGTTGGATCGAGAAACGTTACGGTCATCACCCCATAGCTGCAGGCGGTAATCGCAAAGACGACACCTGTGATCACTAACAAAAAATAGAACGGGTTACGTTTCTGCGGTTGTGATGTCACGTCCTTTTCCTTCAGCAGGATTTCCGCGATATCGATTCAAGAAAGTGTGAATCCTAATTATCGATGGTACTAGATTGTAACGCTACCGACCACCACGGTTCTCGTATGCGATTCTCACAGAGGCTGGTAATTCCAACCGTAGAATTCTATCATGAGGGATTATCAATCCATCAACATCCTCACCCGGGGCCTTAAACTTCCCTGGAAACTGGTGGGACTCACGGAGATTGTTGGGGTGGCGACAACAAATTCAAACTCGACCTCACGTCCTGTAACGGCAAAAGCCATTGGAATGCGGAATATTGAACTGCGAGACGTTCAGGTCCACAATCTGCGTGAAGTCGACCTGGATCTCAACCACAACCAGTTTATTGCTTTTTGTGGTGTAAGCGGCAGTGGAAAGACCAGTCTGGCACTGGACACTTTGTATGCAGAGGGTCAGCGGCGTTACATCGAGAGTTTTTCGGCGTATACCCGGCAGTTTCTGGATCGACTGGAACGACCCACAGCACGTCGCCTTGACGGCATTCCGCCGGCCGTGGCCGTGACCCGACAAACCACGAACCGCAACAGCCGATCCACAATTGGTACGGCTACCGAAACCGCAGACTATCTGCGGCTGTTGTATGCCAAAATCGGAACCATCATCTGCCCTGATTGCGGCAACAAAGTACAAAAGAATTCATCACAATCGGTTGCCCAACAACTCACAGACAGTGCACCCTCAACACGCTGCATGATCGGTTTTACAGCGACGATTACGGCTGCGGACATACCGCAGAATCCGGAATATGCCGAGGAAATGACGGACGAATCGGCTTCCGATGCAATACATCAATACATTGACCACATGCTGAATCGTTTTCTTGAAGATGGCTTTGTCCGCGTTATTGCGGGAAATACCGTATATGGGCTGGCTGATGATCGGGAAGGGATTACCCGGTATTGCAGTGAACAATTCGCTTCGGCTGACGAAGGGGTTGAACTGATATTCATCGTGGATCGTTTATCACTGGCCGACAACGATTCGTCCCAATCCCGGCTGATGGATTCTTTGGAAACCGCATTTTCCCAATGGAACGAGTCCTGTGTCGTCCTGTTGGAAGTCCCCGCATCGGTCAAACCTCCGCCCGGCAGCCTGCAGCTCGGCGATCAATTCTGGCAGATGGACCGTTACAGTTCCAATTATGAATGTAAATCGTGTCGGGTCGACTTTTCCGCTCCGGAACCACGGCTTTATAGTTTCAATAGCCCCCTGGGCGCCTGTCCAACCTGTGAAGGGTTTGGCAATGTGGTGGATCACGATATCGAGCTGATCGTGCCCGACAGAAATAAAACGATCCGCGAAGGCGCGATTGCACCCTGGAACACACCCGCCTATCAGCATGAGTTGGAGGAATTACTCGCACTGGCCGATGACTATGGCGTCGACGTGGATGTGCCTTTCAAGCAACTTACCGTCGCACAACTGAAAATCATCCATGCGGGAGTTCCGGAACGGGAATTCGGGGGATTGAATGGATTCTTTGCCTGGCTGGAAAAACGCAAATACAAGATGCATCTGAGAGTCTTTCTCAGCCGCTGGCGGAGCTACCGCACCTGCCCGGACTGTCAGGGAAAAAGGCTTAACCCTGAATCTCTGGCTACGCGTGTCGGTGACCTGAACATTGCGGAAGTTTGTCAGCTAAAAGTCCGGGATGCCATCCTGTTTTTCAACAAACTATCGCTGACTCCCTGGCAATCCAATGTCGCTCAATTAGTTCTGGAGCAAGTCCGGTCGCGACTGCATTATCTGGACAAGGTGGGTCTGGGATATCTGACTTTGGACCGTACACTGAGGACGCTCAGTGGTGGAGAATCCCAACGCGTATCACTCACCACGGCACTCGGATCGAGTCTGGTAAACATGCTGTATGTTCTTGACGAACCCTCCGTGGGCTTACACCCCCGTGACGTGCAACAACTATCAAAAGCCATTCTCGATCTACGCGACCGGGGAAATACCGTCATTGTTGTCGAACATGAGGAATCGATGATTCAACTGGCAGATGAAGTGGTTGAATTTGGACCCGGTGCGGGTAACCGGGGTGGCCTGATTACGTTCCAGGGAACACCTCAACAAATGCTAACGGACGAGGACTGCCTCACCGGTGCATACCTGTCCGGCGCACGAGGGGCGTTAACATCTCCGTCGCGGCGGGAAACAAATCATGGCTGGATTAAATTGAGGGGAGCGGCCGGTAACAATCTGAACGATGTGACCGCAGAATTTCCTCTGGGTGTATTATGCCTGGTCACCGGTATAAGTGGCAGCGGCAAAAGCTCACTCATTCAGGACACCCTCTACGGTGCATTGTGCAAACGCAAACGGAAAGAAACAGCCAAACCCCTCGCTTATCAGGATGTCGTGGGAGATGGACAAATTGACGATGTCATACTGATTGATCAAAGCCCGATTGGACGATCACCTCGAAGTAATCCGGTAACCTATATCAAAGCATTTGATCAAATCCGAGCCGTATTTGCCGAAACCGTTGAATCCCGAACTCATAATTACACTGCCGGACATTTTAGCTTCAATGTGGACGGCGGCAGATGCACGGTCTGTAAAGGCGATGGACATCTGGAAATTGACATGCAGTTTCTGGCCGATGTCTATATGAAATGCCCACAATGCCAGGGACGCCGATATCGTGATGAGATACTGAAGGTGACGTATCGAGGCATGCACATTGCCGATGTGCTGGAAATGACCGTCCGTGAAGCTTTTTCGTTTTTTCGGGGACAGCACAAAGTTCAAACAAAACTAAAACGGCTCATCGATGTCGGGCTCGACTATTTGTCGCTCGGGCAGCCCGCCAATACTCTGTCTTCCGGGGAAGCTCAGCGGCTGAAACTAGCATCCTACATGTCTACAAAAAGCCGCCAACGCACGCTTTTTATCCTCGATGAACCCACCACCGGACTCCATTTCAGTGATATTCTGAAACTACAGGATTGCTTTGACTCGCTGCTGTCGGTCGGACATTCCTTGATCATTGTGGAACACAATCTTCAGCTCATGAAAGCGGCAGACTATATTATCGATATTGGACCGGGTGCCGCAGACGAAGGAGGTACTATCGTCGCGCAAGGGACCCCCGAAGAGATTGCACAAAATCCCCATTCCTATACGGGACAATTCCTTCAGGACACATTGGAAAACGAGGAATCCACCCGCTCATGACCGACACCCCATCACTCTCACAAACCGTTGAAATTTATCAGAGTGACTTCAATAGCCTCACGACAAGCCTGTTTACTGCATTGAGCGGATTCGCCTGGGAGGATGGTTTTCGGCTAAAAGGCTGTATCGAAGGCCCATTCTGTGAACGAAGCGATACCTTGCCTGCAACCATCGACCTGATCGATCAAGGCCCGGGTGATGGACTGTTGGCAGCAGCGCGTATGCCGGATCCCTGTGCCTGGTCGGCCGACCTACCTGTCACCTATAACCTGACAACGACCCTAACCTGTAACGATGAGCTATTTCAGCAAACCAGCACACCGTTTTCTTTTCGCGCAACTGAAATCCGTTGTCCCCATTTTTACCGTGCGGATCTCAATGGAAATTATCAACGTTTCGTAATTCGTGGAGCCGATCAGCTATTGGAGGACGTGCTGGACTCTCATACCGGGGAATATCGTAATGAGGGTCTGTTTTGCGTGGCTACCAACCCGACAGCCGCGGATTGTCTACACGCTTTGCAACAGGGCGTTTGGATTCTGGCGGTCATCGATCATTCAGCATCCAGTACCGTCCCGCAGACAGTGAACCAACTCAATCGCTGGGCCTGTGTTGCCGGTTGTGTTATGC
>JAYZPA010000089.1:0-5318 GCA_036150515.1 Planctomycetota bacterium
TGTCCAACGACGATATTGCCACGGTACGCTGGCTGCTGCTGAACCTCGAAACGTTGATCCTCGCCGATCAAAACCCATGGCCCGATATACAACGACTCCTGATCACCCCTCAGGCAACTCAGGCGGTCCGGATCGCACGCGTCTGGGCAACCACTCAGAACATACCGATCCATGGCGTGGAATTATGCGAACAGAAACTAAGCCTGCCCGAGGCTGAACTGAATCCTCCTGCACTGCTCGACGGTAAGGATTTACAGGAAATGGGGATGCACCCCGGTCCGGCATTCTCTAAAGTACTGTTAGCGCTGCGCGATGCACAGTTGCTTGGGGAAATTAATACACCTCAGGCAGCTTCAGAGCGAGCCATAGAAATACACAACCAACTATCTAGTCACTCGGAGTAACCCAACATGGACATGGAAACCATCCTTACCCATCTATCCCGCTGGCTGCATATCCTACCGGCTATCATCCTGGTCGGCGGAACCATCTTCATCAATGTGATCCTGCGGCCCGCACTCGACACCCATGACGCTGAAGACAATGTCAAATCCCAAATCAAACGCAAATGGTCCAAAGTCATTATGCTCTGCGCCATGCTGCTGTTGATCAGTGGTTTCTATAACACCTACCGGGCAATGACAGGAGACGAAAAACCAGGCGGCTTCTACCACGGACTGCTCGGCCTGAAACTCGTCCTCGTCTTTGGCATTTTCTATATCAGCTCGCTGTTGGCCGGGAAAAGTGAACCTGCTCAGAAATTCCAGCAAAAGGAAGTATTTTGGGGTAAAGTCAATATGATTGCCGCTATTACCGTCGTCGTGCTGGCCGGTGCGATGAAACTAACGGATCGAAATCCAAAGATCGCCACAGACCCGGTAAGTATGCATACGGTTGAACCGACTTCCGTAATGGTCGCCCGCCTCCCGCAGCTTCCCACCCCGACCAACGGAGATATTACCGATGGATAAGAAGACGAAGAAACGACTCGGTGTCGTACGTAAAAAAATCCAAACCCTGAAATTACAGCTTTCCGGAGCAAAACAGCAGGATGATGAACCGGGAGAAGTTGCACGTCTGGAAGCAGATATATTGAAGTTTCAGGCCGAAGCGGATGAGCTCAAAAATTCTTAATCCAGGGCCTTCCCCCCATGTTTAACCTGCCTTTTTAACCCGGTAGACAGCTACATCGTCAACCCCGTCGCCGTCAAAATCGGCAACCACCGGCTGATCCAAATCCGAACCCATTTCAAACACCTGATCGACGCTGTCCAGTTCCTGATTGTCGTTGCTATCCAAAAGCCACTGACCTGCGCGGTAAACGCCAATCTGATCGATCCCGTCTCCGTTGAAATCGCCTACGACCGGAATATCTCCCGGACGGCCAAAGGTGATCACCCGCTCGCCGTCTGAAATGCGGCCATCCCCGTTGCTATCAAGCTTCCATTGACCATCCCGATAGGTTCCAAGATTGACAACACCGTCACCATTCCAGTCGCCCGTCACCGCCACTTCGGCTTTCTGGCCATACTGGAAAACATGGTCAATCACATCCGCCCGCACATCACCCTGGGCGGTTGCCTGTAACAATCGCCGACGTGATGCCGCGAGTGACTCAGGGGGTGGAACATTCTTCGGGAGCGTCGTTTCGCGATTCTCTAAGTCGGGAAGCCCGGGATCTGCGGCCAGAACTGCATCATCGCCCGGCCATGAAAGACCATAGACACCAATATCGTCTTTACCATCGCCATCCCAGTCCCCTGCGACCGGCAAATCATCGGCAGCGCCCATCTGCGCCCACAGATCTTCCTCATCCCACCGCCCGTTTCCATTGATGTCGATAAACCAATAACCGTCACTATACAGGGCAACCTCAGCAATTCCATCGCCGTTAAAGTCAGCGGCCAACGCTCGACTTCCGGTAAATCCAAGCATCACATGCTGCATCGGAATCTCTGCCCCCGACAAGGATTTTGCCAGCCAAACACCTGAATTCGATAATGTCTGATCCCACCGTGCAAAATGCGTAAACGACACGGGCTGTACCGGCGCGATATTCAAAATCGCTCCCCGCGGCATCCCTCCGTCGACCACACTTAAATGCCATGTGTTCAGTCCGGATTCAACTGTATTGCCTGCAGCATACACTGGTATTGCCGTAACCTCCGGCGTTACCTGACCCCGGGTAGCCGGCGGCAGGACAATTTCAACGCCATGACTTTCAATGATATTCACCGGAAGTGGCTCGGCTTGTAAAGGCGGTTCGGAAACCACCGGTACCTCGGGTTCTACAGGCACGACCACTTTGACTCGGTATTCGCTGAAATAATAGTCGACAGCCGCTGCACCCGAGGATAGTTCAATGTTCGTAATTCGATCCTCTGCCTCAACCACGGCACCTCCGGCCGTCCCGGCTCGATCCACGCCATCCTGGAATCCCTGCGGATGAGACTCCTGCAATTCATAAACCCCCGGCTGTAGCCCGCCAAACGAAAATTCACCACGCTCATTGGTTGTGGTTGATTGGACGTCCCGTGTCTCTAGATTCGTCAAACTGATCTGAATTCCGTGTAAACGTCGATCATCCGCTGTCAATTCACCATCGGGTGCCGGAACTCCTGCGATCTGCTCCTGCGATTCCACAATCACCGTTTCATCGTCCTGAAAAACGAGACCTGAAATACTCGCCGGTGCCTGTTCATAGAAATCATAGTTCACTGCTCGGGCACCACTGGGCAGTTGAATCCCCTCAATGGTATCCAGCCCATCGGACTCTCCAACCGTCTCACCATCGATCGTACCGACAACCTCATGTCCGTCAAACAACCCAAGCGGGGTAAATTCTTCGACCGAGCAGGTTCCCGGTAAAATCCCATCAAACCGATATCGTCCCCCCTGATCGGTTATGGTAGTACGGTTATCCGCTGGGTCACCACAATCCAGCTGGAGCTGAACATCTGCCGTGGGAATTTCCTGACCCACCAGCACGGTAAACACCGTACCCTCGATCGTCGCCGTGGCCGCTTCAGCAAAATCCAGGCCGGTAATGTACTGACCTCCTCCGGAAACCAGAATTTCAGAAATGACATCCGGCCCCTGAACCACGCCGACCGTCACACCATCAAGCTCTCCTGCAAAAGCAGCACTGCTGATCAGCCCCTGAGGCTGCCGCTCCCGAACTTCGTAGGCTCCGGGTTCCATATCGGTAAAACGGTATTGCCCTGCCGCATCGGTGGATTGCACAAGACCGGTCGCCCTGTAGACTCCCGATTCTTTTTTCCACAATTCCACCTGTACGCCGGCAAGGACTCTGTCTGCTGCATCGAACTGCTGATCAAAATTCGAATCCATCCATACCTGACCGCTCAGTTCCGATGGCCGTTGTTGCTGAGCCACACGTATAAATGCTCCAGCCGTGCGGTCCCGGGCACTCTCGTAATTGTCGCTGGGTAAATCCAATCCACTTGCCAGTAGTTCCGGATCATAAGCATTCCAGAACATACTCATCCCACCCGATTGAAAATGTCCGGGAGCCGTAAATTCTGCCGACAATCGCACTCCTTGAAATTCGATTCCAGACGTAACGGGGTCAATTCCCAGATGCATATGTTCCGGATCGGATCTCTGACTGTTGATGAACTCCACCTCATCAACATCAATCTCCATAATCAATCGGTCCCCGGCCTGAAATCTCTCCAGATCGACGATCAGTGCACTGCCGCCATCGGTAACCTGTGACGTTAATGTTGCCAGCGGATTGTGGGTTACCAGCTCGCGAACCGTAAAAGCAAACGCATGATCGGCACCCCGGCCACCGGTTTCTGTATCAAAAATGATATCGGCGGATCCAAATCCCAATTGTTCATGATCGCTGTTTACGATCAGTCTGGTGAGCTGGGTTCCTGCTGCTCCGCCAGCGAAAGTAACTTCAAACGTATCGCCGGAAATGTCGGATCCCAGATCACGTTCGTGGTAGACAACGCCCAGATTCAATAAGTCACTGGCCAGCATACATCGTCGTTCCAACAACTCGAAATGCCCAAAACAGCCATTTTGGGCATCGCGCAGTCCGGGCTCCACCCTACCAAGGCGTTGTTTCCATTTCGATAATATTTGCTGGATAGTCATGTTACTTACGATTTGCGGAGGTTTGCTCGCTCACACGCAGCGCTGAATTCTCTGCCGGCTGAAACTGCCAACTGCGTATGGACGTGTCGTAGCTGCCGGAAATTAAGGTTCCCTGGCGACCTTTTTCATCCGCTTTAAAATCTAAAGCCACGACACTGCCCGTATGCCCCTGATAGACGCGGGTTTCCTGTCGAGTGTCGATATTCCACAAATGAATCTGATTGTCACTTGCCCCGACGGCAACCTGATTTTCACTGCAAACCGCAATCGCCATGGGGAGCAATTTTCCCAGCGGTAAGGAGTAACTTTTCTGAGATTCATCGAGGCAACCGACATGCAATGTCCGGTCGTCTGAAATACTGACGATGCGGCTGCCCTGCCTGAGATAACAAAGATCTCGAATGCGTCGATGATGGGCGACAAAGCTGGCCGTCTCCTGACCCGTCTCGGTCGACCAGATGTGAATCAGGCCGTCCCGGCCCCCACTGGCTAACCGAAGGCCGGTCGACGAATATGCAAGTCCGCGTATATCCGTCGTGGACCCCTGCATCTCCTGAACCGTTGCAGCCGTCATCAGGTCGACTACCGTAATGGTATTACTAAAACCTGAAGCGGCCACTTGGGTACCCTTTGGGTTAACTGCAATTCTCCATATTGCGTGGTCAACCCGCGCCAGGATATCCAACTGTTTTCCGCTGACAACATCCCAGCGAATGATCCGGCCATCGTCACCTGCGGTGATCAGGGTATTGGATTGGCCGACAAAAGCCGACGTCCGAACCCAGCCCGTATGTCCTGCTAACTGATGGGTTTGTTTTCCGCTGGTCAAATCCCAGATTCGGACCAAGTGGTCATCTCCGGCAGTTGCCAGGATTGTCCCTTGGCCGTGGAGGCTCACGCAGCTAATAACCGGGTTGCTGCTCTCAACGGGGATAGGTTGAGCATCGGGCTCCGCACCCTGAGCCAGATTGGCTTGAGTCAATAAACAAATGCAAAGGATCCATTGAATGAGTCGGGTTGTCATGCGTCCGCTTCCGTGCACACCGTTAAGAATTTGGAATCCATATCCGTAATTCTGTTATCGGTGAAAGCGTCCACTTTGGGCGAGAATTGCCCTAAAAGCTACGAAACTGCCAGTTAATCAGATAAGCCGGTTATAGCGGTTGTGAAGATTGCTTAGAAATCCGTTG
>JAYZPA010000090.1:0-10635 GCA_036150515.1 Planctomycetota bacterium
TGTGCTGACCGGTCATTAAGACAGAGCGACTGGAAGCACAGACGGTGCAACCGGCGTAATAATTTCTAAAACGCATCCCCTCTTCCGCCATTCGATCTAACACCGGCGTTTGGATCACCTTTTGTCCGTAGCATCCCAAATACCCGTAACCAAGGTCATCGGCCATAATAAAAATGACATTGGGTTGATCCGTCGGTTCACGAGCCTGAAGACCGATGGTGACAAATGCAAACAGGAATATGCAGAAGAGCGATGTTTTTAGGGTCATGAGGTCTTTTATCCATAGATAAGAAATACAGGTAAGACTTCAATATAGCCTGTTTCCATCCGGCATTAATCCAGACGCGTGCATTTATTTCAAACACTTTCGCCGCGATACCCCAAGGCGTACTGTTTCGTGGGTTTACAATGCACCATCCGAGTCAGACGAATCTGAATACATTCCTTTTTATTAGTCGCATTTCACTCGCAAACTTCGTATCCTTACTAATATCTAACCAATCAAACCAACGCGGAGAGTCCCATGAAACGCTTCACCCTATTCAGTATCATTCTTGCCACGGCATTACTCGCAGGCTTATCCATCAGGCCATCCGTTGAATCCGATGCTCATGCGAAAGAAGCGAAATCCATTCTTGCGGACGTGCAATCCGGCGCGGTGACCATCAAACGAATTGGTCGAATGAGTTTTGCTCCCGGCGGCATTCTGCTGATCGCGGATATTGGCGGCGGTGCTGTTGTCGCCGTGGAAACCGGCGATCAGGGACCCGTGAAGAAACTGAAGTCACGTGTGAACGATGTGGACAAAAAGATTGCTGAAGCATTAGAGGTATCGACCGATGCCGTTTCGATCGCCGACATGGCCGTCAATCCTGAGAGTGGGAAAATCTATGTCTCTGCAGTTCGCAAATCGGACAATCGCTCCGTCGTGATCACGTTTGACGAAAAGGGCACGCTGGAACTGTTAAACCTAAAAAACACGCGATTCGTGCGCGTCCCGCTGCCGGTCGGTGAAGGTGCTGAGATACGTAACATTTCCGGTGTTGAGTATGCCGAGGGCAGGGTGCTGGCTGCAGGTCAGAGCAATGAGGAATTCTCCAGTAAGATTTTTTCTTTGCCCCTGCCTTTAACCCATGGAAAGTCGGGCGATGCTTTTAGCACCGAAACCTATCATGTTGCCCACGGTCGCTGGGAAACACGGGCGCCCATCCAGTCGTTCATCCCTTATACGGAATCCGGCGAAGATTATGTTGTGGGATCGTTTGCCTGTACACCCATTGCCAAGTTCAAAGTGAGCGACATCAAGAAGGATAGCAACATCCGGGGGACAAGTGTTGTGGAATTAGGAAGCGGCAATCGTCCTATGGACATGTTTACCTACGAAAAGGACGGTAAACAGTGGCTGATCACCAATACCGATCGATTCCACCATGAGAAACGTCCATTAGGCCCCAGCCAGTACTGGGGTGTACGAGTCGATATGAGTTACCTGGCTTCCAGCAAGGTTAACGAAGAAGCCGCCCGTCGGGATGTGCAGCAAAAAACGGGGCCGGCTGGAATTGAAGTCGTGGAAGCTCTGTTCTTCGCTCGACACGTCGCCAAGCTAAACAATCAGGAAATGGTTGTGTTACGCGATCGTGAAGGCGCTTTGGATCTGGAAGTAAAAGAACTGCCCTAGTTTTATGACAGTCGCAGGCTGAATAGAGACGCCCTGGATATGAGCCGACTGCATACGGACCAGCGAGTGTATCACTTTATCGCGATCGCGGTATGTACATTGGCCGGGTGCACCCAACCGCTTGGCCCTGCGATTCAGGTGGAGCATACCGGCGAAGCACGGATAGCTATTGAATTAATTGATCTCGGCCCTGCCGCCAGCAATCTGGAACCCTCCTCGGTCATTGTCTTTGGCACCTTCGATAAGACAACCGAAGCGATCACACCGATGGCGGGTACGTTTAATGAAGAGGATGGCTTTCTATTCTTTACCCCTTTTCAACGGCTCTCGCAGAAGGAATTCTATGCTGCTAAAAATCTGGTAAACGGTGCGATTGATTTCTATGATTACTCAACCTATTTCAGGCAAGATCAGAGTACGGCCGTCTGGATTTACCCTCCGGAATCAGCACGCGTCCCGGCAAATCACCTGAAGTTCTATGTCCAATTTGATGAACCAATGCAGCCAACCGAGTCATGGGAACATTTTTCTTTATTGGATCTGGATACGGGCGAGCTGGTACCAAGGCCGTTTCGCCATATTGATTTGTGGGATCAGGACAATCAACGTTTAACGCTATGGTTTCACCCCGGGCGACAAAAAACGGGCGTGAATTTGAATGTGGAACTGGGAGCGATTCTGACGGAAGGTCATGAATACATGTTGCAAGTCGACAAAAGCTGGAAGACGCAGGCAGGCTACCCACTATCACGAGATGAAAAACATGTATTCACCGTGATTGCCGCGGACCATGAGCAACCGGATCCTGAAAAGTGGACCGTGACCGCACCCAAGGCTAACACCAAAGAACCACTGTTCATCGCATTTCCCGAAGCACTGGATTTTGCGATGGTGGAAAAAATAGCGACGAGCTGCACAATCGATGGCGAACCATTAGATTTGATATACCAGCCGGAACTTGATGGAATGGGGGTGAGAATCTTTAACAAGGACTCCTGGGCTCCCGGCAACTATACCCTAAAGCTCAATCCACGACTGGAGGATTTAGCGGGCAACAGCCTGGAACGCCCGTTTGAGGTGGATTTGCAAGCCGACCCATCGAACTTCGCTAAACCGCTGACACTTACGTTTGAAGTGCCCTAGGAAACATACCTCCTTGTTGGCGATCAGCACCTCGAATCAGGAAGACTCATAAAGGATTCTCTCGAGGAAATAAGTGGTTAATTGCTTAACTTTCCAGCCCCCGTTTGTTTTATAATCAGGCTATGGCCATTCCACGATCACTTGCCGTACTGCTGCTCCTGCTGTTGATCACCCCATCTTCCCGAGGACAGCAATTTCAATCTATCGATGTCGAGCCTTCGGTCGTTGAAATCACCGGACGAAATCGTCAGGCACAGATACTCATCACCGGACAAAGACAGGATCAGACCTTAGTCGACCTGACGCATCAGGCTAAGATCAGCATTACCGAAACGAATGTTGCGACGCTATCCGGTTCGCTCGTGTTAGGCCGCCGGGAAGGCCAGACTTCGCTCCAGGTAAGTGTTAACGGATTCGAAACCACCATTCCCATAATCGTACGTGGATATAGTGACTACCCTGCTATCAGTTTCGAAGTCGACATGATTCCTCTACTGACGAAACTCCACTGTAACAGCGGCGGGTGTCATGGTCGTCAGGGCGGGCAAAATGGATTTCAGTTAAGCATATTTGGATTTGACCCGGCAACGGATTATGAGGCACTTACCAGGCAGGGCCGGGGGCGCCGGGTTTTTCCCGGAGCAATCGAGCAAAGCCTGATTTACAGCAAAGCGACGGGGTTGGTTGCCCACGGCGGCGGTGCGCGCATGAAAGCCGACTCTCAGGATGCTGAGTTGTTGCGTGAGTGGATTCACCAAGGATTGCCCTGGGGCAGCAAGGATACGCCTACGGTGGCCCGTATTGACGTCACACCTGAATCACGCAACATGACTCCCCGGGCGTTGCAGCAACTGCGTGTCATCGCCACCTACAGCGATGGCAGCACCCGGGATGTCACGCGTGCGGCGGCCTATACCACCAACATGGCAGTGATTGCAGACTGCAGCGCCACAGGCGTGATCGAGACCGGTAAATTAGCGGGGGAGGCCGCCATCACCATTAATTATCTCGGCAAAGTGGATGTTGCTCGTATCGTCATCCCCCAACCAGGAACGGAAAAATCTGTTCGTCCCGATTGGTTTTCCGGTCAAAACGCCATTGACGACTTTACATGGGCCAAATGGGAACAACTACGGATCAATCCGTCGGAACCGTGTGATGATGCCACTTTCCTCAGGAGACTGTTCATCAAAACCACCGGCACACTCCCCTTGTCCGATCAGGTCCAGGCATTTCTTGCCGACCATTCGCCTGATAAACGTGCAAACGCCATCGAAGACGCTCTATCTTCCAAAGACTATATCAATTATTGGACGCAACGATGGTCGGACATCATGATGGTCAATTCCGAGACCCTCGGTGGTCGCAGCGCTTACACTTTCCATCGCTGGATCCGTCAGCAAATCGAGGAGAATCGACCCTACAACGAATGGGTGTATGACATTATCATCGCAACGGGAAATACGGGAAACGTGGGTCCCGCTAATTTCTACCGCAGTCAACGCACACCGGAAGATGTCACCAAAACAATCAGTCAGGCCTTTCTAGGCATACGGATGGATTGTGCTCAGTGCCATCACCATCCATTTGAGAAATGGGCACAGGCCGATTTTTACGGACTCGCCGGTTATTTTAACGGGATGCGACGCGACAAACTGGACGATAACCGGGAGCTTGTCTATCATCCGGGGCATCAGTCCATCGCCATTCCGGTAATCAATCAATCGGTGCAAACCCAGCCTCTTGCCGGTAACCCCACCGTTGCAGACAGTAAAACCGATCCTCGTCCGGAACTGGCTGTCTGGATGACGTCACCCCAAAATCCGTATTTTGCCCGTCTGGTGGCTAACCGAATCTGGAAACACCTGATGGGACGTGGACTCGTCGAACCCGAAGATGACTTTCGCGAAACGAATCCACCCACCAATCCCGAATTGCTGGATCATCTGTCAAAACTGCTCATTGAAAATGAGTTTGATCTCAGAAATCTTATGCGGGAAATTCTGAATAGCCATACGTTCCAGTTGTCCAGCACACCCACCGATTCAAACTACACCGATGATCAGGCATACAGCCATTATTTAGTTCGCAGACTGCCGGCCGAAGTTATGCTTGATGCCATCTGCCAGGTGACTGGAGTGCCGGAGGCATATGCGGGACATCCTCGAGGCGCACGGGCTATTGAACTATGGGACAACCAGCTACCGTCCTATTTTCTGGATACCTTCGGTCGTAGCTTAAGGGAATCTCCCTGTGAATGTGGCAGCAGTGGTGACCCCACCATCGCACAGGCTCTGCATCTGCTGAATGCCCCGGAAATAGAACAAAAAATTCAGGCGATGGAGGGACAGGTCACAACGCTGACCCAAAGTTCGCTTAGTAAAACAGAACTGATCCGTGAGATTTCGCTGGCAACCATCGGTCGTCCTCCTGGCATCAAAGAAATTAAAACTGGCAATCAACTACTGCAGAACCGGGACAGAAGGCAGGGCATTGAGGACTTTATGTGGGTCATGCTCAACTCGTATGACTTTTTGTTTGTCAAATAACCACCACGCAAAAAACCGATTGCTACAGACCTTCGGTTGAGAATAAAATAGAATGTGTACACGGTTGTTTCCGTTACCGTATTTGTCTGCGAGCTTTCCATATGAACCAACAAACAAAAGCAAACCGACGCGATTTTATACGAATGGGATCCATCGCCGGACTCGGCATGGCCGATATTATGCGGATGCAGCACCTCTGCGCTTCTGAAGACCCGAGTCGCAGTGACATCAACTGTATCTTTCTATTTATCGTTGGCGGGATGCCTCACCAGGACATGTGGGATCTGAAACCTGAGGCGCCTTCGGAAATACGCGGCGACTTTCATAAAATCAGTACGAACGTCCCGGGAATTCAACTTTCCGATGTCATTCCTCAATGCGCTACCGTGGTGGACAAAATGGCAATCCTGCGCAGCATGACGCACGACGACAGCGATCATGGTCGAGGATTCCATATCATGATGTCCGGCAAGAAGGCGGGGGCCGGGGACTTCAACGGCAATCAAAACAATAACCAGCATCCCTGTCTTGGGAGCATGGTTTCTCATATGGGTCAGCCAGGCGTCCTGCCACCCTATATATCGCTGCCTAATTTCCTCAATAGTGGGGGGCCATCATTTCTCGGTCCTGCCCACGGACCATTCGTGATTGACTCTGACCCGGCGGCACCGGACTTTTCCGTTCGCGATATAGCCCTTCCCACCAACGTTGCCACCCGGCGCGGGCAACTTAGGCAAATGGCTCTGCGTCAAATCAATCAGTTCGAACAGGACGTCGAGAGAGTGGACGCTCAAGTAAAATCTTTCGACACGTTTTATAACAAGGCGTACAATTTAATGGCTTCTCAGGAAGCCCGGGAAGCCTTCAATATCGGCAAAGAACCGGAAGCCCTGCGAGAAGCGTACGGGATGACCAGCATTGGGCAGTGCTGCCTGCTGGCTCGACGCATGGTGGAAGCCGGAAGCCGTTTTGTGGCTGTGGAGAATGGACACTGGGACACTCACCGCAAAAACACCTACAGCCTTAAGGAACTCCTTTGCCCCGCTTTTGATCAGGCAATTCCGGCACTGCTGAACGATCTCGAACAACGTGGAATGCTGGAAAAGACACTGGTGGTAGTAACGACGGAATTCGGTCGCACACCCCGCATCAACGATCTGGCAGGAAGAGATCACTGGCCCAATGCGTTCTCGATCGTTATGGCTGGCGGTGGGGTTCAGGGTGGACAGGTTATTGGCGCTACGGACAAACAGGGAGCGGAAGTCACCGACCGCCCCGTTTCACCACAGGACATGGTAGCCACCATTCTCTATGGACTGGGAATCGATCACAAAAAGTTACTCCACACACCGCTCGGACGTCCGGTACCAACAGCCGATAATGGAAACGTCGTACGTGAGCTCTTTGCTTAAACAATTATTTTTCTCCAAAGGGGCGAAGCCAATGTCCATGCACCACATGCATGTATTCGTTGTAACTTCTCTTTTGTTTGGCGCATCTGCCACTCATCTGATGGCTCAACCCGTCCCTACAAAGAATCCGGACAGCGTCCATCTTTTCCCAGCCGGAGCCCAACGCGGCACAACGGTAAACGTCCATGTCGGACTCGAACAGAGTCCTCCTCAGACCCAATTCTTCATTCGTGGCGAGGGAGTTGCCGGCGATCAGATTCTTTCCACAGAAGTGTTTGACCTCGGGCAACCGTCCCCCAGACGAATCCCAACGGAAATTCCTATCAACTATCCCCGTCAGTGGTCCGCCCAGGTTCGCATTAACCCGGACGCTCCTCTGGGGTCGGCTTCATGGGATACGTTTTGTGCTTCGGGCGGTAGTAGCGGTTCGTTGCCTTTTATCGTTGGAGATCTTCCCGAGTTTATTGAGCAGGAGTCGAATTCAACTCTGGATACCGCTCATGCCATTGAGATTCCTATTACCGTAAACGGGCAAATCCACGGGGAACGCGATCTGGATTACTACCGGGTGGAACTGCAAACGGACGAAGTTATTTATGGTGAAGTTCTGGCAAGACGACTCGGGTCAAAACTGGAACCAACCATCACTGTTTTTGATGCGCTGGGAAAACAACAAAGCTATCAGGAAGACACCTTAGGAGACGACCCTCTATTCGCATTTCGAGCACCTCAGGCCGGCACCTACTATATCCAGGTGGGCAATGTCTCGTTCCACGGTTCCACCACCCATGTCTATCGAATGAACCTGACTCGCAAGCCTGTCGCACCCTACGTTTACCCCATAGGTGCACCCGCCGGCGTTAAGACCGATTTTAGATTCCTGATTATGGATGGAAACGGCGGTACGATTACATTGCATCGCGAACTCACATTAGAGGGTACTCCGGGTAGCTATGCGACGTGCGAGGACGAGACGTTCGCAAATCGCCCCCGCTTAAGAATCTTGCACGCAAACGCCTCCGTAATTTCGACGCTCACAAATCGACAGCAACAAGAGGTGCCCATCAAAGTGGGTCAGACGGCGAACGGCATGCTGCCTCCCTTCGCTCAGGACCGATTCAGCCTCACCGTAACCGACCCATCTCCCATCGATATTCGTATTCATGCGCCGTCCCATTCCAGTGCCGCCTCTTTAATCATTGTCTCCATTACCGATGCCTCAGGAAACACCGTAACGAGAACGAAACTTAGCCCAACGGGTGCCTCCCTAAAGGCATATCATCATTTGCCGAATCCGAAACCCGGCGAGTACCTCATTGACGTAAAGAGTCTGGGCGGCGTAAAGTCGGATCATCGACTGGCGGCTTACCAGCTCGAAATATCAGCCGCAGCTCCGGATTTCATGCTTGTATCTCAACGTGACTGCATCACCGTCACTCAGGGACAATCACTTGAAATTCCGATTACGGTAACCAGACAGGGTGGTTTTCAGGGAGAAATCAAACTGAAATTATCCGGCCTGCCCGAGGGGGTTACGGTTGAAAATGACGTCATCGCCGAAGGCAAGCTTGACGTAAAACTAAAACTAACGCTCCCGGAAAACGAACCCAGCACGCGACACGAACTGCAGATTCTGGGGGAAGCGGTTATCCATGATCAGCCGGTAGCTCACACGTTACTCGCTCTGCATCGCGGCAAAGACAGCTTCCAACGTGCTGTGGATTCACCCTATCGGAATTTCATTGCGGTTGCGGTTGCTCACAAGCCCGTCTTTCGTCTTTACTGTGAGGAAGCTTACCAATACGCCCACCGCGGGACGATTTATCCGTACCAAATGACCTTAGAACGTCTGGACGACTTTAAGGAGACCGTGATCATTCAAACCTGTGACCGACAAAACCGTGATCTGGATGGCATTCAATTTCTAACCACGACCATTGCCCCCGACACCTCTGATTTCATGATGCCCATCAATTTACCAGAAACGATGCATATTAATATTCAAAGTCAGTCTCAACTTTACACACAGGCTTATGCCACGTTTGTGGATTCCCATGGGAAACAACAGCACGTGATGGTTGTAAGTGAAAAACGAAATATGATTCGAACCATGCCAACCGTAACCAAGCTTTACGATCGTAGTGGAAAGCTATCCGGTCGCTCTGGGGATCAGCTAATACTAAAACTAAACATGCAGCGCACCAGCAATATGCTGAACATGATGACGATAAATGTGAAAGCGGGAAACGAGGAGTTCGGATCTTTATTTCAGGGCCTTAAATTTGCCCGGGGTGAACGATACCTTGAAGTTCCTTTCACCATTGCCGATTCGCTTTCACCAGGAAAATACACCATGACGCTGGAAGCGACCGGGGCTTTGGATAGTAAGCCGGACCATACGGTGGTTACTGCGGTGGACGTAACCGTGACGGTGAAAGAGTAGGGCACGGGGCTTTAGCGGATCGATTTACCTGCCGCATCCAGAAGCAGCGAATTCGATACATTGTTTCCAAAGTCGTCGTAACGATCAAACGTCCAGACCACTTCTTTGGACTTGGGGTTCAGTTCCACCAGCAGAGGTTGCCCCGGGCCGGCGTGGCAGTTGCCAATAACATAATTGCCGTTGGGGAGTACTTCCAGAGTGGTTACCCATGCGAAAACAATACCGGGAAGTTCTTTTTGAGTCAGCTTCCAGACAATCTCTTTGTCCGGACTAACTTCCAGAACGGCGTGTCCGTTGCCACACCCGATGAGCGTATTACCGTTGGGCAGCCGCAACGCGGAAAACGCCTGATTGCCGTACGCTTCCGGGCCGTGGCCACCGGCGCGATCCTGAAAGAGCGGCACTTCGAACGTCCAGATTACTTTTCCGGTCCGGGCGTCATATTCGCGAATTTTACCATCTCCTTCGTGGGCCACGAGATAGTTCCCGTTTTTGAGCTGTCTGGCCAGGCGGGTGTCGCGGTGGGGATGCGGTTGATCGACAACCAGCTTTGTTTCTTTGACGATTTTGCCTTCCCTATTTACTTCGATAATTCGACCAACGCCGGATTCTGCGATCATGACGTTACCATTGGCAAGCGGTTGGAAAGCATGGACTTCGAGACGTTTTCCCACATTCCCGCCCTGAGCACGACTGTCATAGCTCCAGATGATCTTCTTGGACTTTCTGTCAATCTCAACGACCTTACTCATGTTCTGCTGAACCATGACATTTCCGTTTTTCAGGACATGAATATCATGAATACCACCAAAGGGCAACTTCCAGCTGGTCGACCCGTCTTTTTCGATAACCTGCAAACCACCATTACCATGCAGTAAAACGCGATGATCGGCAAATAACCACGGCATCGACATGAATACTAGACAAAGCGACAAACCAAAAAAGCGTTTCATAGGAATCTCCGGCTGGAAAGAACAATCTTCTTAGAATTTCCATTTTGCAGACGCGTATTGTACCACGGACGACTTCAATTGTTATTGCCCGGACGGAACAAGCTTACGTAGTTTCCGCAAAACTGGATCATATTGCTTATCGCCTGCCAGATTTTTCCATTCATGAGGATCGGCCTGCTGATCGTACAATTCCTCTTCATCCTGAGCATACTGGATATAACGCCACTTTCCGGTGTTGATAGAAACGTTGTCCGGACCAACAAAAGTTACCGCATGACGATCCGTGCGTTTTTCCGGATTACGGAGCA
Organism: Planctomycetota bacterium; assembly: GCA_036150515.1. Taxonomy (GTDB): domain Bacteria; phylum Planctomycetota; class Planctomycetia; order Pirellulales; family Pirellulaceae; genus UBA721. The sequence goes on from JAYZPA010000090.1 coordinate 10,487, forward strand.
AGGGAACAAGGGAACTTCCATCCAGTTGCTGTGAAGTGGTAATCTCACACATTTCCATAAGCGTTGGATAGAGATCGATTAAACTAACCGGGGAATTGCATATCGCGTTGCTACCAAACTGAGACGCCCTGTTTTTCGGGGGAACCACA
>JAYZPA010000091.1:0-18672 GCA_036150515.1 Planctomycetota bacterium
ACGGTGTGGCAGGGTCTTACGAATTCCCACCAATGGTACTATATAGGATAGCGATTTTGGTTTAATAAGAAACAACAATACCGCTTCATTTTGTATCGACTTTACAGGAGCAAGGGTCGCATTTCAGGGTTGTAGCCCGTACCTTTTACCTAACCGGTATGATACTTATTTGTGGGGGTTGGGTGGTTTTTTGTCTTAGTAAAGCTAAAAAAGGGGTGGAATTCATCTTTTTTACAGCTGTTTCAGGTGTGCCAATCAAGGCTACTGGGGGGAAACGTGATTTGTGAACCTGCGAATGGACTTTTCTTCGAAACATGCAAATACCGTTAGAACGTGTGGAATCAATAGCATAGAAAATGAGAGCTCGACATAATCCCGGGCAGAGGGCGAATACGAAGCATCATGAGTGGCGATGAGAAACAGCAGCAGTTATTCGAAGATTCTGTGGACACTTCGGTTCCGCCGGACGCTCAGGACGACCTGCCCGGGAGTCATTCGGAGTTACCCACCGACGCGGTTGTATCCAACAGTCGCAGTGAATCGGGTTCCGAAGTCGTCTATGTCATCGACTCGTTCTCATTGATCTATCAGGTCTTTTTTGCAATGCCGTCGATGACCGGCCCATCCGGACAGCCGGTCAGTGCGATTTACGGATTTGTACGTGACATCGTCGATCTGCTGGAGAGGAAGCAACCGTCTCATATCATGGCGATATTTGATGCGCCGGGTAATGTTTTCCGTCATGATCTGTATCCTGCGTATAAAGAGAATCGTGATCCGATGCCGGACGATTTGCGAGCTCAGATTCCGGGCGTCAAACGCATGCTGGATGCCATGGGGATCTTATGTTTAGAGCTACAGGGATTTGAAGCCGACGATATTATGGCCACGATTGCTGAGCAGTCGGACGCACGAGGTAACGAGTGTTATTTAGTCACGAGTGACAAGGACTGTCGTCAGCTACTTAGTGAGCGGGTCCAGATGTACAACATTCGCAAGGACAGTTATTTTGATGCAGGTGATTTGCACAAAGTGTGGGGGATCCGCCCTGATCAGGTAGTGGACTTTCAATCCTTGGTAGGCGACAGTGTTGATAACGTGCCGGGGGTAAACCAAATTGGTCCCAAGACAGCGACCGCGTTGTTAGCGGAGTTTGAAACTTTGGAGGGAGTTTTGGACAACGCCCATACGGTTAAGGCAAAGAATCGACGCGAGAATTTACTTCAGGGTCGCGAATCGGCATTGTTGAGTCGCTCATTAGTGCGATTAGACCGTCAGGTACCCATGGAGATTGACTGGCCCTCAGCGGTGCCCGGAAAACCGAATCTACAACAGATTGAGCAGTTATGCGACGAGTATGGATTCCGCCGACTGCGTGAGCGACTGCTCAGCACGAAAGCTCCCGCGCCGCCTGCGGTTTGGGATGTCAATTATGTCACGATTACTTCACTGGAACAGTTACAGCAGGTCGTTGATCAGATCACCCGTGACGACATTCTTTCGATTGATACAGAGACGACCGGGTTGGATAGTCGCAGCGCTGATTTAGTGGGTTACTCATTTGCCTGGGAAGCAGGAACGGCTTATTACGTACCGATCCGCAGTCTGCCTGAGGATGATCGTCTGGATGGAGAAGCGGCCCGGGAGATTCTGCGGGGGGTGCTGGAGGACGAGGCGATTCGCAAGGTGGGACAGAATTTAAAGTTCGACATGGTGGTATTGCGAAATCATGGTATTCGGTTGCAGGGATTGTATTTTGATACGATGGTCGCGCATTATCTCATTGCACCGGATCAGCGTAATCACAGTCTGGAATTTTTGTCAGAGTATTTTCTACAGCACAAGGCGATGGCCTATTCTGAATTGGTAGGCAAAGGCAAGAATCAGGTCACGTTAGATCAGGTGCCTTTGGAGCAGGTTGCTTATTATGCGGCGGAGGATGCGGACATTCCATTGCGACTAGTTGAACCCCTCCAGGAGCAATTAGAAGACGGCGACTTATCCGGTTTATTTCATGAAGTGGAAATGCCGCTGATTGAAGTTCTTGCAGAATTGGAATTCAATGGGATCTGCATTAACGTCGAATTGCTGGATTCGATGAGCGTTCGGTTTGCGGATCGAATGGAAACGTTATCCGGGGAGATATTTGAGGCGGCTGGTCAGGAGTTTAATATTGATTCCCCAAAACAGTTAAGCAAAATACTGTTTGAGGACCTGGAATTACCGGTTATCAAAAAAACCAAAACGGGTGCCAGTACGGATGCGGGGGTCTTACAGGAGTTGTCCCGCATGGGAGTCAGCGAATTACCCCCGCTGATTCTCGAGTACCGTCAGGTCACGAAACTGAAGCGAACGTACGTGGATGCATTGCCGGAGTTACTCAATCCAACGACAGGTCGAGTGCATTCTGTATTTAAACAGGACGTCGCGGCAACCGGACGTCTGAGTTCCACGGAACCAAATTTACAGAATATCCCGATTCGTACCGCCGAGGGTCGCGAGATTCGTTCGGCTTTTATTCCCAGCGAGCCGACCTGGAAACTGGTAGCGGCCGATTATTCGCAGGTGGAATTGCGGGTGTTAGCTCACTTTTCGGGTGATGCAACCCTGCAGCAGGCATTCATTGACGATGAAGATATCCATGCCAATGTTGCGGCCGAGGTTTATGATGTGGATCGCGATGCCGTTACCAGCGAAATGCGTCGTGGCGCCAAGGCGATCAATTTTGGAGTGATTTACGGGCAGTCTGCTTTCGGGTTGGCCAAATCTCTGGGGATCCCCAACAGCGACGCGGCTGAGTTTATTGATACTTATTTTGGACAATACCCGGGAGTTGAGTCATTCATGCTGGATACACTTCGGTGTGCTTTCCGGGAAAAGCGAGTCAGTACGATTCTGGGTCGGCATCGGGTCGTTTCCGATGTACGAGATCCGGATACTCTGAAAGATAAACGGCAACGTAATCTGGCGGAGCGGATTGCGATTAATACCGTGATTCAGGGATCGGCAGCTGATATCATTAAAAAGGCTATGATCACGGTTCTCCAGCGTCTTCGTTCAGATCAGTTTAAGGCACGATTGTTGCTGCAGATCCATGACGAACTCGTTTTCGAAGTCGCTCCTGATCACGTTGACTCGCTTACCGAAATGGTACGTGAAGAGATGATGGCCGCCGCTGATTTATCCGTACCGTTAAAGGTGGATATTAGCGTGGGCGATAACTGGGCAGCATGTAAATAACCTCGGGATCCTACAGGTTCATTTGAATTCACGTGTGGTTCCGTTCGCAAGCCGGTGCGGATATGGTTTCTTCTCAAAAAGACAGGCAAGTATCCTAGTTAATCAGAGGGGGTCTGCCTATAATGGCAGGTGTAATGATCACTTTTGGTTGTTACATCCCACCTATTTTTCTTTTCTCTCAATGGTCCTCACACACGTTCAGTTGTAGTACGGTTCCGGCGAGTATTTACCTACCTGTTTTAATCCTTTTATTTGAGTTTTGTTGCAATCGATGGTTGCGCTATTGTTTTGAGTGCGTAGCGTTACTGGTTCGTTCACGCTGTGGACACAACCATGTTCCTTGGTTGCACTCGAGGTACGTTTATGGCTGCTGAAAAACCACAAGTGGTGTGTGGCCTGTGTGGCGGCATTGGCAGTGGTAAGAGTTTTGTTGCGGGGTTGATGCAGCAATTTGGAGCGGTGGTTTTTGATGCGGATCGTGCCGGACACGAGGTATTGCAAGAAGAGGAAGTGAAACAATTACTGACATCCCGTTGGGGTGAGCGGATTTTCAATAGTGATCATGAGATCGACCGGGGTGTGATCGCGGGGATGGTATTCGGTGATGGTGTGGCTGTTTCGACCGAACTTGAGTTTTTACAGTCCGTAACTCACCCTCGGATCAAACAAAAATTACAGAGTTTTATAGGGGCCCGTGAACGGGAATCCGCAACGCCGATGATGGTTGTGGATGCCGCTTTACTATTCGAGGCGGACTGGAGTGCATATTGTACGCATGTGTTGTTTGTTGATTGCAGCGAGCAAATACGGCATGAGCGTTGTCGTGCCCGTGGATGGACGGATGCTGACATCAAGCACCGGGCGACGGCTCAGCAGGATATTGAGTCAAAGCGGATGCGATCGGATTTTGTAATTGATAATTCAGGATCTGAGCAGTGGACGCTGGAGCAATTACGAGAGATTTGGACAAGTTTAGCGGCTTAGAAGAGAAAATGGACGAAAAGCAAAAGACAGGTATGGATGAATTTGCCACGGCGGTCGGAGATTTGGACCGACCACGGGCGGAATCCTCGCCTGCCCGCTCGGCAGAGCAGGGTCAGGAATCGGTCACGCAGGTATCGGATGCCACGAAACATCGGCCCTCCGGAAATCAGGAGTCCCCTTCAGAGAGCAGGAATCGTACGGGTCCCGATTCTCTTTCACTGGCGGAACAGATCACACGGGAGATGGGTTATGACGAGAAATTAGGCGATCGGAAAATTCCGGATTCGGATGATCAAATACAACTGAGTGAACTCCAGAAAATGAGCATGTCGGATTTACTGACGGCTGCGGAGAAGGCGGGACTGGGAGACCTTTCGGGAGTCAAACGTCAGGACTTGATTTTTCGTATTTTAAAGAACCTTGTCAAAACCAGTGGATTGATGTTTGGCGAGGGGACTTTGGAGATTCTTCCTGACGGTTTTGGATTTTTACGCAGTCCTGATTACCATTATCTATCCTGTCCGGATGATATTTATGTATCGCCCAGCCAGATACGTCGTTTCAATTTACGTACGGGCGTGACGGTTGCGGGTCAAATCCGTCCTCCGAAGGAAAACGAGCGATACTTTGCATTGTTACGTGTGGAATCGGTCAATCAAAGTGATCCGAGTGAGAATGTTGCCCGGGTGCACTTTGATGATTTGACCCCATTACATCCGAATCGTCGCGTGGTGATGGAGTACGACAGCGAAGAGTACTCGACTCGAATTGTCGATATGATCACCCCGATTGGTTTTGGCCAACGGGGGTTGATTGTCAGTCCGCCGCGTGCAGGCAAGACGGTTTTATTACAGCAAATGGCTCGAGCCGTTTTGCATAATTATCCGGATGCCTACGTCATCATGCTCTTGATTGATGAGAGGCCGGAAGAAGTCACGGATATGGAACGGGAGGTAATCGGATCAAACTGTGAAGTGGTCAGTTCAACATTTGATGAATCGCCAGGACGGCACATTCATGTATCCGATATGGTGATTGAAAAAGCGAAACGGATGGTCGAGTGTGGGATGGATGTTGTGATTTTTATGGACTCCATTACGCGATTGGCACGGGCGTGGAATACGGAGTGTATTTCCAGCGGAAAAGTGTTGTCCGGGGGACTGGATGCCAACGCCCTGCAGAATCCAAAACGGTTTTTTGGTTCAGCGAGAAAAGTGGAGGAGGGTGGCAGTTTGACTATTTTGGCTACCGCATTAGTCGATACAGGCAGCAAAATGGATGAAGTCATCTATGAGGAATTCAAGGGGACCGGTAATCTGGAAATTGTATTGGACCGGCAGATAGTGGAACGGCGAATTTTTCCAGCAATTGATGTGAATGCCAGTGGGACGCGTCGAGAAGAAATCCTGCTGGATCCGGAAGAACACAAACGAATTTCCATGACGCGCCGAGTGTTAGCAGAATGCAATGCTGTGGAGGCGATGGACATGCTGGTGAAAAAGGTGGCTGCCACGAAATCCAATGCAGAGTTTTTGATGAGTGTTAATCCGGAAAGTTAATGACGGCTCGTTGATGCCGCAATTACGAGAGCAATTTTATGTCGACAATGATTGATGGTAGCCCGTTTCCCGCTCAGGGACATTTTGCGATTGTGGTATCCCGTTATAACGATTCGGTTACCCGCCGTTTGCTTGACGGTGCTATCGATACGTTGAAATCGGCTGGAATTTCTGAGGAATCGATTCAGATTGCCTGGGTCCCCGGAGCATGGGAAATACCGGTGGTTGCTGCTCAGTTTGTTCGCCAAAGCGGAATGGACGCGGTGATTTGTTTAGGCGCGGTCATCCGAGGTGAAACAACCCACGATCAGTACATCAACCAACAGGTCAGTCAAAGTCTGGGTAGACTGGCTCTGGAGCATAACCGACCCGTTCTGTTTGGTTTGTTAACCTGCGAAACCATGGAGCAGGCAATCCATCGGTCTGGGGGAAATCATGGAAACAAAGGTGCTGAGTGTGCGCAGTCAGCGATGGAAATGGTACATGTCATGCGTTTGATCAATGGGAATGATGAATCATGAGTGAGAACAGTAACCGTTCGTCTGAGGACGGTGGCCAACAGGTTTCCACGGGTCGGCGATTGGCTCGGGAAGTGGTGATTCAGCTGCTGTACGAGGATGACCTTAATCCGTCACGCAGGGCCGAGGATCCGCAGGAATATGTACGCAAGCGATTGCATCAGGAGCCGGCGGGATTAGCCGAGTTTGCGCTTCAGTTGATTCTGGGAGTGCGTCAAAATCGTGATCAGCTTGATGCAATTATTCTGGAATCTGCTGAGAACTGGACGATTGCCCGAATGGCACCGACGGATCGCAATACGATCCGCCTGGGGGCTTATGAAATCACCCAGTCGGAGACGCCTGGGGAAGTGGTGATTCATGAAGCAGTTGAATTGGCGAAGCGTTTCGGCACCAAAGATTCAGGTGGGTTTGTCAACGGGGTACTGGACCGGATCCTGCACGCCCATGCGTAAACCATGGATGGATTGTCTCATGGAAAAACGCGAAGTGCGAACAACCGAATGTCAGCCGGCTACGCTTCATCAAAGAGTCCGGCCACAAATTCCTCGACCTGAAAAACGGCTAAGTCTTCGGGTTGTTCTCCCTGACCGACAAACAGTACCGGAATAGAGAACTCCTGCCGAATGGGGATGACTACTCCCCCTTTGGCCGTTCCGTCAAGCTTAGCGAGAATAATGCCAGTACAGTTTGCCGCTTCGGAGAATCCTCGTGCCTGACTTACTCCATTCTGTCCGGCGGTTGCGTCCAGAACCAAGAAAACCTCGTGGGGTGCTTCGGGGATTTGGTTTTGAATGACGCGAAAGATTTTCTCGAGTTGTTTCATCAGGTTCTTTTGAGTTTGCAGGCGACCGGCGGTGTCAATAATACAAACGTCCGCATCCATTTCAATTGCCTGAGCAACGGCACGATGGGCTACCGAAGCCGGGTCACCGCCGGCATCGCCCTTGACAATCTCCGCGCCCAAACGCTCTGCCCAAATGGTCAGCTGTTCCGTGGCTGCTGCACGAAAGGTATCGGCGGCACCCAGTAAAACCTGCTTTCCCTGTGACTGGAAATGGTGAGCCAGTTTTGCGATCGATGTTGTCTTTCCCGAACCGTTGACGCCCACCACCAGAATAACGGAAGGACCCGTGTCGGCGAAACGTACAGGCTGTGTGGGCTGGGCGAGTAACTCCGTTAACTCGCTGCGAATGGTTGCCAGAACATCAGCGAACTCAATGATGCGACCATTATATTGCTGAGCGATCCGGTCTCGAATCTGCCCCGCCGGGACGCCTCCCATATCGGTTTTGACCAAAATGGAAAACAGTTGACCCAGGAACTCGTCATCCACCAATTGTCCCTCTGCTTTGAACAGATCACGGATGTCGGTTCGTAATACATCTCGAGTCTTTTTCAGGCCGCTACGTACGCGTTGCCATAGGTTGACGCCTTCCGCTGTTTGCTTAGCTGGCACCGGCAGGTGCTCTGCTGCCGTTGGTTTGGCGGTGGAATCCCCGTTTTTTGGGGATTGATTATCCACCGTGTCTCCCTTTTTAAGTCGATCAAAGATTCCCATGCCTTATCGCCCTGTTGATCTGTAGTTGATTCCGCTGTGCTGTGGTCATGTCGGCTGTTGAACCCATTACGATACACCTGCATGACCCGTTGGCCAAGATAGTGAACGATTGGTTTTTGGCTATAATACCTTGAAAATAAGAGAAAACAGCGAGGGAGGACATCCGTTTCGCACTTTTAGAATCAGTCTGTATATTTTGCGCATCCGATACAAGTTAAATTCGGTGATCGGTTTGATTGTTGTATTCGTAATACTTTACCAAAAAACAAACGGAGATTGAGAAAACCAAACAAACTTATCACTGTTGTCCTTAACAAACCCCTATTTCATGCCCGAACAATGGTTCTGTAACGAGATAATTGCGCCAAAAATATCTGGTCGCAACAGAAAACAGAATAGTGTTTGTTTTGGGGAAAAGCGGGCTAGCGATCCTGTAAAAAAGGGACATAAATGAGGCGGGCCTTATTTGCTGGGACTTTTCCTTTCCTAAATGAATTTTTTGGAGGAGTGTAGGAAATGAAACGTAATCGAATGATATTGCTGGCTGCATTTGCAATCACAATTTTTAGCGGTCAGGTTACCGCTGATGAACTGCAGCAACCCGTTCTTAGTCCTATAACGTATACCGTAGCTGATGATGCTGCAGATTCACCTTCCGATGGTGAAACCTGGAGTTTCTTCAAACGGGATGGTGAAGGACTTGAGATTAATGGTTGGACTCAACTTGGTTATCACGACAGTAACGCAGGGTTGTTTAATACCAATCCTAAGAAAGGAACTGTCCATCAGGTTTGGTTCGAATTTGATAAGGCATCCGATGCCGATGCAGAAGGTCTGGGCATGGGATACCACTTTGACTTGTTGTATGGTGCTGATGCTAACAACACCCATGCATCGGGTAACACCGATGGTTGGGATACCGACATCTCCGATGACGGTAGCGGCTTCGGCTGGGCAATGCCTCAACTGTATGTTGAAGGTCATCTGGGCGATTGGACGCTTACCGCAGGTAAGTTCTTCTCACCAGCCGGATACGAAGTTGTTCAGGCTCCCGGTAACTTCTTCTACAGTCATGCTCGCACGATGGAATCCAGTGAAGCTCGTACGCACACCGGGGTTCTTGCAAGCAAGACTACCGAAGCAGGCATGGATCTGACTTTAGGTTGGACTGCTGGTTGGGATACAGGATTTGATCAGAATGGCGGTAACGGTATTCTGGGTCTTGGTAAATCAATTGGTGACAACATCAGTGTGAGCTATGTAACTTCTTTCGGTGACATTAGTGAAACCGAAAACGGTTATACCCACAGTGTGGTTATGCAAATTAAGCTTGGCGAAAAGATGGACTACGTTTTCCAAAGTGATTACGTCGACACCAACACTCGCTATCAAATTGGTGTTAACCAATATGTGTTCTATGCCGTTAACGACGACGTCGATCTTGGTGCTCGTTTGGAATGGTGGAGAAATGGCAATAACTTAGGTGCCGATAGTGAATACTCGTTTACCACGGGTGTTAACTACCGTCCTAACAGCCGTTTCAACCTGGTACTTCGTCCAGAAATTAGAATTGACTGGAACGATGCATCAGCGAACACGGAAACGATTTTCGGTATTGATGCAGTCTTGAACTACTAAGTTCCAAGGTTGTCAGAAAAACCAAGAAGCGTCAGGCTCAGCAATGAGTCTGACGCTTTTTTGTTGCGCGGCTGGTAGGGTTTTAGGGAAAAAAACTCAATCATGGTGCGGTCACGGACGATTTGCCCCTAGAGGGTTTTTGTCTAGCCATGGAAACGGCTTTGAGCAACGTTGGCATGGCTGGTAATCCTCAGATCCCTGTAGACTATTTACGCCACGCAAAGAAGACGATCCTGCCATGAAATACCTGAGAAACCCGCTTGATCTGTTGCCTGTTCTCACACTGTGTTTAATATTCCTGAACTCAATGGTAACGGCAGAAGATGGCGAGAGCCCTTTTTCCCTGTCTGCCTTGACGCTTTCACAGGATGGCGATGCCAATGAGGTAACCGTCGATCAAAACGAGAAGTTTGGGGTGATCCATCGTCTAAAAAATGTGTGGAACAAACCTCGCTCGGTCGGAGAATTCAGTGGATGGGCATCGCTGGGCTACCATGATGGTGACAATGGCCTTTTTAATGCTCACCCAGGTGGTGTTAATCTACATCAACTTTGGCTCGCCCTTGAAAGGGACTTGGTTTCTGGTGAGGAGAAGCAGCGATTGGGTTACCGGGTGGATATCGTGTATGGAGCGGATGCAGAAGATGTTCAGTCTTTTGGGAATCAGGCTGGTCGCTGGGATCACCAAAACGGGTTCTCCGAAGGAAAAAATGGCTGGGCAATTCCTCAGGCGTATCTGTACGGTAAGCACGGAAAATTTGACTATAAGTTAGGACATTTTCTTAGCCCGGCCGGGTATGAATCTGCCTTAGCACCCAACAATTTTTTCTATAGCCATTCGCAAACGATGAAATCCAGTCAACCGCGTACACATACCGGAGTCCTGACATCGTTCCAACGGAATTCTGCAACGATCTATCTGGGATGGACGTTGGGTTGGGATACGGGATTTGATCAGTTAGACCAGGGTGGAAACGGGTTGATTGGCTTTTCAAAGAAACTGACCGATGACACGGCATTGACCTATATGAACACGGTTGGAAATCTTGGTTGGCGAGGTCATGGATATTCGCATAGTATTGTTTTGGATTTGGGACTGACGGAGAATTTGAATTACGTATTTCAAAGTGATTTTGTCAGTACCAGTAGCCAGATAGACGCGGGTGATGATATTGGGATTACGAACTACTTGTTTTATACGGTGAGTGAGTGTTGGCAGGTGGGAACACGTATTGAATGGTGGCGTGATAATCAGATCACCAAAAATTCGATTACCGTAGGATTGAATTGGCGGTCAAAGAATGGGTTGTGGTTGATTCGTCCCGAAGTTCGTTCCGACTGGGTCCCTGAACTGCAGAGCAAACAAACGGTGTTTGCTGTTGATGCGATTGTTCAATTCTAGAGTCGTGACAGGATTCCGGGTGGGATCACGAAATCCATGCCGATGTTTTAGGCAGTTTGCCTGATATTTAGACACGCATCGTATGGTCGCCATAGATGAAATTGGTTTTTTCTACAAACCTTCGATAGCAATGTGCTGTTATTTCAGCAGTAACATGCGTTTTCTTTACCGGTGCCGACGTTCCGTGCTTCTTTGGCACAGTGATTGCTCATTATATCGTTCATGTTTATTGGTTAATGCAAACGTGACTGAAAAACTGAGATAGGTAGAAATTATCTTGTTTTAGTCGATGGGGCGAATGACACCGTGACCGTCTAATCGAAATGAGCACATGAGACGAAATAACTGGCAGTTGATTGAGCAATTCAGTCGGATCATCCCTTTTGGGTTGATCGACTGACGGGAGCAGTTCTATTTGCTTGGCAGAACACCAGTTTTCAGATCGGTAACGATCTGAAGAATGCCCCAATAGTTCTGAGTAGGTAACCGCCTTATCTACTCAGAACTGGGGTTTTCTGTTCTTTAGATTGTGCATGTTTATGTGTGGATATTCTTATTCGCAGTCAGCCTCCTGTTTTTCTGATCAATTGGACTTACAATGGTCGCAGAGGAAATGGGATGGATTCTCCCTACAGATTGTGATTGTTAAATCAGGAAGACCCGACCGATGAAACTGATCATTGCCATTATTCAGCCGAGTCATTTAGAGGACGTTAAAGCGGCATTGTCGGAAGTGGAAGTTTCGCGATTAACGGTTATGGATTGTCAGGGATTCGGCCGGCAGAAGGGTCAGACGGAGACGTATCGTGGGCATAAGCTTGCTGTGAACCTGCTCAGAAAAACGCAGTTACAGATAGCAGTGAATGATGAATTTGTTGAGGCCACGATTGCTGCGGTGTTACGCGGTGGCCGGTCGGGTGAAGCGGGTGAAATTGGGGACGGCAAGGTCTTTGTGCTGCCCATGGAAGATTGCATTCGCATTCGCACGGGTGAACGGGGCCCCGAGGCAATTTAGTTTGGCTCGTTTATTGGTTACGTCTGCTGAGTTCTGCCAGGTACTTTTCTCTGACAGGTTCGGGCAATGGGCGATCAAACTCTCGTGGACGTTGGCCTCCTAAATCTTTACCAATTTCAGGCAAGGCATAGGGATCAAACAGAGCGGCTCGATATTGCTGCTGCCGTATATCGCCTCGAGGTTCTGTAAGCTGTTGTTGAATATGCTGGCAGCCGGTTTGCGTACCGAGCAAGCAGATGGATGACCAAGTGAGCACGGGAATTATGATTTTTTTAGACATGGTCAGCGTGGGGGATAGTTGAGATGACGTGGGAGTATAAGCATGCGGGCACAATTAGGAAATAGAAGAAGTTAGGGTTGCTGTAGTTACTTTTGCCATGCCCCGTATTACAGGATCTCTCAATCGTTGATTTGTGTCGTACCCGTTATTGGGATATTGGCTGATAGCTGAGTGCGTGGTATGATGAAAGCGTCCGGTTTTCGATCAGAATTAATAAGGGTTGAGCGTAATCGGGCCATAGCTGGTGCGGCAGTTTCCATCCGTATGCTTTCCTGTAGCCTTTTCACAACTGTGAAGTTCTGGATTGGCTGTCTCAAGATGTCGAGCGGTTTTAGCTAGCGATGATTCAAAATAACAGACTTCGCTGGATACTATTTACTCCACCCCACTACGCACATTTGCTAGTACCTTTCAAGGACAAACACGATGGCTAAGCATCCTCAGGAAGATCTGTTTGCTTCATCGACGATGTCTTTTGGTGATCATCTCGAAGAGCTGCGTCGGTGTTTATTTCGGGCAATGTTTGGATTGTTAATCGGCGTTGGATTTGGTGTGTTTATTGCCAAGGACATTGTCAAAGAGATCCAAATGCCGTTGAAAGCGGCCTTAAGCGAATATTATCAGCAACGTTCTTTTGATTTAATCAAGGATGATAGTCTGGCTCGAGCCGAGAAGTCAGGATTGATCGGAGATGAGAATTTTATTGCTGAAGAAATTGAAATTGAAATTGGTGAGTTATTCAAAAGTTTGCGGTCAGCTTTTCCGAATCAAATTAGCGATGAGGTTTATCAGCCCTATTCTTTTGTGGCAGAGGATTTTATTCAGGAAGTAGGGGGTCCATCTCAGCACACAGAGTTTTACCGTTATATCAGTGAACAGGGGAAGAATGATGTCGACTGGGCGGTCTTTTTACTTGGCCAGCTTAGTGATGAGCAAAAGAAAACGGTGAGTAAGCTCGCGGGCCCGGAAGTCTATGATCAGCAAATTGCCGATGCACTGGCGATCATCAACATTTGGGCCAACACGGAAGGTTTATATTCAAATGAGGCATTACGTGAATTTGTCAAAGAGAAGGTTGAATCGGCTACTTCAAGTTGGATGAATTTTGGTTTAGACAATTCCGCAGAGCATACCATCGACGTCGATGAAGTCTTTAAGATTCTGGAGGCGAAGATTGATGAGCCCTCGGACGGGATATCCAGAGAAGACTATGTGCGACGAGTTAATCGATTCATCCTGAGTAATGCCTTTAGTTCCTATTTGCGTTCGGCTCGTCCTGCCACGATCAAGTTGCCGGTTTGGGAAAAGGTTGACATTCGCGTTCAAACCCTCAACGCTCATGAGGGATTCATGATTTGGCTTAAGGCAGCGATGATTGGTGGTATTGTTATTGCCAGTCCCTGGATTTTCTACCAGATTTGGCAGTTTATTGCCGCGGGTTTATATCCTCACGAGCGTAAATACGTTTACATCTATTTGCCATTTAGTTTGACCCTGTTTTTTGGGGGTGGAGCAATGGCATTTTTTGTCGTGATGGAGCCTGTTTTGGACTTCCTGTTCAGCTACAACCGCATGATGGAGATTGATCCGGATCCACGTATCAGCGAGTGGTTGGGATTTGTCATGTTTCTCCCACTGGGGTTTGGAATTGCATTTCAGTTACCGTTGGTGATGTTGATGTTACAGCGTATTGGATTATTTACAATTTCTTCATATCTGGCGAAGTGGCGTGTTGCGGTTCTGGTGATTTTCATTGTGGCGATGTTCCTGACGCCCGCGGATCCTCTGAGCATGTTATTACTGGGTGGTCCTCTTACGGTCTTATATTTCCTTGGTATCCTGTTGTGCAAATTCATGCCGCGAAATCGCAATCCCTACGCAGACAGTTATGATCCCGCCTAGTCCAGGCCAACGATCCACCGTTTTTTAGCCCTTGGGAATCAGAAACAGACCATGGCCCGTCAAAAGAAATCATCGACTCCACACGACCTGCATCCAGCGGCGGTGCGTAAGCGTCCGTCCTCGTCGCGACGGAAGTCGGCATCCGGGGGATCCAGAAAGTTAGCGGCCGGTGGTACCGATGTGCGATTACAGAAAGTTCTTGCAGCATCCGGTCTGGGAAGCCGTCGCAGTTGTGAAGAATTGATTGAGGCTGGGCGGGTTGAAGTGGATCGTCAGGTCATGTCACATCTGGGAACCAAAGTGAATCCTGATCAACAGGAAATTCGAGTCGATGGACAGGTCATCGCCCGTCCCACGCTGCGATATTACATGTTGAATAAACCCGACGGTGTCCTGTGTACCAATAACGATCCTGCGGGGCGACTGCGGGTACTGGATCTGATCGGCGACAAGAATCACCTGTTTACCATCGGCAGGCTGGATCGTTCCAGTGAAGGGTTGATAATTATTACCAACGATGGTGAATTAGCGAATCGGATTGCACATCCTCGATATGAGGTTAGCAAAGTGTATCACGTTCGCGTTGCTGGCAATCTGCGTCGTGAAGATTTGGCGGAGATTCGTCAGGGTGTCTATCTGTCGGACGGAAAAGCTCAGATTGACTCGATTCGCATTAAGAGTCACCGCAAACAGACCACGGATCTGGAAATGATTTTAAGCGAAGGGAAGAACCGGGAAATCCGACGTGTGCTGGCTAGAATTCGGCATAAGGTACTCATGCTAAAACGAATCGCCATCGGTTCAGTGCGTCTCGGTGAGTTACCTGTTGGTGCCTACCGGGAACTGACGTATCGTGAAATTTCGGCGTTGAAAAAACTGACGAATAAACCAGCTCGTGGCCGGAAGCGAACCGGAAGGTCTCCACAGAAAAAATCGGACAATAGTGGACAGCGATCATCCCGTACTGGTCAAAAAAAAGATGGACAATCCACTAAGGTCCGAGGACGAAAATCAACTCGTAATGTACGGTCTGGAAAAACAGCCCGTGCTCGAAAGCGACGATCATGACAACCGAGCCGCTGGATAATCCATTGCATGCTGAGTTTTATGCCGATCATTCCATTCATCAGGTGGTTACGGTCGTGGAAAATCGACAAGTTGCCGATGAGACCTGGCGTCTGCGGTTTCGGTGCCCTGCAATCGCCTCCAAAATCAAGCCGGGTCAGTTTGTCATGCTCAAACTCAATGACCTCAATGATCCCCTGATTGGCCGACCTCTGGCCATGTATGATTTACAGCAGGATGAGAATGGAAATGTAACCGATATCGATGTGATTTATCTGGTCAAAGGTAATTTGACCACCCGACTCGTTCGGTTTCATCCCGGACAGCAATTGGATGTATGGGGACCGCTGGGCAACGGATTTGTGCCCATTGCCACCCGACATCTGATTATGGTGGCAGGAGGGATCGGGCAGACCCCTTTTCTTAGTCTGGCTCGTGAATATCTGGGGACGTACGATTATGGTCGTAACTGTCCCCGGGCTGACCAGGTGACCTTTTGCTATGGTGCACAGCATGCCGGACGATTGGCCTGCGTTCAGGATTTTGAACAGCTGGGTGTCCATACTCGGATTTGCACAGATGATGGATCGGCAGGATTTCATGGTCTTGTCACCGAAGTCCTCGAACAAGCCATGGACGAGGATCGGGAAAATCATGGTGATGCTCAGGGAGTGCAAATTGTTTGCTGTGGTCCGGAACCCATGATGCAGGCGGTCGCAGAGGTCGCTCAACAACACTCCGTGCCTTGTCAGGTGTCACTGGAAACGCCGATGGCATGTGGCATTGGTATTTGTTTTAGTTGTGTCACCCGTTGTAAAGAACCCGATGGTACGTGGGACTATAAACGAACCTGTGTTGATGGCCCGGTTTTTGATTCGGAAAAAATCGTCTGGTAGCCAGCATCGGGGTGGCGTCTGTTTGAGGATCGGACGCGGTGATGGAATGCACCTCAGCGCATAAAAAAACCAGCTGGCTATCAGCAAGCTGATTTAAAGATATCGAATTTGAGATCCTAAGCGATCCCTTTTGCCTTCTTAATCACCTTTTGCAAACGGGATTTAGTGCGTGCAGCTTTGTTTTTGTGAACCAGACTCTTGGCACCTGCCTGATCTAGTTTCTTCTGTGCATCTCGATACGCATCGTTAACTGCCGTCAGCGCTGAGTCGGTGTCTCCACTTTCGGCAACGGCAGTTTTATAGGCCTCTGCTAATTCGTGTACCCGGCGAACGTACGTACGTAGTTCAGACCGCTGGGATCGGTTTTCTTCACGTCTTGCCTTGTTTTGACGAAGTCGTTTCTGTGCACTTACGGAATTTGGCATAATTCTCCTGTGGCCTATCAAGCCTGCCTGTTTTTGGGAAATACGTATCCACGCCTGAGACGCCCCAAAACCTCCCGACTCCCCGTCGGGAAAGGGCCCTTTGCGACACGTGGTTTTAGGTATTACCCCAGATCCACAGAAATTAGTTTGTCACGTGGAAACACCATTTATCGACTAAAAGATGATTCTTGTCTAGATGCTCCATGGATTAGATCTCCAGAGAAATACCGGTTTTTTTGGAGATCAATTCGCAGTTCTGAACGATCTCCGTGGAATTCATGGCTCGAGCCAATGTTCGGGCACGATTTAATATCCGTTTTGGCAAGAGAATCCCATCCAAAATCGGAATATCGAAGTCCTTTAGTTGCTCTGTCAATGTTGTCATCATCTGCGGGCTTATTCCCGCGACTGCCTGTTGAAAAAGGGCCAGGGCGGGTTGAAATCTCCGTAAGCTCTGTTGTGCTTCACCGTGGCCGAGGTAGGTGATAAGAGACCATGCGGCTGGAAGATCTGTATGCTCGATCTGTTCAAATAGTTTCAAAGCGCCATCCGGATTGCTGGTTTCCAGCAAACACCATGCAAGATGAATCTGATATAGGGACTGAGTGGGATGAGCGGTACATTGCGCCTGATAGAACTCAGTTCTTACACGTAACCGTTCTTCCATGAGTTCCTGGATCAGTGCCGGTTGATTCTGGGCATGGAATTCCAGACGCGCATCGGCCTGTTGCATACGTAATTCCAGAATTCGATGATTCCAGAGATGAGCATTACCCAGTGCCTGGCTGGCGGACTGACAGCACTCCATGGCAAGCGAGTATAGCTGATTGTCCGCATAAAGTTCACGTAGTTGCATCCAGTTTGCTTCATCCTGTGGTGATTCTGTTTGATGTATGATTGCTTCCTGAATGAGGATAACAAGCGGCTTTAAGGGTAGGTGATTTTGGAGTGACTGTGGCAGGGTTTTACGAAGACGGGAGAGGTCAACCGACGCCATTGCACGTTGGGTCATTAGATTCAGCCAGTGTTCCTTGGCATCGTCGAACTGCCCGGCAGCGAGATAGTTTTCCAGGATTTGTTGGTGCGTTTTGGTGGATGTGGGGTCATATTGCAGTGCGAATTGACAATAGGTTCGTGCACTATCCTGAGCGTCATTGGCATGACATGTGGCAGCCAGCAGTTGCAATAAGGGAACACAACCCGGGTTATGATAAAGGGCTTTTGGTGCTTTTTCAAAAACAGCGTTATAGTTTTTTTGTTGGAATTGTCGTTCCATTTCCTTTACTTGTTTGCGGTTCCGGCGTTGTTGGAACCAATTGAATTTTAGATGCCCCGCTTCGGCAGCGGCGTCGATGGTTTGTAGAAATTGAAAAGTATAGACCGCAGCCACGGGATCTGCTTTCATACAGAGAGCCAGTCCGGTCAGTGCTTGCTGGTAATTTGGAGGATCATGTTCAAGCCAGATCAGGGCCTGTTCAAAAAGATGTTGCAATTCCTGACGTTGGGCTCGCGGCAAACCTGCAGCGATATTTGAATTGCTGAATTGCAAGTGGCTTGCGGAATCAGAGGGTGCAGGTTCCAATCGAAATTATCCTGATCGAACTGAATAAGGTTATTTGACAGGTATTCTAGCGATGTCAGGCCTGATCGGGGGGTCAGGCACCAAGACGATAAAGTAGCAACTATGACTCAGGATACAACATCGACCGGATTTGTCTATCTCGTTGGTGCGGGTCCGGGCGATCCCAGCTACATTACTTTGCGTGCTGCTGAGTGTTTACAGCAGGCAGACGTGGTTTTGTATGACTATCTGGCGAATCCTTTGATTCTGCAGCATGCACGTCCTGAAGCGGAGAAAATATGTTTAGGGCGTCATGGAGCAGGTAAGTTGTGGGAGCAGCAGGAAATCAACAGCGAGTTAGTTCGGCTTGCACAGCAGGGTTTGAAGATTGTACGTCTCAAAGGGGGAGACCCCGCTATTTTTGCCCGTTGTGCGGAAGAAACCGGCCATCTGGATTCTCATGGTATCGCCTATGAAATTGTGCCGGGCATCACGGCTGCTTTGGCTTCAGGTACATGTGTGGGGGTTCCCTTAACTCATCGCGAATGGGCTTCGGCGGTTGCCTTTGTTACCGGCAGTGAACAAGTGGGCAAACAGGATTCCTCTCTGGACTTCCGTGCTTTGGC